>CAYLHT010000022.1:0-1640 GCA_964383765.1 uncultured Gammaproteobacteria bacterium | reverse complement strand
GGTACGACATTCCGCTGCGAGCCGTGATGGTGGCCATGCTGGTCGCTGCGGTCGTCGGTTCAAGCGGTTACGTTGGCCCGACCTTCACGGGATTGCTGGCGATCTATCCGATCGTGATGACGTGTTTGATGTTGATCTTTCAATCGCGTGCCGGAGGGCCGGCGACTGCGGCGCTGATTGCAAACACCATGTGGGGTCTGGTTGGATTCAGCGCGTGTCTGTTCACGTTGCATCTTGCGACCGTGCCGTTCGGCACGCCTGCGGGTTTGGTATTGGCGCTGGCGGTATCGATCGCGTGGAATCTGATGCTTTTTGCGCTGCGACGCCGGCGGGTCGCGACGAAAACTATTCAACCTTGAGGTTGGCGTCGCGGATCACTTTCGACCATTTCTTCGCCTCGGATTTGATGAAAGCGGCGAAGTCGTCGGGCGATTGCGGCATCGGTTGGAACATCTGCGGCGCGATGAACTTTTCGTTGAACGTCGGATCGGCGAAGATGCGCTGTACCTCGGCGTAGAGTTTGTTCACGATCTCGCGCGGCGTACCGGCCGGGGCGAATAGCCCGAACCAGGTCACGGCTTCGTAGCCTGGTACGCCGCCTTCGGCAACGGTCGGGATGTCGGCGGCGGGCGCGAGCCGTTTCGCACTGCCGATACCGAGAATTTTCAACTGTCCGGCGCGGTGCGCTGGCAGCGCCAGGCTCACGCTCACCGACATGATGTTGACGTGGCCGGCGATGACGTCGTTGAGCGCGGGTGCGGCTCCGCGATAATGCACCGGGGTGAATTTTGCGCCGGTCATGAGCTCAAGCAGCGTGATGTTCATGTGCGGACCGGAGCCGATACCGGCGGTGCCGTAGGTGATTTTCCCAGGCGATTGTTTGGCGAGCGCGATCAATTCGCTCACGGTCTTGACCTGCAATTCGCGCGAGACCAACAGCGCCTGATTGATGCGGACGAGGCCGCTGACGGGGATGAAATCCTTCTCTTCGTCGTAGGGAATCTTGCCCTTGCCGTAGAGAGTCGGGTTGATGGTGAACACGCCGGCCTCAGCGACCATGAGCGTGTAACCGTCGGGTGGAGCTTTTGCGACCGCCATCGCGCCGGTGACATGGGCGGCACCGCCCTTGTTTTCGAGGATGACTTGCTGGCCGGGACTTTCGGAAAGTTTCAGGCCGATCGCGCGCGCCACGACGTCGGTCACGCCGCCAGCCGCGGCGGTGACGACAAATGTAATCGGGCGCGAGGGGTATGCCTGCGCCCAGGCTGTCGCGGCGCTCAGATTCCATGCGAGCAGAAGAAGCGCGCGGAAAAAAACTTTGGTCATGTGTTTCCCCGTTCCGCAGCCTTGCGCTTGAGCGCATAAAGCGCTTCGAGCGCCTCCCGCGGTGACATCTCGTCGGGATTGAGCGCCGCGAGTGCCGCAATGATTGTGTCGAGCGCGGTCTCCTTTGGCGAGGGTATTGCGGCTTTCGGGGTTGCGGCAAAAAGCGGCAGATCGTCGATCAGGCGGCGCGCGGGCGAGGTGCGATCTTCGGCCTCAAGCTCGGCGAGCACGAGTTTTGCACGCTCGACCACGCTCAAGGGAAGGCCGGCGAGCTTCGCCACCTGGATACCGTAGGAGCGGTCGGCGACACCGGC
>CAYLHT010000021.1:0-1670 GCA_964383765.1 uncultured Gammaproteobacteria bacterium | reverse complement strand
TGCGTTGACGCATGGTCATCTTCTGCGCGGTCGCATCGTCTTTCAGTGATGGAACGTTCGGCGGCGGAGGTGGCGGCGGAGAACCCAGTCGCTACCACAGCACCCAATTCCCGGGAAGGTTTGGGCCCACCGGTGGCAAACCGGGTATTTTTTTGAGGTTTGGGCAGGAGCAGAAGGAACCCGATCAGTTCGTAATTTTTAGTCCCCTCGACCAAAGGGGGCGCCCGATGGGCGGCGTCGTGTATTCGAGTGAGTTTTCCGTGTTTTCTTACAGCAAGAACAAGAACTTCACCCTGATTGGCGACTGCGCCGACACTAACCGCCCAATCCAAGTCGAGCTAAACGGCCATGTCGTAAAAGATGTGACCGGAAACGCGTTCTTTGGTCAGGTAGACCTGCACAATGTGGAAGAGGATTTTCCCAAGGTGACCGTTAAGGCCACCGCGCCGATAGACATAGCTCATTTGACGGTGTCTTATTTTCCAGTTGCGCCTGGCAAGAGAGGGGTGGATGTCGTCTACGGACCTGGCTTTCACGGGTTGGAAGAAAATGCGGCGGCCGGTTTAATGTGGAATTGGAGCCGCGCCGAATCGGACGTTATCTTTGTCAGCTACGCAAATCATCCGATCAGCGCGTCGATTCAATTTAGTTTAAGCGTCTTGACGGCGCGGGTGATTCATATCCAGATAAACGATACTGAAGAATCAATTTCCTTTGAGGCTGCAGGGGGAAAGCCGGTGCATTTAACAGGTTTGATCCTACAGCCTGGCGAAAATAAGATGCACCTTAGCAGCGACCGGCCGGCTCAACCGCCGGGCAACGGCGATCCCCGATTGATTGCCTTCGGCGTTCAAAACCTTGAGGTCAACGAGGAAAAATGAGGATGATCCACTTGGCTCCGCAATGCTCTTCGTTAATCGGAACCTGACGGGACGCGGCATGGTTACATCTGTAGAATCGCAACGCCGGCGGAGGAACCGTGTTTTGGATACGTTCTCCCGGCGGGACAAAGCCACAAAGAAATGACTGGATAGGAGCGACCTTGATGCTTCATTTCCGGTTCTTATGAAAACTGTTCTCGTGACTGGCGGCGCAGGCTACAAGGGCTGTGTCCTGGTCCCAAAACTTCTCCAGGCCGGTTACGCGGTGGTCGTTTACGACCTAATGTTATTCGGGTCGGAGGGGCTGCCGTCGCATCCAAATTTAAAAGTGGTGAAGGGCGACATTCGCAACATCGCGGATTTTTCGAAGGCGCTGGCAGGAGTCGATTCCGTCATCCACATGGCATGCATCTCGAATGATCCGAGTTTCGACCTTGATCCGTCGTTGAGTCGGACCATCAACTACGAGTGTTTCGAGCCAATGGTGAAGGCGAGTAAGGATGCCGGGGTCGACCGATTCATCTACGTTTCCACCAGCTCGGTGTATGGGGTAAGCGATGCGCCGGAGGTCACAGAGGACCATCCATTTGTGCCCTTGACTGACTACAATAAATACAAGGGCCTGTGCGAGCCGATTCTGCTCCAATATCAATCGCCCGATTTTACAACTACGATCATTCGCCCGGCTACCGTGTGCGGATATTCGCCGCGGATGCGTTTTGATCTGACCGTCAACATCCTGACCAACCACGCGGTCAACAAAGGCGTGATCACGATCTTCGGCGGCAC
>CAYLHT010000020.1:0-2248 GCA_964383765.1 uncultured Gammaproteobacteria bacterium | reverse complement strand
GCAGCAAATGCTCTAAGAGCAGTGCACCATGTTCGAGAGCGCTGTCGGGAAAATAGAGCGCGGCGAGGAAGGGATACGCAACGCCCTGCTCGCGGGCGGTTTCACCCATCACTTGCATAAGACCATAGGAGCGGGAACGGTCGGCGGCCTCCGTCGCGCCGGTGGCGCCGGTGGGGTGGGTGCGGGCCCAACGCTGCGCTGCGCGGCGGATGGTGCGATTGCGGAGGTAGGTCGGTTCGACACGCGTAGCCCAGGGGTCGAACCGCGATTCTTCCTGCGCCACGGCGGCCAAAAGTGGCGGAGGAAGATGATGCATTGTTGCACAATAGAGGATTTCATGGTAGTAGGGAATGAGTAGTGTGTGACTGGCGGCTAGAGAGTCCTGCCGCTCTGATTCATCGATCGAGCGTGCAACATACGTCGGGCTCGACAGTGTCAGCAAAAGTAAAATGTAATACATATACAAGAGTCATAAAGACGTGGATGCAGAGTTCAGGGTATGCTGCGTTGGACAACAGTTGAGAACTATACCCTAAACCCTATACCCTACGTATTTGTGAGTGCATCGGCGAGCGCGCTGGCGAGACGGAAGCGGAGATGGAGCGTGCCATGCTGCTCTTTTGCTTCGAGGAGCGAGAGTGCAGCGGTGATGTAACCACCTTGCCCGAAACCCGCACCCGTAGCCGGAGCATATTTCATCTCGTGATACCCGGCGAGTTTATAGTTGATGAGAAATGTCATCACTGTTTTTTCCAGCGCGAGCGGTAGTGGTGAACAGGTTGCGTGAAGTGCGAGATAGGCATCGTCCGCCGACTCGAACGGGAGCCAGAGTTGCTCGCCGCTTTCGCCGGGCGTGACGATCTGTGGCTCGCTGGCAATGATAGCGGAAGCAAGTGGCAACGCGCCGACGGGTAATCCAAGGAAGGCGCTGGTGAGGTCGGGGACGCCAGTCCACGGATCGGTGGGCGCGGCGCGATAACGGAGGTAGAGTTGTGTCATAGGAATTGTCTGAACCGTGATTCATGGGATTAATGGATTATTGTGATTGCTTCTTGTCATCCCCGCGAACGCGGGGATCCAGGTTCTGAGGCGGGTGTCCTGGATTCCCGCGTTCGCGGGAATGACAGATCATTGCATTTCGCGAAATCTCAAAAAATCATGTAATCCCATGAATCACGGTTCAGACGATTAGAAGAGAGTGAAAAAATACTCCGCCTTTGCGACGACGGTCGAGCGCGTGGCGGTCTTGTTGAGGGCAGGCGCTTCGATGGTGAGGAGCGCGATGCTATCGATGCGGGCGAGATCGCCGGTGGTGACGGGCGGCGCAAGATAGCCGCCCGAGAAGAATCCTTCGACGAGCGACGTGTACTGGGCATGTAACTGCCGCATCGTCTCGGTGGCGAGTTGTGCGTGCGCGTAGTGAACGCGCAGTGTGAATTCCTGCACGCCTTGCGTGGGATGTCCGAGGCTGTCGAAGCCGGTGTAGCGGGCAGTCCCGTTGAGCAGTTCGAATCCGGGCAGATCGCTCGGCGCGAAGGCGTGGACGGGGTTCGTCTGCAGATCGACCAGCAGCTTCCACCCGGTGAAGGTGACAAGCTGCGGCTCGAAGGTGGTGATGAAGAGTTGTTCTCGAGTCATGGGTCGGGTATCGGGTTTCGGGTTTCGGGGACCGGGTTCCGGGAATCGGGTTTCAAGATAGAGGAGGAGCTATTCTTCCGGTACCCGAAACCCGGTCCCCGAATTGAAAAGGCAGTGCTATACTGGGTATCGTTTGTAAGGCCGCAGCATCTCCTTATGCCGCTCGGTGAGGTCGAGGAAGCGCTCGCGGTCGCCGCCGACGTCATCGCGGCTGGAGGCAACGGCAAGGCCGAGCGTCCCCGAGCCTTGATTGCTCTGCTGGAAAAGCGTCGCCGCGATCTCGGTGATGACGAGCTTCACCGTCTCGGGGCAGGTGAGCGTGCTGGGTTGCGTGTAGGTCAGTTTGTGCTCTGCGCCGCGTGAGAATCGCTTCGTCGTTGTTTGCACGAGCGTGCCATTCGCGCGGATGAGGAGGTCGCTCGTGCCGTTATCGGTCGTGACGCCGGCAAGGTCAGTGGAGAGCCAACTGGTGAACGCACCGACGGGATGGAGCGGCGCGTAGAACTGGGTGTCATCGCCCCAGAAGCAATCGATCTTCGTGGCGCTGGCCGTGTAATCGCGGTCCAGCCAGGCATAGAAGGCATCCATGCTCTGTTCGGAACGGTCGCTG
>CAYLHT010000019.1:0-3818 GCA_964383765.1 uncultured Gammaproteobacteria bacterium | reverse complement strand
TCCAGGCACTCGGCTTCGAACTGCTGTTGTACTGTACAGTGTCCCGGCATACTCGCGGGACGTTCATGCGTGAGAGCGTCTATCGCAAACCCGCCTGAGACTTCAGGCGGGTGTTTTATTGAATGCGAAGAGTAACCGAACTGCTTAACCTTTAAGAAACTTCAGCAGGTCGTAGACCAGAAACGCCGGCCAGACAATGGCTTTCAAGATTCCTAGTAATCCGGCGCCAAAGGACGTTGCGGCTTGGATGTAATAGACCGCGGCGCCAATAAAACCCAAGCCGTAGACTGCGCCGTGACCGCCTTTACCGTGCCACATACGATACTCCTTCTTCTTATCCTCGTCGTTGGTTGAATGTTTCCACCACATGGTGTTGATGATTAGTGAGTAGTCGATGACCTATCACTTTGTAAGTTTACCTCTTCCGCTGACATGAGTCTATCAATTGGCCCGGGGACAATATAGAGCAGCGGCGTTACTACAAACAGGATCAAGCTGGCCCGCGGGTGAATGAACGCTAGCGCAATCGCAATCAAATAAATCATCGGCGCGGCGAGAATAATTTTGTTGACCAAGTGAATCAGTCGATCGGACATACGTTCGTCGACTAACCGGCGATGCCGACTGGCGTAGCGCCACAGCAGGTTGTACAGCAATCCAGCCGTGATGAGCGTACCGGCGTAGACGATGATGGCCGTCCGCGAATCGCTGTACTGCCCGAGCAGCGCCGCAGGAAAGGGCATGAAAGCGATGACCATCAAGTACAGGTTGTTCAAGAACAGGAACATCCGGTCAGTATGCTTGATATAGTGGAACATCAAGTGATGCCCAACCCAGTACAATCCGACGATCCCGAAACTGATCATATACGACAAGAACTTCGGCCATTGATTGGCAATGGCTTTCCATAAATCCTGATTCAGGTTAGCCGTATGGACCAATTGTGGAAGTTTCAATTCGAGAACTAAGATTGTGATTGCGATTGCAAACACACCGTCCGTAAAAGCTTCAATGCGGTGCTTACTCATTGGGACTCTGGGCTCCTGGTTCATAGCAAGTACACCCCTTCCTTTTTCAACCAATCAATGTTGAGTTCACGAAAGGGTACTCCTGTAGCAATACACTCCAGTGCATCACGAACGTGCGGTACCATGTTTTTCGGTAATTGATTTATGCTAATCCATTGGAGATCGTCACATTTATCGGGCTCATTGTTATGCACTTTTCCCTGCCACGATTGTGCCCGGAAGAAAATATCAATTCGATCACTTGTTTGATCGTGTTTTGGGCGATAGGACATATGCACGAATTCCAATTGTTGCGGAGTAATTTCAATTCCAATCTCTTCTTTGGCTTCACGAATAATCGCTTCAGTCGGTAACTCCCCCGCTTCAACGTGACCGGCTGGAACCTGATAATTTCCATCTTGGTAGCCAGTGTTGAACCTTCGGCCAAGTAAATATTTACCGTCTTGTTCTAGAACGATGTAGACTGCTGCGGTCGCGGTGTTACGTCCTTTTTTCATAAACTGAAAGTTGGTGGTAGAGCATAGGGGCGGAGTGAAGAGTTATGCAGTTGTGGGTTTCAACTTTCGCACGATCCACCCTCCTAACGTCCCAACCCCGAACCCCAGCGCTGCCAAAACGACGACAAACACCCAAAACGTCATGTGTGGCGTTCCGCCTTTGTAATTGAAGAGCATGAACGAATCGGTCAGGACTGCACCGAACACCGCTCCGTTCCAAATCCCCTGTCGCTTCGTTCGGCTGAACCAAATAATCAGAATGCCGATCACGGCCCATGGAAACAGGGCGATCCAGGTACGGTTGAAAACGGTTTTAGAAGATATAAACCCAACCAATAATCCGACTATACCAGTAATGAGTGGATTGAAATGAATGGAGTTTGCTTTATTCATGCTAGACTCCAGCCGCTTGATCGAGCGCGCGGTTGACTAAGGTGTCGGCCGGGACGTTCTTATTCCGTAGCACCGCCGTAAAGGTCACTCTGCCAATTTGATTGACGAGCGAATGAATTTTGACCGCCCACGGCCCAAGGTCTTTATTTTTAATTTTGTATTCCCCGCGCAGCTGTTTGATGATCAGTTCGCTATCACCGTACAATTCGACGCTCGTGGCACGTTGGTCACGAGCAAAAGTCAGGGCCTCAAACACGGCTTGATACTCGGCTTGGTTGTTGGTCTTGACGCCGATGGTCTGGCTGATGGTGTGAATCACCTGCTGGTTGTGTTCCACGACCACACCAATCGCGGCCGGGCCAGGATTGCCCCGGGCGCCGCCGTCCACGTGAATCACAAAATGTTTCTCAGGCATGCGCTCGCCACGCCACCATTTTTAACTGTGGTTCCTTGCGACCGTTCCAGACATTCCACGAGGCTTCCACGGCTACGTCTATCAGGCTGCCAGGAGTCAGTTCGGCAACGTCGGCACCAAACCGGAAACCAATCAACTTACTGACGTTGCGGCCCTGACGTCCAACTAAGCGGAGGTGCTGACCGCCGGTTCCGACCGGTGATCGGTCGACAACACTCAGACCTGAGATTTGAAAAACTGGACGAGTATTCCCGACTCCGAACGGCGCCAGCAATTCGAGCGTGTTGAGCAACGTCGGCGTCACATCGGACAGGGCGAGTTCAGCATCAAGGTGCAGCGGCTTGGCTGGGCGCTCGGTCCAAGTTTCACCGACATAGCCTTGCCACCACGATTCGAAAGCAACTCGGCCGTCAATCGAAACTAACGTAAAGCCACAGGCGCTCGCGTGTCCACCAAAACGTTCAAAGTGGTCCCGGCCTGCGTCCATGGCCGACATGATGTCGAAGCCCGGCACCGAGCGGCCGGATCCAACAATCTGTCCGGCGTTCTCGGTCATGACCAGGACCGGTCGCCAGACTCGTTCCACCAGCCGTCCAGCCACCAAACCGATCACCCCGGGCGACCAGTGTGGGGCAAAGGCGGTGTACGCCGCTTGTTCGCCGCTGGCAGAAATTTGCTCGAGGGCTTCGGCCACAGCCAACTCCGTTAATTTTTGTCGATTGCCATTCAGTTGGTGCAGTTCAGAGGCTAGGCGTTGGGCTTGCTCGGAATCATGGGTCAACAATAATTCCAAGGCGAGCGAAGCGTGGCGAAGTCGGCCAGCAGCGTTCAAACGCGGCGCGATTTGGAAACCGATGGTGGTCGTGTCAATCCGATTCGTCTCTTGGCCCATCACGCTCATTAAGGCCCGCACTCCCGGTCGTCGTCCACGCCGGAGTTCACGCATGCCAGCCTGAACCAGCACGCGGTTTTCACCTTGCAGCGGCATCATGTCGGCGACCGTGGAAATCGCCACCAGATCGAGTAGCGTCGTCGCCCACTCATCAGGGTGATCAGGGTATTTCGATAGAATGGCGCGCGCGACCGTGAATGCCACTCCGGCCGAGGAATGCCGTTTGTCGGGATAGGTTTCATCTTCGAACGCCGGGTTAATAATGGCGACCGCCGCCGGAAGTTTCGGTGGTTGATGGTGGTGATCAAGAATGATGACGTCCATGCCGAGTTCGTTGGCGCGGTCAACTTCGGCCACATTCGTCGTGCCGCAATCGACAGTAATCAGCAACTTGGTGCCTTGCGAGGCTAAACGTTCAATCGCGCGAAGATTGAGTCCATACCCTTCGGCTAATCGTTCCGGCAAATACCAACTGACCGTGGCGCCAATCTGCCGCAGGGTTTCGACCATAATGGCGGTGGCGGTCACACCGTCGGCATCGTAATCACCAAAGATGGTGATCATCTCATGCTGACTAATCGCTCGCCGAATCC
>CAYLHT010000018.1:0-10336 GCA_964383765.1 uncultured Gammaproteobacteria bacterium | reverse complement strand
AGTGCCGCGTCTCACTTAACCCCAAGCGCAAGCTGGCTCAGATAAACGGTTGAACCTGTGAGTTTAAAAGCATTAGATTCGGTTTGACTTTAATTCCATCCACGATTTTTTTAAGGCGGTATTCAAATTCTCCGCGGTACATCGTTCCAGCCACGACTAGACCTAAATCCAGCGCCAGAATTTTCTTATTCATCAAGGCTTCCGGCACCTCACCCTGCACCACCTTCTTAGCGAGACCTTCGACGATGGCAGTTTTCCCAACGCCCGGATCGCCGATCAAGACTGGGTTGTTCTTAGTGCGGCGCGAGAGGATGTGAATGACGCGCTCGATTTCGGTAGAACGGCCGATGACCGGATCAATGGTCTTCTGGGTTTTCTGATCGGTCAAATCGGTGGCGAAAAAATCCAGCGCCGGCGTTTTGCTATCTCCGCCACGAACCGGACGACCGCCGGTTGGCATGGCGACCGTTTCTTCAGGCCCGGACTTGCCAGCTTCAAAGAATCCAGAGATATCCGGAAAGCGTGAGGTGTTCTTTAAAATTTTTCCGAGCTGCAACTTGGCTTCACGTGCATCGAGTTGGTTTTCTTTCATGATTTGCTCGAGCGTGGGGTCGCCGATTTCCAGCAAACCCCAGAACAGGTGCTCGGTACCGACGTATTTATGACGGTAATTAGCGGCGCACAGCACGGCCTTTTCTAAAGCGCGCTTGGCCGGTAATGAAAATTGCAAATCCGCCATGGTCAAGGTCTGTCCAGGCTTCAAGACCGGTTCATTGCGGACGCTGATCAAGTCACGTAGCGAATCGAGTTTGAGTCCAGATTTTCGCAAGATCTCAAAGGCGACACCACCTTTCGTTTCGGCCAAGCCAAACAGCAGGTGTTCCGGATTAACGTAGCGATTTTTCAACTCTAAGGTCAGTTCGGCCGCAAAATTCAGCGAACTTTTGAGGTGGGCGGTGAACTTACCGTAAATTTCTGGTTCGAGTTGATCCATAGATGTCAAGAATACCGCTCACGCTACCATTCTGGCTAGCGCCTGTCAAGCGGTAACCGAAGATTTGATGACCGCCAAATTATCGTAGATAGCCGCCTGCAGAATGGTCAGCAACGGCAATGCCAAAACTGCCGCTATGCTTGTCAGTACACCCCCAATCATGAAACTGGCCGGACCAAAGTGACTCGCCAATCCAGAAAAACTCTGCGTCAAGAGAGAAACAGCAAAACCATACGCCAGACTGAAGACGAGCTGCCGCCAGAAGAATGCCCACCAGTACCCACGGACGAGCTCCGCGCTGCGACGAAGCGCCGCCATGTTTTTCAGATCTTCGCGCACCACCACATAGTTTGTCAATCCATACACGACGGCAAAGTAGATCCCCGGAATAACCAAGAGCAATGTCCAACCAACCAGAATCACCAGCAGGAGTAACCCAGTCGTGAGCGCTGGCCAAAAATATTGACCACCGCGTTGGAACGCTGCTGGCCAGGTTTTTGCCTGATCGGGTTTAGCAATCGCAAAGGTTAAAGCGAGTGAACCCCAAATGGTTATGACCAATCCAACGAGCACTAAACAGACCCACGCTGCTAGCACAAGACTTGAAAGGTGGTTATATCGGATCTGACTGATCAAACGTCGAACGCTTTCTCCGCTGACAAAATTATTGACGATGGTGAACGCGCTCGCAATGATTGATAATCGGATCAGGACCGGAAATTGGCGATTATACTGTGACCACATTCGGTTCCAGAGTACGTCAAAGCCGATCATCTTAGCTCGCGAGGCTGAGGGGCGGTCCATGGCCCTAGTTTATCACGCCGCTCAGGCAGCGTCGAACAACTAGCGCCCTCCGCCCATCTGGCGTAAGGCCGCAATGCGTTCGTCGATCGGCGGGTGAGTGCTGAACAGTTTACTGACCCCACCCGCTGCTGGACCAAAGGGGTTACTGAAAAACAAGTGGGCGGTGGCGTGATTGGCTGCGTGCAAAGGTTCCTGAGTATGATCACGAATTTTTTCTAAGGCTCTCGCCAGGCCTTCAGGATATCGGGTCAAAAGTGCGCCCGAGGCATCGGCCAAGAACTCACGTTTGCGTGAAACCGCTAGTTGAATCAATTGTCCAATGATTGGAGCTAAAATTAACAACACCAACCCGACCAGCATCAGAATCGCTTGCAGTTGATTACCACCGCTGTCATTACTCCGACGTCGGCCACCGCCGAACCAGCTCCAACGCCAGAAATAGTTGGACAGCAAGGTGATAATCCCAACCAGTATCGCAACGAGCGTCATATAGCGGACGTCTTCATTCTTGACGTGCGATAATTCATGTGCCAGCACGCCCTCAAGCTCCTCGTTCTGTAACTGTTCAACCGCTCCGATCGTGATGGCTAACGATGCGTGCTTCGGATCACGACCCGTGGCAAAGGCATTGATCTGCTGGTCGGGGATCAGATAGATGGCCGGAACGGGTTGGCCATTCGCAATGCAGAGATTCTCGACGAGATTGTGGACGTAGGGATTATCCGACTTCTGAATTGGCCCTTGGGCGCCGGCCGTCGCTAAAGCAATCCGGTCACCCTGGTAATACCCGATCAAACTCATGCTGATCGCAATGACGATCGCCAACACGAGCCCACCCGGCCCCGCGGCTAACAACTTGGTAAAGGCCCAGCCAATCAAAACCACGATCGCGATAAAAATGACTACCAAGGCTACCGACTTTCGTCGGTTGGCGGTCACGAAGTCGTACGTTGTCATTGGCAGAGGTGATAGGTTGTAGGCGGTAGGTTATAGGAACTCTCAGCCTTCCTACAACCTAATACCTCTAACCTAAAAGCTAACCTTGACCGGCTCTTTCGCGGCTTCGTCCGCCAGCTCAAAGAACTCCCGGGTTTGGAAACCGAGGCTGCGAGCAAAGATATTAGTGGGGAAGGACTGAATCCGAGTGTTCAGGTCACGGACATTACCATTGTAGAACCGGCGAGCAGCCTGAATCTTGTTTTCTGTATCTGATAATTCGTCTTGCAATTTTCCGAAATTCGTGCTGGCTTTCAAATCTGGATACGCTTCAGCCACCGCGAACAAGGTTTTCAATGTTCCGGCTAATTGATTTTCGGCTTGGGCTTTGGCGGCCGGACCTTGGGCTGACATGGCGGCGGCCCGGGCATTCGTGACGTTTTCAAACGCCGTGCGTTCGTGGCTAGCGTAACCTTTGACGGTTTCAACTAAGTTTGGGATCAAGTCGTACCGGCGTTTGAGTTGGACGTCGATATCGGACCAAGCTTCGTCAGTTTGATTTTTGAGTCTGACCAAGCCGTTGTACGCCCCGGCGATCCAGAGTAGGGCAATGACGATCAGGCCGATAATGATCCAGAGGATGGGCATAGCATTACGATGAGGAAATAAGTTGAAGGATTTTGGTAGCGGTGAAGTGATTGAGGGGAGCGATGTTCACATCGGCGGCGGCTTGCACCTGGTCATGGACCGCTAGGGCAGAAAAAGAGGTCGGCGTGAGGGTGTGGCCCTGGAGCTTTTCAATCGTGGTGTTTTTTTCAGCCGTGACGTTAAAGGTGCGATGGCGAATGCGTCCGTTAGCGTCCGTGATGACCACGTCCAGGGTAATCGTTTGTCCGCGGATGTTTTGGACGATACCGGCCACATCTCGAAACGAAGTTGGCGTCGCGACGATAGGTTGCTCAGACGTTCGAACAGGGCTAGCCGGATGTTGTTCAAGATTAACGGCAATCAGAACAGCTAACGTCATCCCGGCAGCCAGAATTGCGGCCAGCCAGACCAAACGCACCTGGTCACGGTGGTCGAAAGCGGGAGTAGCAGTAGACATGAAGGCAACCCAAAGGATACTCGCATAGCGTGGAAAGTGCAATCTCCATCCAGTTGCGGAAACGGCAAAAGCGTGGTAGAATATGAGTGCGATCGGCCCGTTCAACTCCAGCGAAAAGTAAAGGATTTGGCCACCCCATCACACCAACCAAATTTCTATCCGAAATTTTCCAGACGCTTAGCTTGGGCGGCTGGCTTAGCGTTGATTGTAATGGCGGCCGCCCCGTCACTCACCAGCGCGTTTAGCGAGCCGAATATTTCGACGTCGTATCCAACGGTCTATTCGCCCAGCGATAACATCGCCCAGTTTCTCAACCCCTCAACCACCGGGCAAATCAAAGCCGGGAATTTTGCGATTGGCGATGCGAGTGGAGCTATCTCCGGCTGTACGGATGTTGACCCGAGTAGCTGTAGCCGACTGTGTCTCAATTCAGTCGCCAGCAACAACACCGGCGACCTGCTGACGGTTGCCAACCGTACTGGTACGTGTATTGAATCATGGCAAGATTTACAGAATCTCGGAGCAGTGCCATACCTTCATAATTTTCCGACGCCGACCGCGGCCCAAACTCCTGACCAAGGGTACAGTGTCATGCAGGGCGACGTCTCCAAATCCCAACTCTACTCCCTAATCCTTGAGCCAAACACCGGTATCCCGTCGAATGCCTTACGAGCTGAGGGGCGAGTTGATATGGATTATGCCGCCACATTTGCTGGCACGCTGTTCATCGGTAATGCCAGCTCCACGGCGCAGCTGTGTTTAAATGACCTGACCTTTGAGGGCTTTCCCGGATCAGGTACGTGTATTAAACATTGGTCAGATCTGCTCACCGATGTGGGAGCGAGTACGATCAATTTGCAAAACTTGAATGCCGCCTCAAACCATGTTCCAGATGTCGGTTCTGCGGCCACCTCTGGGGAGGCTCAGGCCGCGAACTTGATCATCGGTCTACCTCCGTCAAGTGGGCCAGCCGGTGTCTCGAAGCCATACTGTGGAGATAATTTCTGCAGTCATGATTTGAACGAGGACGTGAGTTCCTCGCCAAATTATTGCAGCTCCGATTGCTTCTAACATGCACCTACCCCTTCGTCCGACGTTGACCGGTGTCTTGCTCGCCATGCTGTCTTCGCTGTGGGCGGTTACAGCTGAGGCTCAAACCTACGTCATCCCGACGACTCCGTTTAATGGTCCGCTGGTTGCCCCGCTCACGACCTCCCTCAACACGCAACACAAATCCGGATCACTGGGCGTCGGTACTTCGTCCGCCCATGCCACGTTGTGTCTCAACTCAACCGCCAGCTTTGGCGACGCCGCGAATTGCATTTCCAGCTGGAGTGATTTAGCCGGCCTCTTCAGCGGTCCGTTTATCAATCTCTCGACTGACACTTTCAACCCCGCTGCGGCCAGTATCAGCTGTGGCCCGTCTGTCTTGAAAGTCAATTGTCCAACCGACTACACCTTGCAAACAGGCTTTGCCAATCTTCAGGCCATTGGTAAACAAGCCTTTAGCACCATCGTCCGCGCGCCAAACCATCTGAATGGGTTTGTGACGACCGCGGTCTATGCAACAGACCGTGGAAACAGCCAGAATACCGCCGCGTATTTTTCTGGTCTGACCCTGATCGCTCGCCCCCTGAATACATCGGAAACAGCCTTTGGACGCCTGTGTTTGAATGGGACTCCGGAAGGGATCGGTCAAGGTTTTAAGGGCACGATCTGTATCCAACAGTGGAGCGACATCACCGCGATGGCCGCCCCCGCCGCCTACGTCAAGCGTCAATCCGCAACCCCCCCTCCTTTGCAACAAGCCAATGGCGCCGCCATTAGTAGCGTGGCCAATTTTGGCTCCGCCATTGCCGGCGATCCAACCGGATTGTCCAACGGATTTACCTGCGGAGATGGTTTTTGCAGTGCGAGTGAAAATGTTGGATGTCAAAATGCCTGTACCTGCGCGATTGATTGTGCCGATGTTCCGACCCCGACGCTCAGCGCAAATATTTTGCTGCCTTCGGGCGTGATTGATTTAAATATCAAACCGACGATTCAGAATCCAACTGGAAATGTCGTTATTCTTGTGACTCGCACGCCGGCCAATCTCCCAGCTTTTCAACCAGTCAATGGCGTCAGCTACACACCCGGACAAATCATCGGCAATTCGACCATGGTGTACGTTGGTAGCGTGCCTCAAAACGTCTCGATCTCGCCTCGTCCCAACGATACCATTACCGAGGCTGGAACCTACACCTACCGAGCCTACCAGGGTAATCAGTATCCGCGGTACGGTCAGCCAGCCCAAACGACGATCACCAATAGCGTCACCTTAACCGCCTACCCGGACGTGAATAATTCCGGACAAGTCGTGAGCGACGACGGTCGAATCAATTGTTTGAATCGGGGTGACCCCTCATGTTCAGCTACTTATCCGGTTGGATCAACTGTGAATTTATCGATGTTCACCTGCCCAGGGTTCAGCTTCATTCAATGGAGCCCGGGATGCGATCCAACCAATCAAACAAGTTGTTCGGCGCAATTAACTTCTGATCTCGTTGTGGCCGCCACTGCGATCCAAAATAATCCGAAAAACAATCCGCCCCCATGTCCAATCGTCAATTAACGTTACCTTCTCTTCACATCGGATTGCTCCTAGCGAGCTGTGTTATGTTCTGGGCTGCGCCGATCTTCGCGCAAACTCTTTTTGAGCCGGCCGCAGCCCCGCTCGGCGGTCGCTCGACTCAAGTTCTGAATATCTCTTCAACTCCGCAGCAGAAACTGGGCTCGCTGATCATCGGACAATCGGATATTCAGAAGCGCTTATGTTTGAATGGCCTGAATACGGCGGCGAATATTGATCAGACGAATGATGACGCGTCTGCCGGAAACCCCAACGGACGCTGCATTCGGAGTTGGTCAGACGTGGTGTATAGTCTGGGCTGCACGTTCGTCCAGTTGACCAAAGCTGATCCGAACCCTGCCACGGCGGCCGATCCGAGTACCTACACCAGTTACCAAAACGGTTACCTGCGCCTTCGAGGCGCCGGTAGCGATGCCCAAGCCAATACTTATTTGACCCAGTCGAATAATAACCTGGCTGCTGGATCGACCACTGCTCTGTATGCCAGCGCCACGCAAATTGAAGACTATGCCGGTTCATTTTCTGGTCGGGTCCGGATCGAACCAACCGCCGCCAGTTTTGGTCGGCTATGCTTTTTGGGAACCGACCCCAGCCAGTGCATTCAACAGTGGACCGATATTCCGGGCGCGAACTACAATGATCAACTGACCTTGCAACTCAAATCGTCTCCGGTGTTTGAGACCGGGAACGTGTGGTTACAAAAAGCCTTGAACGCTGGCGCGGTGGTCCTGGGTGCGCCGCCGCCGCTCACCCCGGCCGGAACCGTCACGCCGTATTGTGGAGATGGGATGTGCAGCCAAGACATTAGCGAAAATGATAGCGCGAGTGATACCTACTGTCCGCTGGACTGTGAAAATTCTCCCCTGGCGGCGGTGTCACCGAGTACGATTAGTGGGGGAGTGCGTCTGCACATTACCCCGGCTGCCTTTACCTCCGGGACGCAACCGTACATTCTGGTCGTCCGATCGACCAATCAAAATTTTTCCTTCACTCCGACGGATGGAGTGTTATATTCAGTTCCGAGCGGCGACGCCACGTACACCGTCGTCTACTTCCAACAACAACCGGACATGACCGCCTTTAACGTCGACGATACATCTATCGGCGTGCCGATTGGCACGACCGTGTATTATCACGTCTACCAAGGCAACGCCTTCCCGCGCTATCGTCAGGCGGCAGTCAATTATACGTCCGTCTCCCGCGCGAGTGGGTAACGTATGACATTGCACTCTTCACCACTGACCTCGACTGCCCGGCGTACGCTGGTTGTGTTTGGTGTTGCGATTCTGATGGGGGTTGGAGCTCGGTCGTCCCAAGCGAGTTTCGATAGCGCCAATACGAACACCACGAACTTTATTGATACCGAATTTCGGGACGTCTGGGGGTACTTTCGCAGCACGCGAGGCGCGGCCGTACAGCATGCCGGGTCGGCTGGCGCAAACTATACTGGTGACCAGGTGGCTGAGCACTATGACGGTTGGGCAGTGGGAAAAAGTCGGACGCCCAATTTGACCAATCTCTACGACGGGTTGATTTATTACTTCGATGGCACCCAGTGGACGTCGGTCAGTTACGCGAGCAGCGACGTCAAACCCCAAGCCTTAAATGCCGTGACTGGCCAGTATAATCCTGGCGCCGGCTATGCCGAAATCTGGTTTGCTGGGCAATTGGATCAGGCGGCCGACACGGGTTTTACGGACACCTGCACGACACTCTATCACTTCGACGATTTTTATGATTCCTTAGTTAGCCCCTTTACGCAGATCAATTTAAGTCGATCGAGAATCTTCGACACCGACGGAGTCTCAGATTGCCGTGTCTCGGGCCATGCGAGTTTAAAAAACGACCTAAACGCATTGTCCGCAGATCAGTATTCATCGACCCCAGCCTTAGCGGGCGGCCAAGGCGGCCTGCTGTTGAAACATGTATCGTTCGGCGGTTGTCTCGATAGTACCAATTCCTATGCGGTATCGAGTTGTGACTTTAACGCCTCACCAAGTACTTGCGGTAACCCCGCGGGCAGCAAACAGTGTTTCAGTAATCGTGACATTTGGCAACGGGTGAATAGCGCCACCATTCCATCCACCCAGAATGTGACCGGGATCGCCTTTGCCCGTAATCGCCAAGCATACATTGTCACGACTTCTCCGTCGGTCAGTGGTCATCTGGATCGTACCTGTCCGAGTAGCCCGACCCCCACCAGCGGACTGTACCGATATAACCCAGTGGATGGAACGGTGAATACGATCTTGACCCGAACGGGGCTGTGTTACTATGGCGTGGCCGTGGCTCCGTTGGACAGTAGCCCATCGGACCACAGCTTGACGTACAATGTCCTCTGGATCGCCACCTCGAACGGCATCTATCGCTACGACGAAAGCACGGGCGCTTTGACTGGGCCCTTGGCATTGTACCCAGCCACTACCGGACAATTCTTCTATGGTGTGACCGCGACGCTCAACCAGGGCGGCAACGGTCAAAATTTGTTGCGCAATGGCGATTTTGAATCATGGGAAAGCGCACCCACCGGCCCCGGCGACACCAACCTGATTAATCCAAGCACCTGGCTGACCTCGCCCGACCTGATCGGCGTGAATAACACCAGTGGGGCATGCGGCAATAATACGAAAGACATCACGTCATCGACTGACGTCAGAGCTGGATCGACTGGAATCTATAGTCTCAAACTTGCTCCAGGCGTGTCCTATGCAAACCAAACTGATTGCCAAGCGGGTACGAACAAAAAAAACAACAGCTACGTTGGAGTGTCCCAAGTACTACCCTTGACGTCGGTGGAAGGACGAACGTACAAAATTAGCGGCAAGTATAAAGTCGTGTTCCCGAGCGGACTCAATCCCGCACCTAAATTTGCCCAAGGCGGAGTAGCCTTGGGATGTCCGCCTTCGAACGGGCTGACCGATCCAATGAACGAACCTGATTGCACGTTTGAAAACCGGTCCAATATTTGGACCACAGCCCAAGGTGCCGGCGGCACGCCGGGCTGGATATCGTTTTCGGTTATCATCTCCACCCAGAACAACGATCAGCTTCAATCGCCGATCTTAGGTTCAACCGGATATTATATTGGATCGAACGGGTTAGCTCGGACCTCAGACCAAGGCATGCTCCTCCAGGTCCAGTGTGAGGCCACGTATGGAGCCCAGGTGTGGTGTGATGATCTCAAAGTCGAATCTGTCGATGATCCGACCACCCCGGCGCACAGCACCTGGACGGTTGTCGCGGTTGGGAAAGATGGTACCGCCGTCGTCAGTCCGAATGGTCTGAGTGTGGGAACTACGGCCGGGGATCCGAATGCTTTTCTGAGTCAAACCAATCAGTTTTCTTCGACGGCTCCGATCTACGCGGTCGAAGCGATCGATCGTCAACATATTTACGCCGTTGGTGATAGCAACCTGCTCTTGCAGTATGGGCCTGGGAATGTGACCGGAGGAATCTGGGTTGGGACCGGGTCGCCGACTGTCTCAGACAATTCAGTCCTGGGCTGGATAGTCGCCAACTGCGCGAATCTACGCGACGCCAGTGGGCTGTCGTTGTGTGGACGGAGCCAGCAATCGTTTGGATTGAACTTGAATGGCTCTACGTTGAGCGGTCAGGCCTGGTTTGCGAAGCAGTATACGGCCAGCCGAGCGATTAACGATAGCGAAACGCTCGATCTCG
This sequence comes from uncultured Gammaproteobacteria bacterium, assembly GCA_964383765.1. GTDB lineage: Bacteria > Patescibacteriota > Patescibacteriia > SBBC01 > CAIJZX01 > CAYLHT01. Next base: position 187 of record CAYLHT010000018.1, on the reverse strand, counting down.
GCCACTGCAACAGTCCAACTCCGGCCCTACTGCCAAATCGGACTGATGCATACAGCATAACCGGTGCCTGCAATCAATCGACGCGCACGTGTGTGAATGATGCGCAGCGGGCCTGTAATCGGGATTTCGACTGCTTTGGCCGCTGTCAGCGTGATCAGGGATTTATTTGTTCTGATTTTTGTGATTT
>CAYLHT010000017.1:12978-19511 GCA_964383765.1 uncultured Gammaproteobacteria bacterium | reverse complement strand
GCAACCAGGCCCGCTGCCGCTCCCGTGGGTACGATCGCGATCAGAAGCACCAGGCCGATGCTGCCACCGCGTTCGCTGGTCAGGCCGTGATCGGACACCGTGCGCGCCATCTCCCCCGGTCACTGCCGCGAGCAACCGCAACGGAATCGATGTTGAATCTGAGTGCCTCAGCCGACAACCCCATGCAAGAGGTTCTCCCCGCTGTCCGCCCGGAACTAACAGATCCCGTAGGAAAGCCGCGTGGGGTTTTTACCGTTTAGGTTTCCGTTTTCTTTCGGCGGGCCCGTACCGTGGAATGGCTTACGGGGTTTGTCGACGGTCGTGCCTTGGCCGTGGCAGGTCGGACAGGTCTGTACTGATTGGATCGCGCCGAGAATCGTCTGTTGCATGCGTTGGACTTGACCGGAGCCGCTACACGTTTGACAGGTAACGGGTTGGCTACCAGGTTCAGCACCGCTGCCGGAACAACGGGAACACCGCACCTGGTGTCGGAGCTGAACAGTTTGTTCACCTCCAAAAGCTGCGGTCCGAAAATCAATGCGGAGGGCGGCTTGAATATCTTGACCGCGAGTTGCCCGTGATGAGCGACGACTTGACCCAAAACCAAACACATCGCCGAAGATATCTCCCAGATCACCGAAATCAACATTCACGTTCTGGCCAAAACCGCCGAAGGGATTGGCCCCACCAAACGGATGACCAGCCGGGCCGCCGCCTTGGCGTCGAGCTTGGTCAAAGGTTTGACCGAACTGGTCGTACTGCTGGCGCTTCTGCGGATCGCTTAAGACGTGGTAGGCTTCGTTAATTTCCTTAAACTTTTCAGCATCGCCGCCAGCTTTGTCCGGATGGAGTTGGTGCGCTTTCGCTCGAAAAGCTTTTTTGATTTCGTCGGCACTCGCGCTCTTGCTGACGCCCAGCAGATTGTAGTAATCAGTGGCCATGTCGACCACTCTAGCAAATTAGCAGTCTCGTGGCAAGAGTGCTAACCGCCCCTCCCGCGTCATCCTGAACACCGCTTCGGGGTGAAGGATCTCCGCTCGGAAAAAGGAGATTCTTCAGCCTCGTAGACTCGGCTTCAGAATGACGGTCGCGGGAGGGGCGAGGAAAGGAGTTGGCTTGGAGTGCTCAAGACCACTCCAGGTGCTGTGCCGGTACGGTCGTGGTCACGATCTTGACCACCTTGAACCAGCGCAGGCAACTGATCCAGAGCCAGCCCCAACCGACGATGATCCAGGTGTAGAGAAAGCTGAAGACGCGGAGCAACAAGAATACACCGACTGCCAAGAGCAACGGCAGAAATGACGTGTACTTACCAAATGACGTGGAGAGTTGTTGGTTGACATAATCAGTCAAGGCATCGTGGACGTGTTCATCGCCAGCCAGCGGGATACCGAACCGCTTGGATAACTCTTCGCGGGCTTGAATCACCGCATCTTCACGAAAACGGTTGAGTTGGTCAGTTAAATGTTGGCGAAGAGCTGCGGTGCCCTGTCGTACATCGACGTGAAACTCTTTTGGATCAAGACCGAGATCTTGAATTTTCTGGTTGACGGCTTGTTGCTGAGCCGCCTGGTTCGACAGCTGGTCAAAATTAATATCCTGTAGGATCTTGTCGGCGTCCGGCAACTGCGAACTGATCAGTTCATCAACAGTCATGTCTGGACGATAGCCATGGTAGATGGACGGTAGGAACGGCTCCGCTAAGTTAACCATTTGTCCGGCCAAATGCTTGGTGGTTTCGTTCGGCGTGGTGCGATTGGCCGTGACTTGTTGATACGATAAGATCGCGACCGCCACCATCGCCCCGGTTAAAGCCACGGCCAGATTTTGATTGAGGGTTTGCAGCGGCTGGACGGTCAAGCGATTCCGGATATCGCCGAAACTCTGCTCCCCACTCCAGAACAAACTCACGGCGGTCACAACCACGGCTGCTCCGGTCCAGAGCGTGGGTGAAAAAAAGATCGCCAAAGGTAAGGCTGCCACCATCGCGACTACGACTCGCAGTGATCGCCAAGTTGCTAAGAACGCAGTCACACTCGTACTCCCTAACCACAGACCAAGTCCAAGCAGGCCAAGCACCACTGGCACGCTGACATTGGCAAAGGCATTGGTTGAAAGGTTGATCCGGCCGCTGATAAATTGATTCACGCTCCACCACCACAGCATCGCCCCGCCGATCGCCGGAATGATCAACCACAGCACTTTAGCTGTCCAGGGCGAGCGGCCGGTCACGGTGAAGTTATGCTTGACCGGTTCTTTTTCCGGTATTGACATGCTCGCTGGTGCGCCGGGGTGTTGGCTGATCGAATTGGGCATAGCTAGGTCTGGGGCGTGCCGAATCCGAAATCACCTCTGGGCGCCGGTGCCGGCGTGACCGTTCCGAACTGGGCTTCATATTTCTTCAAGTTGTCTGCCAGAGCCGCCAGAATTTGTTTGGCATGAGCTGGCGACGTAATGACGCGGCTGACGAGCTGCCCTTGCGGTGGGAAGACATTGAAGAAATCCATAATCACTTCCTGCTGAGTATGGGTGACTTGCATGGCGTTGCTATAGCTACCGCGTAGGGTTTCGTCGCTGGCTTTAATGTGGAGTTGTTGAGGGGAAGATTCGGCCATAGTGTTAACGTTGATCGCCCGAGCCACCGAGTTTGCCACGCTCGTGACGTGAGGCGAGTTTAGTAATGTTCTCTTCAGCAATTGATTCGAGTGAAAGACCGAGTTCCGCTGCAAGTTGGGCGACGTACCATAACACATCACCCAGTTCGAGTGAGACTAAGTGTTTAATCTCGGCAGAAATGACGTCGTCGTTATCACGATGGGCTTTTTTCAATTTGTTCGCGACTTCCCCGGCTTCTCCAACTAAACCCAAAGCCGGGTACACCCAATTATGTCCGTGATTCGGGTAGAGAGCGGTGCGTCCACTAGCGGATTGGTACTCAGTAAGCGTCATAAGCGAAACATAAAGCAATAATGTGTCAGTATACCACAAACACCACGGTCAATTGACGCCACGACTATGACATGGTAAAGCATCCGATACTCGCAGTTCGTCCTTTGACCTTGACCCGGGAGGGCCGGATGCCAGAAGTCGCGCAAGGATTGCAGACGGCTATTTCGGTCTGCCGGACACGATCAGGGTATCAAGCCACCGTGTGGTTCCCAGGCCTCGGACAAGACAATCCGGGTAGACCGGATGATGTCATCATAGAACGCGCCATTGACTTTGCTGACACGAAAGCGTACCCGCGTTTCTTGAGTGACGCCAAGTCCAGGGCGGCCAGTCGGAATCTCGGCCACGTCGATTGGGGTGATGCGAGTGTGCCGCTGAGCCCTTGACAAATCTCGGGTAAGGCGTATACTCAGTTTTCAACTTTGAAAACTCGTGGAGCGGTTGCCGTGATTGCGATGGGTGTTCCCCCTGCATAACAGGTGATCGCTCCACACTCTCTCCCCACGAAGGCGGGGGCGCTGGGCACCGATTGAGGTCTCGATTCTAGAGCACGGGTCGCCACAGCCCGCCACAGCCGCCCGAGCGGCTTGCTCGTCGAGTCTCTCTCGACACTGTGCCCTCCCCCGCCCAGGGGGAAACGAACCTCCGGCCTGAAGCCTCAGGCCATCCAACCCGGATCAGCACCAGCTGACCGGGTTGATTCTTTTTTTGAATTACTTTTTGGTCGGGCGAAACTCCAGGGCTAACGAATTGATGCAGTACCGTTGCCCGGTTGGTTTGGGTCCATCGGGAAAGACATGACCGAGATGTGAGCCGCAACGGGAGCACAGCACTTCCAAGCGGTGCATACCGAGCGACAAATCATCTTTCGTGACCACGTTGGCTTTGACTGCCGCGTCCCAAAAGCTTGGCCAGCCCGTACCGGAGTCGAATTTAGTGTCTGAAGCGAAGAGGGGCTGATCGCACACAACGCAGTGGTACATCCCTGGTTCTTTGTTGTGCAAATACTTGCCGCTGCCTGGTGCTTCGGTGCCTTTCAGAAAACACACGAATTTCTGCTCTTCAGAGAGTTTTTCCTTGAGTTTCTCGATTTGTTCTTTGGGCATGGGGTCCATGTCCACACTATAGCATAGTCTAGCCGTTGCGTTGACTCTCGACCGAACTGTATGTTAAGACATATACAATCGTACCGGAGTACGCCCCCGCCCTTTCCCAGGAGCTGACCATGACGGTTCAGTGTTCGACGACCATCGAGGATGTACTGGTCCAGGAAACGGAGATCGTCGTTACTCCGAGCAAGGATCCCACCGTCCAATCGGAACGACTGATCATCAACCACAGTGAACTGTTTGTGATCCCAGCCAGTCACGAACGTGCCTTTGGTGGTGTCAGCCATCGGGTTGACCGGTTCTTCCAATTCGGGGTTCGCCGTCGGCTCGAGATCAACCGTGAGACGGCTGCGCTTGACTTCGTCGGTTACCAGTCAGGCCGCAAGACCCTGTGCCATCGACTGGGCTCGCTCTCCCAATCCACGCTGACCGATCCCCGATTCCATCAGAAGGTGGAGGAGGCTAATCAGCTTCTGGACTTCTTGTCTCGTCAGTAGATGCCCTGTGCCAGCTGTCCCAGCAGCTGGCGTTTTTTGCTGACTGACTATTCAGGAGCAATATCAAACCGACTTGACAAAAGGACTTTATTGAGCTAGGTTGGAGCCGTCAACTCGGGAGGCTCCATGGACATGATTTGTGTGTTCGGACACAACCAAGCCGGTGTGTTCTTTCTTTTCACCGATCAAGGACACAAGTTTCGAACGAACGGGCGCGATCTTGTCATCAACTACCCCAAGGTCGATCCTTGGCTGGCCAAAGCGCGCGCCAGGCAGATCTACTATGAGGGTGGTACGGTCAAGTTGGTGTTGATGCCGGACGAAGACACGACGGTTCCCATCTGCCTAGGAATCTGCATGAACGATGCCAACATCTTCGCGTGGGTGACCGAGGTTAACCAGCTCTTCCAAAAAACGATGTAGCTGGTTTTTCTTTTTTGCATACTCGGGCGGCCCCGCACTCCCTCCTCCCCGCGCCCTCCTCAGGCCCGCCTGACGGATGGGCAGGCAGGAGGGCAACCGGGGCCGCCCTTCAATTTAGATACTTTTTACTGAACCACCACGGTGGCTGTCATGAACGGATGATTTTTGCAGTGGTAGGTAAACGTCCCGGCCGTGTCAAAGGTGAAGGAGTAGGTTTGCCCGTTGCTGAGTTGGCCGCTGGCCGGACCGCCGTTGTCGCCGGTGACGGTGTGCGCAGTGCTGTCGTTATTCGTCCAGGTGACGGTCGTGCCTTTAGCGACGGTCAGGGTCGAGGGTGAAAACGCCATGCCGGAGATACTGACCGTGTTGCCGGAAGTGCTGGTGTTGGTGGTAGTGGTCGTTGTATTGGTGGTCTTCGAGAAACACCCGGCTCCGATCACCAACAGTGCGAGCGTGGCTAACCCGAGGCTAAGACGAGTTGAATTTCTCATAGATATCTCCTTAGTTAATGCTGATACTCTTACTATACACCAATTCTAGGTTTTGTTTAGTTTCACGAACCGCAGTGCCGCAGTAGTGTTTTTCTCCAGGCTTGATTTTTCATCCAATCGAATGTTTCGATCACTGAAGGAAAATTGCCGAATTGAATTCCAGTCATGGCCCTTGGCATATTCTTGAAGAGTTTGGTGGTCAGCGTGGCCACGATGTCGCTCGCCACTGCTCCAACGTTCCTGAATTCGAGCCAAGATCAGGTGATCGGGCGCATCGCACAAAATTTGGAGGATACGATACTCGAAGTTTTGGGTGTGCGCTAAGATAAATTCAGCCGTCGGACCGGAAAAGTTTCCTTCGAGAATGAATGGTTGCCTCGACTCAAACATTGTTTTGGCTTGCTGGCGGACAATCTCATAGGCTTCATCTCCTAACTTGCTTGACCACGCCCGATCACCAATCCCACGTTCATTGAACAAGCGTTCTTTGATCCGATCTTTGGAGATCACCGGCCAGCCTGTTTCTTTTTCTATCGCATTAGCGATATGAGTTTTGCCGGTGGCCGGCGGGCCGGTCACGATCACGAGTGTCATGCGACTCAGTCTATCATAGGAACTGAACCGTCAGGAGATTGACTGGTTATCGAGGACGAGACCATTTGACAACCCGACATAACCGGCATAAGGTAGCCAAGCATTTCCGGTCACCATGATGTTGGGCCATTCCAGGAGGGAACATGGCGCTGCACTCACCGGCTGTGCAACAGACACTCAGAGAGGGCTGCTCGTTTCTCGTCCGCGTTGATCAGCAGAACGGTTTCCGGGTCGATGTCATCGATCGCGATGAACGGAGCAAGGCGCAGGGACTTTCTCACTCCTTCGGGCTGGCCCTCGAACGGTCGATCCGGTTCTACCACGGCAACGGCAGCGGGATGTGTTACATCCAGCCGGAGCCGGCTCCCGAAGCCGTCGACCTGTTCCTGCGCGATCGTGCCCAGAACTTTCGGATCCTGCGGTGTCGCGATCAAGTCGAGACCTGGTGGTTCGAGGAGTTCATTACGGAC
>CAYLHT010000017.1:0-12968 GCA_964383765.1 uncultured Gammaproteobacteria bacterium | reverse complement strand
CGGGCTCCCGAGACCGTTGGACTGGTGCCTGACTGTACTGCCGAGGAACTTTCGGTGCTGTGGGGGTGGCGGTCAAGTAGAGATCGGGGGGTTCGAGGAGTCAAGTACGAGCTGGATCGATACGGAGATCGAGCCGTTGTACGGCGCGACCATCGACGAGGCCTTTGCCCGTGTTGTTCCGACCCTGGTAAGGTCGAGTTAAGGGTTGTGCGGCCGGTTCGTTCGCGAACTGGCTGTTTTTCTGTTGACGTTAAATTGATTCCTTGGTTTCGCGCAGCCGCGGCAGAAATTTTGGCAAGGTCGATGCCAGCGCAGAATGCAGGGGGCTCGGTAACTGATCAAGCTCAAACCATCCCAACTCGTCAATTTTTTCCGGTTCATTGTTGCGGACTTCTTTGGGGTTAACCAACACGATGAACGGGATGGCGACCCAATGTGTTGGTCGTCCGTCGTGCGCGCGAACAATCGAATACGGAGGCAAAGCCTCAAGTATTTTTCCATCGCAGCCATATTCTTCCTTGACTTCACGTAGGACAGAGGTTTCGAAATCTTGACCGAAACCTAGGCGACCGCCGCCGACGTCCCAAGTCCCCTGTTCATCACGACAGCGTTGGCTACGCTTGTGGAGCAACCAGCGCCCGTGACCATCCGTACAGTAAAACGGTGTTGAGACTCCGGTAAAATCGTGACCGACGTTCATACAACAAAGTATACCATGGACACACTGTTCAGGCTTGACGAACAATTCAATTTCGTTTATCTTTTTGCGGCTCTCGGATGTGCTGGGAGCATGACGTCCTTTCCGGTTCTCGGTGCTGGACAGCCCGAGACACACATGGAGGTTACCATGAAGCCTCGCTACGTGGTGTCCGTCAGTCTGTTCGTCCTGTTGGGCTCAGCGGCTGTGGCCACTGCGACCACGATCTCCCCCGGCAACCTGCAGGGGTGGGGTCCGCAGAACGTCACCGGTGGCGGCACGGTCGCCATCACGTCCACCTATCCGAGGACTTCTCTCGGCTCCCTCCAGTTCACCGGCAGCAGCGGCAGCTCGAAGGCTGACTTCGAGCTCGACAACCTCAACCCCGGCGGCTTCGGCAAGGTGGCCGACATCACCGCCGTCGGTTACGAGTTCTACCGCAACTCGAGCAGCACCAACCCGGCGGTCCAGGCTCCGGCGCTGCGGCTGGGGGTCTACGACCCGGTCTCGAACAAGACTTCGCTGCTGATCTTCGAGCCGGCCTACAACGGCTACACCTCGGTCGTGCCGGTCGACAGCTGGGTGACGCTCGACGCCCTGAACGGCAACTGGTGGCAACGGGCCTTCGGTTCGCCATCCTGTTCCTACGAGGTGTACGACATCACCCTGCAAGAGTGGGCGACGAACCTGAACAATGGTTCGCCGATGCCGCCCTATCTCGGCTGTACGCCGAATCCGGTCGGCCCGCAGGCCTGGGTCTACGCCATCAACGTCGGCGTCGGCTCCGGATGGAACGGGGTCTACGACATGGCGGTCGACAACGTCACCCTCGGTTTCAACGGGGTGAGCACGACCTACAACTTCGAGATCGACATCGTCGTGCCAACGACGACGAAGACCTGGGGGATGATCAAGACCATCTATCGGTGAGCAACGCACCCGTATTCAAACTTTGCCCCTGGCCAGCACGCGGCCCGGGGCTTTTTCTTTTTCCGCCAATGCACATATCACACGACTCTTTCCTCTTCCTCACGAGCAGATATTGACATCGTTGTTCTCTAGTGCTAAAACGTCATCGGTGGCTCGGGAAACCTATGCCGCCTCTTCGTACACGCCAAGCCCTAACTCCACGACGTAAACAACTCCGGAAGTCCATGACAAAACCGGAGGTGATATTGTGGACCCAGTTGAAAAGCCGGGGTTGTTTAGGATATAAGTTCCGGCGACAACACAGCGTTGGTCGTTATATTCTTGATTTCTATTGTCATGAACTGTACCTAGCGATTGAAGTCGATGGGAGTCAGCATTTTGAGCTAGAGGCACTAAAGTACGATCAGGAAAGGACAAAATATCTGAATAGCTTGAACATCAAAGTGGTTCGATTCACGAATGATGATATTCTGACAAACCTTAATGGGGTGATTGATGCGCTGGAGGAAATAATCAAGAAGCGGCGAATTTCTTGGCCTCCCCGGCCGGTCACTTGACCGGCCACCCCTCCCTAGTCGGGAGGGGAAATTACTGAGGCCGGATTCCTTCTCATCCCCTCCTGATTAAGGAGGGGTGGTTTTGCGAAGGCAAAATCGGGGAGGCCCAGCACCAGCGGCCGCCCTATCCCCCAACCCCCATGCCAAATTTTGGTGTGGGGTCCCATTGACAAAAACCGTGAAATCGTGATAGATAGATACGTTCTCTACGGAGAATAATTGCACCTCGATAGACATTCGTCTATCCTCTCGCTCAATTCGTGAGCATTTAATAGGTAGCTCCGCCCACGATGTCAACACAACATGAGCTCCGAGGATATGAACATGAAGGACGAACAGCAGGTGGACCTTCGACCTGGGCAACGTGTCACCTGGGACAGGCAGGAAATCACTGAGGGCTGGGAACGATTTCTGGACTACGCCGGCGATGGACCGTTCAGGATCATCTCCATCGGTTTGCCGCCCTGTACCTGCGGCATGTCCGATGACTGCGATCGAGTCCACGCCCCCGGGTGTCTCCAGGCAATGAGTCTCGATCTCTACCTGACCCTCAGCCGGCCTGATGGCTCACCGTTGATGGATCCATCGCGAAAGCGATTGATCAGTATCAGCGCTCAATTCCTGAAGGTCGTCGAGTAACTCGAAGCGGCAGTCGTACATAGACAAAGCATTTGACTTTTCGGGAGGTACCAATGCGTACCAAGCAACAGTCTCGCCTCGAGGAGCTTCGAGAAGAGGCGCGCGATGAGTATCACCTCCGGCCCGAAGAATACGAAGAGCTGGATGAGCGCGGGTTGTCGGCTCTGCTCTCGTCAATGGATGACGAGGCCGACGAACTGATGTTCAAGTATGAGCACCCCTGGCTGTTCCCCGACGAGGATTTCGGCCCCGGGATGTTCGAAGAGCTGGGCATCTCGCCGATTTGATCGTACAAGCGGTCATCAAGCAACAGAGTTGTCACCATCCTCGGAGAAATGACAATGCGCGCTAGCCTGAAGGCAGTGGAAGGTAAGATGCTGGTCAGCATTCTCCAGATCCCCGAGATCTCCCTCGAAGACGTCGAGGGGACCGATCTGCGCGTTGCGCATGGGGGCGGAGGGCCGATCCGGCAGCAGCGATGGGGAACCTGGTGGTACTCCGTGATCTACCGGCCTCGGAGCAATGAACTGTTCAGGGTTCGCTGCTCCCGGGATGAACGGTACACCAATGTGCCGCCCATCATGGAGGGAACGGTTCCGAACTGCCAGCTCGAAGTTGAAACCCATTGGCGGTGGTTGCACTAAAGCCGATGCTGGAACTCGAGTTTCAAGGTTGTACTTCAGCGGCCGTCGCGCATGCGCGACGGCCGCCTTTTCTTTTCTGCCCAACTTACGCCGAGTTTAGCGTTCACGTGGAGTACCTTCCGAATGGCAAAACGGAATTGACTAGCCTCAGTGTGATCTTAGAAAAAGCCCGTGCTAGAGCGGCACGGGCAGGAACCGGATGAGGCGGATCCGCCAGGCGGACACGCCGCTGTGGCATGTTTGGTAGAGCAACCGGAAACGATGCTTTCGACGGCCTTCAACCAGCTGATCGTAGGCGTCCATAAAGCTCGCGTTCGCGGCGCGTGCGACATGCATGATATTGATGTCGTCCGCGTCACTGGTTTCACGATCTTGTTTCGGTCCAATGATCTGCATCACTTGGATGAGCATATCTCGCTGCGTTCGCCCCAGCCCAATCACGGCCAAGGCATACACCGGCAGGCTGAGCAACAGCCAGGCCAGCCAGCAGCAGATCAGGACCAGTGCCACGGCGAACATCACGACAAGACCAAGCACGAAAGCAAACTGGTCCAACATTGGAGTAACCCGTCGGCGAAGGTCCACTGTTAACCTCCAGGATAAAGGGTGACAGAGCCGCACGAGACTAACCCCATCTCGCCAAGAAGTCAAGCGCGGCCGCTTCTTTGAATTCCCCTCCCGACTAGGGAGGGGTGATTTTGCGAAGGCAAAATCGGGGAGGCCCAACGCCCGCGGCCGCCCCCCCCACCCCCCCATGCCAAATTTTGGTGTGGGGCTTGTTCACATACATCTCTTGACATAATCACACTTTTCGGCTACTCTTGCCGGTCTGCTAGTGTGGACTGTCATGTCACCCGACATGATATGGACTGACCTTTCCCAGGAGGTACAATATCCCTCGCGAACGGTAATCGAACATGACCGAAGGCCCGATGTTCGGCATGCTGGTCAACGCCCCCGGTGCCTGTGCCGTTCGAGGAAACATGTTTCCCCAGTCGGACGCTGAAGATATGTGCAAGGGTGCGCGGTCCATTCCGGGTCTGGTGACGGATGCGCGCCGGCGCGGTGAGACCGTCCAGTTCAACACCGACTGCGAGAACAGCCCGTGCTGCTGGTACTGGAAGTTCCAGGACGGCACTCGTATCTACCACTACGAGGAGATGACATCGAAGCGCCTGCTCAAGGACCATCAGGGCAGGTGCCCCCTCTGCGGCAACACCAACGTCCGCGGCGGGACCATCAAGGCCTGAGGGTTCAACAAGCCACACGAAAGGGTCACCAGACCATCGTGTGGCTCTTTCGTTTCCCTACCCCCATGCCAAATTTTGGTGTGGGATAGCGCTAGAAAAAATACTGTTCCGAGTCACCACCGTAGCAACCGAAGTTTGGATTGAAGTTGCCTGGTTTTCCATATTGGCAACCATAGATTGTTGAGCCGCCAACGCGAAACCCGAACCAACTATATTGCCCAACCACCGCCACGTGAGTGTTCGGATCGTAGGAGTCAATGTGCGCGACCGGTCGAGCGAGAAGTTTTAGCATCGGCGCGTCCCAAGAAATTTCGCCGGTGGTGACTAACTCACGGCGAATAGAGGGATCAACATTTGGATTATCGTGTCGCAATCTTGGTCCAACAATTCCTAATACGACCAAAAAAACAATTACCGACCAAATGGCAATATTGCGGTAGATATTTGTCATAGAAACAAAGTATACCACGAAGGGCGGCCGCTTCTTTATACTCCCCTCCCGACTAGGGAGGGGTGATTTTGCAAATGCAAAATCGGGGAGGCCAAGAAACCCACCCGCGGCCGCCCTCTTCCCCCCATGCCAAATTTTGGTGTGGGGATTATTTCAAATTTCTAACGTCCCACTGCGAGAAATTTGCATGAACTACTCCAGTGTTTTGAGCCGACGGCGCATGCACTAAAGTGACGCCCAGGGTATTTTGAAATTTTTGATCGATTACAAACTCAAAGTTTTTCAGTAGTCTTGGGGATTGTGTTATTCCCTCCTGATCAAACTAGATTTGCAATTCCACATTGTGCTTCCCGTTACGTAATTCTCCTGGTTTTATGTCATCTTCAGAATAAAATTGTATCATTTTATATCCCGACTTGTTTCCCTCGAGAAAAAATGATGTGGGTCTCACGTCTGGAAGCACTAACTTGCCTTGGTAATCTTTGATGAAAAGATTCCAATCAAAACTCTTACGAAACAGCTTTAATACTACCTTGTGAATTGTATATGCTCTCGCCCCAGGATTGATAAAATTTATTCCAAGTTGCAACTTGTGGAGTTTGAGATCACTTGAAACAACAAAACCGATGCTCTGATCAAGGGCAATTTTTAGTCGTGGTCCTACTAACCATGATTTTAATTGCGGCCAAATAGCAATTGCAGCAAGGGCAACAGTGCCTATCGCGGTGAGCCAAGAGGGCCAATCAATCCCAATATTAATTTTTTGGGCGTGATGCGCGATCGGAATTGAGTGTATGAAATAGTCCCTCATAAACTGACGGAAAATTTTTCTGCAAGCTCTTCGGGTGTGACAATCTCAGCACCGAATTTTTCTTTTAACACCTCTCTAATTAAAATAAAGTCAGTATCTTCGGTTACAAAGTAATCAAGCTTATTTCTTAAATGTGCCTCAAGTTGCATCGCATCTTTAACTTTTTCTTTGCCCAAAATTGAGCGAATATCGTCGTATTTGTTTCCCTCCTCCGCAAAAACGGCTTCATCCCATCTCGCATGATCAAATACTGCAACTGGCAGAATTTTTTTACTTACTTTTTTAGTATTTCGACCATTTTCTAACATAACATCATGAATATCAATAAGGCCTAGTAGTTCAAGCTTTTTTAAAATCTTTAAGTTAGCGCCTGAGTCTCTCGTAACCCTTATGACATCGGTGGTCATAATTACATTTTGCCCCGCCATTTCTGGCGGGGCATGATTAGTTATTTCTTATCGTCCACTACTTCCTCCTCCGCTCGACGAAACGGTCGGAAATCAACGGCCAGGATGTACCAGGCTTTCCCATCGGCTTCATATTGTTCAAGCACTTTCATTCCCATCTTTTCAACGTGAACGTGATATGAACGCGGATTGGTTGCACCGACTTCAGTAATCCCGACATCGTATTTCTCCGCCATCCGGCGGCTGAAATCAGCGTAAAGTTGTTCAATAATTCCTCGGCCGCGGTAATCTTTATCAACGCAAACTTGGCCGATAATGATATGAGGCGTTTCAGTGATTGGCGTTCCCTCAAACGAGAGTTTTGAAAAACGTTCGATGAAAGGATCGAGCAGCGGGATTTTTCGACCTTGATCAACCGGCAATGGCATTGCATAACCAACGACGCGATCTCCATCTTTCGCAACGGTCACTCCGTCTGACTCATTGATTTCTTCAAGCATATCCGGTGGTGTTTCTACGCTAACATACCCCTGATCTTGACGCTCTACTTCGGGAAGGTTTCGGCCGAGATTGTCCTGTTGGAGTTTCAGCACTTGCGCTAAATCCTCTCCAGTCGCAACTCCGACTTCACCTTTCCAACGCTGTTCTGGATGTTCCTCAGGGTTCATGTGAAACGGCGGCGGCCGAGCTCAGCTCGGCCGCCGAATCAATCATTATTTCTTGTCATCAACCACTTCGCCTTCGACTGGGCCCTTATCATTAGCCCCTGCCCCAGCGGCTCCTTGAGCCCCTGGTTGGCCTTGTGGCGCTTGTTGATAGGCGGCTTGCCCAATCTTCTGCATCGCATCCGATAACGCCTTGGAGGATGTTTCGATCGTGCCCTTGTTGTCGGACTTCACGGCCGTCTTGACGTCATTCACTTTGGCTTCAACATCCGTCCGGACCTCCGCCGGGACTTTGGCGCCGCCGTCCTTGAGCGCTTTCTCGGCCGCGTATGCGAGGTTCTCGGCCACGTTGCGCGCCTCGATCAATTCCTTCTTCTGCTTGTCTTCGGCCGCGTGGAGCTCGGCGTCTTTACGCAGCTTCTCGACTTCCTCTTTCGACAGGCCGGTCGAGCCTTGAATCGTAATGGCTTGTTCTTTGTTGGTGCCTTTGTCCTTGGCTTTGACGTTCAAGATACCGTTGGCGTCGATGTCGAAGGTGACTTCGATTTGCGGAACGCCGCGCGGCGCCGGCGGAATGCCATCCAAGATAAACCGTCCGAGGGTTTTGTTGTCGCTGGCCATCGACCGCTCCCCTTGCAGAACGTGAATTTCCACCTGCGGTTGGTTGTCGCTGGCGGTGGAGAAGACTTGCGACTTCGAGGTCGGGATAGTGGTGTTGCGATCGATCAGCGGGGTCATGACGCTGCCCATAGTTTCGAGACCGAGGGTCAGCGGCGTGACGTCGAGCAGGAGGACATCTTTGACTTCGCCTTGCAGCACGCCGGCTTGGACGGCCGCGCCGACAGCCACGACTTCATCCGGGTTGACACTGGCGTTGGCTTTCTTGCCGAAGAATTTCTCAACGGTTTGGACGACAAGCGGCATACGGGTCATTCCGCCGACCAGAATCACTTCATTGATTTGTGATGGCTGGAGTCCAGCGTCGTTCAAGGCTTTCTTGGTCGGTTCGAGTGTCTGTTCGACGAGATCGCGCACTAGGTTTTCGAGCTGCGCTCGAGTGAACTTCATGACCATGTGCAGCGGGCCGGCCGCGCCTTGGGTAATGAACGGCAGGTTGATTTCCGTTTCCATTGAGGACGACAGTTCGTGCTTGGCTTTTTCGGCCGCTTCCTTCAAGCGCTGTAAGGCCATTTGATCTTTCGACAGATCAATGCCTTCTTGTTTACGGAATTCTTCAATCATCCAGTGGATGATTTTCTGGTCAAAGTCATCGCCGCCGAGGTGCGTATCGCCGTTGGTGGACTTCACTTCAACCGTGTCCGATGAAACTTCGAGGACAGAGATATCAAACGTTCCGCCGCCGAGGTCGTACACGGCAATCTTTTCATCTTTCTTCTTGTTGAAACCGTAGGCTAAAGCGGCGGCGGTTGGTTCGTTGATAATGCGTTTCACATCGAAACCGGCGATGCGGCCGGCGTCTTTGGTGGCTTGGCGCTGAGCATCGTCGAAGTAGGCCGGGACAGTAATCACGGCTTCGGTGATTTTTTCACCCAAGCGCGCTTCGGCGTCGGCTTTCAGTTTCTGGAGGACCATGGCCGAGATTTCTTGCGGGGTGTAGTCCTTTCCGGCCATCTCAATTTTGACGCCGTCGCCGGCGTGTTTAATCGTGAACGGCAAGACTTTGACGTCGCGTTGGACTTCCGCGTCGTCCCAGCGTCGGCCGATTAAGCGCTTGATGGAGTACAGGGTGTTCGTCGGGTTGACGACGGCTTGTCGTTTCGCGACTTGGCCGACGAGACGTTCATTGGTTTTCGACATCGCCACAATGGACGGCGTTGTGCGCGCGCCTTCGGCATTCTCCAGCACTTTCGGTTCGCCACCTTCGATGATGGCCATGCAGGAGTTGGTCGTGCCGAGGTCGATTCCTAAGATTTTTGGCATATGGTTACAGTTCTAGCTAACGTAATTAACGAAGGGTAAAGAAGTTGGCGTGATCGGACTCGAGGTGTTCGTGGATTTCGAGCACGTCATTGTTGTTGACCGGCGCATGATCATCCGCATCCACGATTTCCTCCGGAGTTTGGTCCGTGACTAATCCTTGGGCCGTCATCCCGCCCGGCGAGACCGACAGGATTGAGAGTAAGCCGGTTGAGCAATGTTGACAGTCAATGAACGCCAGGAGTTGCTGATCGCGTTCACCCAGGATTTTCAATCGCTGCAGATCGTACAGATGGCCGCAGACCGGACAGCGGACGTTCATCCGCATCAGGTTTGAACCAGGATTAAATGAGGGTGGTTGTGGCATGATGATTATTTCGCCAAGTGGGTGACCCATGCTTGGACCGCAGGAGGTCTCGCCGGAGCGAGGCCAACGCGGAGTAAGGTGAGTCACCCGCTTGGCACCCCCACACCAGTGTCGGCGTGAGGAATAGCCAACGACTTACGACGCTTTGACGGTAATTTTCTTGGGTTTCGCTTCCTCGGCTTTTGGTACGCTAATTTTCAGGATGCCGTCTTTGTAACTAGCCGAGGCCTTATCGCCTTGGACGGCTTTCGGCAGTGAGGTCGCGCGGAAGAACGAGCCGTAACGCACTTCTTTGCGGTAGTAATTCTTGTCGTCGACTTCGGATTGGTGTTTCGAATCGCCGGAGATTTTCAAGATATTGTCTTCAATCTCGATGTTGACCTTGGACGGATCGATCCCGACCAGCGGCGTTTCGACGATGATCGTGTCCTGATCTTCGTAGACGTCGAGCGCCGGATTCATGATCCGCCGCGGGACCATTGGCAGCCAGTTGCTGTCCAGGAACCGGTCCATATCGTCGAACACGTCCATTGGAGTCCATTTCACAATTGCCATAAGTGGGTAGCTCGTTAGTGGGTTAGCTCTTTAGCTCGTTAGTCAGATGAGAGAGTCTGCTAACCAGCTAACGAGCTAATAAGCTATTCAGCTACTATCACCTGGGCGGGTTCGAGTACGCGGCCGTCGAACATGAATCCTGATTTGGTCTCTTCAAGAATAGTACCGCTGGCTGCGCCGTCCTGTTTCTTTTTGGAAACGGCGTGGTGGTGGTTGGGGTCAAAGTGCTCGCCCACGGTCTTAATTGGTTCAATCCCCATGGTTTTCAAGGTTTCCTCAAACTGTTTCTGAATATGGAGAATGCCTTTGACCCAGTCTTGGGATTGCTGATCCTCCGGGATGTGCTGTTCGGCCCGCTTCAAATTGTCGTAGATCGGCAGGAATTGGAGGACTGCGCCGGCTTGTGCAAACTTAGCTAACTCTTCCTTCTCTTTCTCGGCCTGCTTCTTGAGATTCAGGTAATCAGCTTTAGCTCGTTTCCAGCCGTCCAAGTGTTCATCGGCCAGTTTTTGCAGCTTAGCGATTTCGTCGTGAATGACAGTATTCTGGTCGTCCATATGTTTAGACGGATTGGAGCAGTGATTGTGTATAACGGAGTAAAGCCATATGTTCTGGGTAATCTTGGCGCAGTGGGCCGAGGATCCCGATCACCCCAGAGTGGCGTCGTGGAAGTTCATAGCGGCCAAGAATGGTGCCGCACTGGTGTGAAATTGGATTCTCACTCCCGACTAACACCTGGACATCACCGCGGACGCGTTCGAAGAGCTTGGCCATGACGATATCCAGATGGTCGACGACGCGGGAGAGGTTTTTTAAAACGTCGACGTCTTCAAATTCCGGTTGTTGAAAGAGATTCGACAAACCCGTGTAATACGTGTCGGTTTTGCCGAAGGCCACAATCACGGTTTCATCCACCAATTCGGCGATGGTCTTCGCTAATTGCCGTAACATTTCCTGTTCTGAGTCAGCGTGGGACTTGGCGACGTGTTGCAAATGCTCCTGGTCTTTCTTGGTGACCTTGGCTTCGTCGTCAATTTGTTGCACATACCAGCGCCAGGCTTTCTCCGTTGGAATCCGACCGGCCGAGGTGTAGGGTTGCTGCAGGAAACCATTGTCTTCCAGTTCGGCCATGTCGTTGCGCACCGTGGCCGGTGAAACATCGAGTTTGCTCTCGTCCACCAATTGGCCAGAACTGACTGGCTTGGCGGTGGCGGTGTAATCGCGGATAATGGTCCGCAAGAGTGTTTCTTGGCGTTCGGAAATCATAGTCTGGTTCTGCCCCCTCCTTAGTGAAGGAGGGGTGTAGGGGTGGTCAAAGGTGAATTAGCAGTCTCACCCTGAGAGTGCTAATTGGCAGTATAGCCTATATTTTAAGGGTGTCAAGGCAGACCTGGGATTATCTAGGAAAGAAAAAGACACCGATGATCGCTCGGTGTCACGATTGGACCTTTCCGAACCCCTTCTCCAGGCATTGGGAAAGTGACTCATGGAGACAGCCATGGAAGCCGGTCGGGTTCATGTTGGGTGGGAAGAGACCAATGGCCCCGTAGTCGACGTAGTCATCATTCGAATCAGGGTCATAGGTGATGAGTGCACCTTCGATGGGCGCTGGGATTGTTAATCTCCCATCACAGTCTTCTTGACACGCCTGGACGAGGTACTGATGAGCCTTCCGGAAAAGAAGCGAGAAGTCCATGAAGCCCAGACTGTTGCCATGAAACGAAGCAAAGTTGATTGCGTAGTCTGGCGGATCTGTTGTCATCAGCCGAAATGCGTACAGCTGGACCACTTCCAAACGTGTATTCCTGAAGTAATGACTTGGGGACATTTCGATCGGTCCCCCCACGATCACGAAACGCCCGGATCGTAACCCAGTCAAAAAGTACTGGACCAGCGGTGAATCTTCGCGTTCAACCTCTGCCATCCGCTCGGCTTCTGCGAAGGTGACTCCCATGTCTGCCTCCGGGTGTGGTGAGAATCTACCCTCAGTTCAACAAGCTGCACACGAGTGGTCGCCCATGTGTCAAAGAACGAAAGGGCAGGCTATCCCCCCTTTTGGATGCGTTCGTAGATCGGGATGATTTGATCCACAATCTTGGGCCAAGTATACACCTGGCTGGTTTTTCGTCCAGCCAGGCCCATGGCCTGGCGTCGGGCCGGATCGCGCACCAAATCGATGATGGCCTGGGCCAGGTGTTGCGGACTCCGCGGGGGAACAAGCAGGCCCTCCTGACCCGGCGTCACGACCCAGCGATAGCCATCGATATCCGAGGCCACCAGCGGTAACCCCGAAGCCATGGCTTCCACCAGCACGATCCCGAAACTCTCATTGCCGGTGGCCGGTGAACAATAGATATCGGCGCTGCGGTAATAGCGCGGGAGGTCAGCCGGTGACACGTACCCTACGAATTCAACGCGGTGCCGGACACGCAGCGGGATGTGGGCATCGTAGTACTTTTGCATCCAGCCCGTGCCAACCACCAGAATTCGATAGTTCCCCTTGAGCTCATCCTCGAGCCAGGGCAGTGCACCAAACAAGTACTTCGCACCTTTGCGCGGGTCCATCCGACCGACGAACAAAATCGTCGGCTTGCCGTCGCGGTACTGAGGTAGTGGTTCAACCTCCGGTGAAAAACGTTCGGTGTCAACGCCATTCGGAATAACGGACATGGGCAGCTCCGGGAAATAGCGGTGGACAAGCTCTTCCGCCGTCTTGGAAACCGCAATGTGGGCTTGGATTTTCTTGATCGCGTCGGCCAGGACGGGACGGAAGAGCCGCGGGAGGATTTCTAAGAAACTGCTATTGGCTTGGTGGGCCGTGTGGTAGGTCGAGACTTTCGGCGTCCGCATGGCTTTGCTAGCGATGATCGGCAATCCGACATCCACCCCGGCTTGGACGTGGACTACATCAAAGCGTTCCTCCTGTTCGATGCGTTGGAGCAAGCGACCGAGTTTCCAACCAATGGTCATGTACGTGTTCGCGCCGTTGGCCATGATCGTAATCTGGAAGCCTTGCCGACGGACCCGCAGTCCGCGTTCACTGACAGTCCGCAGCAA
>CAYLHT010000016.1:0-20072 GCA_964383765.1 uncultured Gammaproteobacteria bacterium | reverse complement strand
TTTAATTAAATGTTCTGCCAAATATATTTGCCATTTAAGAACTCGCCGGTTTTTTTGTAAAAAAACAGATATAAAAATTAAGATATGCTGATGCTGGTCATTTGAGTTTATGACTAATGTCATATCTGGTACCGTGCAAACATTTTGAAAATGGGCAGGACGAAAGCACGGCAACAGGAAAAGCGCTTAACTTTTGGTTTTGGGGCTTTACCTATTTGCCTGTTTGATTGATGCTTTTGTCGGCGATGATTAGTTTGGTGCGTGATGTCTACCATATTCATAAACGGGATGCTCATTGCCGGGGATTGAAAGTCCGTCATCGGTTGCTGCTCTTCACCGTCATCGCTATTCTCGGAGCACTCTGGTTTTTTTACAAACTCGACTGGACGACTCTGCATATTCCGTTTGTCGGAAACCGCGATATTGGAGCTTGGTACATACCGTTGTTCGTGTTCGTGATTGTAGGCACGGGGTTTTCGGTCGATGAGGCGGATGGGCTGGATGGGCTGGCCGGAGGGCTCTTGTTGGCCTGCTTTGTCTGTTATGGTGCCATCGCGGTTATCCAGGGTAAAATGGAACTGGCCAGCTTGATTGCCGTCATTGTTGGTGCCTTAGCATCATTCTTATGGTTCAACATTCCGCCCGCCCGGTTTTTCATGGGTGATACCGGCGCGATGAGTCTGGGGGTGACCCTCGGGGTGCTGGCGATGTTAACCAACACCGCCCTGGTCCTACCGATTATCGCTTTACCGTTCGTGATTGATACTGCGAGTGTCATTCTGCAAACGCTTTCAAAAAGAATTCGACACCGCAAAATTTTCTTATCCGCTCCGCTCCATCATCACCTCGAAGCCAAAGGGTGGAGTGAACCGAAGATCGTGATGCGCTCCTGGATTATCGGCGCGCTCTCGGCGGTGATCGGTTTAATTTTTGTTTTGATCGACCATCACTAAGTCGGCCGGTTGCGAAATGGTCTATTTTGTGTTACAATCATCACAATGTCGACCACCGTTTCCGGACAATCATTTCGCGGTCGCCGAGTGCTGGTCGTCGGTTTAGGTTTGCATGGCGGCGCGGCCAGCGCGATTCGCTGGCTGTCGAAGCAAGGCGCACAACTTCTTATCCAAGACAGAAAAACTCAGCCGGAATTAGTTTCGACGCTCAACCAGCTGAAAAAGATTAGAGCCACATACCACCTTGGTCGTCACCCGCTCGCCGATGTTGATTGGGCAGAGTTTGTGTATGTCAATCAGGGGGTGCCGCATGATCATCCGATTGTTCGTCGGGCTCGGAAACTTCAGCGGCCACTGCTGAATGAGACCACGCTGTTTTTTCAAGCCTGTCCAGCCCCGATTGTGGGCGTGACTGGAACGAGAGGTAAATCAACGACCACAGTTTTGATCGGCAAGATTCTAACGGCAGCCAAACGTCGACCAACTGTGGCCGGTAATTTGCGTCAAACGATGATGTTGGATGTGCTCCAGCATGTGCGCGCTCCCCATCCAGTCGTGCTCGAGTTGTCCTCGTTTCAACTCGAGTATCTGCCATTGATTGAACGGAGCCCCCACGTCGCAATCATGACCAACTTGAAGGTTGACCATCTCAATCGTTACGATTCGATGGCCGACTACGCAAATGCGAAATACAACATTTTTCGATTTCAAAAATCGTCCGACATTGCTGTGTTAAACGCGGAGAATGCTTGGACGCGCCGTGCGGCTAGTCTGACAAAAGCCCAGGTGTGGTGGTTTCAGACCCAGGGACAACATGGACGCCACGGTGTAACCGTTCACGCCGGATGGGTGAGCGAATATCATGGTCGGACATCACATCGTCTTTTCCCTGTCACGTCAATTCGCCTGGTTGGAAAGCATAACTTGGAAAATATTTTAGCGGCGGTGGCGACAGCGCGCGCTCTGGAAATTCCGATAGCTCCAATCCGACAAGCCGTGCAGCATTTCGCCGGCGTGCCGCATCGCCAAGAATTAATCCGGACCTGGCGTGGCCATCAATTCATTAACGACACGACTGCGACAACTCCAGACGGCACACTCGCCGCAGTAGATGTTTTTCCTAAGGCAGTGTTCATCATTGGCGGAACGGACAAGCATCTTCAGTTTTCGCAACTCGCTCAAGAATTACAACGTCGTCGCATACCGCTAGTTTTTCTTCCCGGCACGGCAACACAGAAAATTCTGGCTGCACTACGTCGGGCAGGTGATCAGCGTCAGCACCATGTCGCTGACTCGATGCAAGCAGTTGTCCATCAAGCCGAAGCCATGGCCAAACCCAAACAAACCATTGTGCTTTCGCCGGGCGCGGCAAGTTTTGGTTTATTTGTCCACGAATTTGACCGCGGCGAACAATTTGTCCGTGCAGTTCAACACCTCCGATGACGCGACACGGCCACCAACCCGATTATGTCTTAGCCGGAACAGTTCTGGTTTTAGTGATGATTGGTCTCGTGATGCTCTCGAGCGCCGGATCGGTGCTCGGATTCCAACATTTTCACGATAGCAATTATTTCTTAAAAAAACAGTTGCTGGGTTTGGCGGTTGGGATCGTCGCTTTTTTTGTGACGCTGCGAATTGACTATCACCAATGGCGAAAATGGGCGGTGCCGTTAGTGATTGCGACGATGGCTGGATTGGTGCTTGTCTTCATGCCCGGCCTGGGAACGGCGTTGCTCGGGGCGCGACGCTGGATTCATATCGGACCGCTCCTATTCCAACCGAGCGAGCTCGCCAAGCTCACATTCCTGATCTACTTAGCCGCTTGGTTCGAACAGCGCGAACATATTGTCGGCAAGTGGCAAGAAGGTGTGATGCCTTTTCTCCTGACCCTTGGCCTGATGACTGGATTGTTATTGCTTGAGCCCGATCTCGGCACCGCGATTGTCCTGATTGTCATTTCCGTGGTGATGTTTTTTGTGGCGGGCGGATCACCCAAGCATTTAGCCAGCTTAGGATTGATTGGCGCCGGCTTGTTGTTCATCATGATTAAATTAGCACCCTACCGCGCTCAACGTTTGACGGTCTTCCTCAATCCGGCGCTCGATCCGCAGGGGATTGGTTACCATATTAACCAAGCCTTGCTCGCCATAGGGTCCGGCGGATTCTTCGGACTAGGCCTAGGTCATTCGCGTCAAAAATTTAATTACTTGCCTGAACCGGCCGGCGATTCAATATTTGCAGTCACCGCCGAAGAGTTAGGATTTGCCTTTGCTTTAGTGTTTATCGCTCTGTGGCTAATACTGATCATTCGAGGTTTGAAAGTCGCGCGGCAGGCGCCAGATCAATTCGGTCGGCTGGTGGCGACGGGGATCACAGTCTGGCTTGGTTTTCAAGCGCTCCTGAACATTGGCGCACTGTCAGGCGTCTTGCCCTTGACTGGGGTTCCATTACCGTTCATGAGTTATGGAGGTTCGGCCTTAATTACCTCGTTAGCAGGTGTCGGCGTGCTGCTGAACATCTCACGCCAAACGAGTCATCAACTACGCCGCCCATGATTCCACGTATTCTTTTAAGCGGCGGCGGCACAGCCGGATCGGTTACACCATTGCTGGCAGTCGCCCAGGTACTGAAACAACGCGGGGCAGAGGTGCTTTTCGTGGGTGGCGATCAAGGACCAGAACGCGACCTCATCGATCGGGCTGGGCTTGGTTGGCGGAGTATTCCGGCTGGTAAACTTCGACGCTATGCCAGCTGGAAAAATATCACGGATGTCATTCACGTTGGTCGGGGCTACTCAGCCGCGCGCCGACTAATGGCTGAGTGGAAACCGAACGTCGTGGTATCGGCCGGCAGTTATATTTCTGTGCCAATTGCCTGGGCGGCTAAACGCGGCCGGGTGCCCGTCCTGATTCACCAACAAGACATTCGTCCCGGTTTAGCCAATCGACTGATGTTGCCGACTGCTCCAGTCGTGACCTTGGCTTTTGCCACGAATCAAGATAAGTTTCCGTCGAGCAAGACCCTGGTGACTGGTAACCCAGTCCGGACTGAAATACTCAACGGCTCCGCTGAATCCGCGCGGCAACGCTTTGGACTACCAGTGCATCGTCCGGTCATTCTGGTTTTAGGCGGCGGTACGGGCGCAGCCAAGCTTAACGAATTGATACTTGGCGCGGTGTCAGCCTTATCACAAGATTTTGAAGTTATTCATTTGACCGGTCGCCACCGTGGACCGGAAATTCTGGCGGCCGATCACTATCATCCCTATGCGTTTCTGTCTGACGATTTACCGGATGCATTAGCGGTGGCAGATATCGTTATCACTCGAGCCGGGATTGGCACCCTGACTGAGTTGATGGCACTCCGCAAGCCGATTATCGTCATCCCCATGCCCGACACTCATCAAGAGGATAATGCCGACTTCATTGCCGATCAACAAGCTGGGGTGGTACTCGATCAACGGGAAATCTCGGCCGATCTCCTGGTCCAAGAAATTAAGCAACTCTGGCGTGATGATGCTCGGCGTCAATCATTGGCCGATCATCTCCATCAACTCTACCGGCCGGATGCGGCTGAACGCATCGCTGACCAGATTCTTCAGCTTGCACACCGATGAATTTGGGGTCACTCAAAAAAGTTTATTGTCTCGGCTTGGGTGGTGTCGGTGTTTCGGCTGTGGCGAAGTATTTACTGGCGCATGGCGTGACCGTGGTGGGCTCTGATCCGAATCATAATCCATTGGTGGACGATGCCATAAAGTTCGGCGCAATTTATTTTACCACCGAAGATGCGGCACAACTTACCGCAGATGTCCAACTGGTAATTACCACTGATGATGCTCGTCCCGAGCACCCCGTGCGATTGCAAGCGAAGAAACTCGGAATTCCAGTCGAAAATTTCTCAGTCACGCTTGGTCAGATCATGGCGACCTATCAGCAACGGATTTGTATTGGAGGGACAAATGGAAAAAGCACGACTACGGCGCTGACCGGACTACTCTTGGAAGCGGCCGGTCTGCACCCGACGGTGTTTGTTGGCAGTCGGGTGAGTCAGTTCGATGGAAATTTACGGTTGGGGGCTGGGAACGTTTTGGTGGCCGAAGCCGATGAATACCGTGATCACTTTCTCAACTTTCAACCGACTGTTGCCACCATTACTAACATTGAGCTTGATCATCTCGATTACTTTCCTTCGCTCGATCAAGTCAAACACAGTTTTTCCATGTTTGAGAGTTTGGTCCCAGCCGACGGAACGGTGGTGCTGAATGCCGACGATCCCAGTAGTATGGACATCAACTCGAATCACACAACACTTCGCTTTGGGATGAACGAGCGAGCGGATGTACGCGCAGTTCATCTTCGCCAAATCGCCGGTCAACAACAATTCGAGATATTCCTGCACGGCAAACGACAGGGAACATACACGCTCCACCTGCCGGGAACGTTCAATGTCATCAACGCCGTAGCCTCGGTTGCCAGCGCCCTGGCCGTTGGGGCCGATCCAGCCACGTTTGCGAAAACCATTGCAGATTTCCGGGGTGTTTGGCGACGGTTTGAAAATCTCAATCCAGGCGCACCCGTCACCATCGTCAATGACTATGCCCATCACCCGACTGCGGTTCGCGGCACACTTGACGGCGCCAAAGCCTTCTATCCTGGCCGCCGGATTGTGGCGGTGTTCCAGCCGCACCATCACAACCGCTTAACGAAATTGTTCGATGATTTTGCCAAGAGCTTTGATTCGGCCGACGAAACCATTATCGTCGAAACCTACACCGTCCCTGGACGAGAACCAAAATCTGAAGATACAAAATCCAGTCGAGACTTAGCCCTAGCTCTACAACGACAAGGTCGAGGTGCGGAGTATGCTGAGTCGCCCGCCCAAGCCCAGTCCAAACTGGAAACACTTTTGAAACCTGGCGACGTTTGCATTATCATGGGTGCAGGAGATATTTGGCGAATTGGTGAACCCTTAGCGAAACACTATGCCTGATCGACCCACGAATATCCAAGAGAATGTTAGCTTAGCAGCGTATACGACCCTCAAGATTGGTGGTCCGGCAAAGTATTTTGTGATCGCGAAAACGATCCCCGAGATCCTGCAGGCAATAGCCTGGGCGAAATCTCAGCAGATTCCAATCTGCCTCCTCGGGAATGGCAGTAACACCATCATAGCTGACCGTGGGGTTGATGGTTTAGTCGTCATCGCTCGGAATGACCAGCTGGAATGGACGGATAATCGGGTGGTAGCTGGAGCTGGCGTGAAACTTGGCCAGTTAGTCGCGGCAGCATTACAGCATGGTCTCGGGGGTCTGAGCTGGTTGATCGGCGTGCCTGGGACTGTGGGCGGGTCGATTTATGGAAACGCTGGGGCCGGGATGACCGAAGATTATTTTGGAAAATTTATTGTTCACGTTGATGGCGTCAAAACCGATGGCACACCGGTCAAGTACACCCAGGCTGAATGTGAATTCGGCTACCGCGATAGTCGGTTCAAACGTGAAGACACCATCATTCTCCAGGCCACGTTTGAACTTCCCCGGATTGATCAAAATGACGAAAGAAAAATCCTGGCCGCCAAGTCGGCCCATAAAAACAAGACTCAGCCGCTGACCTTAGCCTCGGCTGGCTGCATGTTCATGAATGCACCGGTCCAAGTTGAAAAATTACCCCAGGAATTGCGAGCCTTCATCAATCCAAATGGCACGATTTCCGCTTGGCGATTAATTGTCTTCGTCGGCTTACAGGGCAAGCACATCGGCCAAATGCAAATCTCTCCGCTCCACGCCAGTTTCATGATTAACCTGGGTGGCGGTACAGCGGACCAAGCGGTGCAACTGCTGAGCTTGGTCAAACAGCAGGTGCGTGATAAACTGGGCGTTCAGTTACATGAGGAAATACAGTATGTCGGTTTCTAGGTCGGTCATTTAGCAAATTATGAAAAAAATCTTTTATCGGAAACTTGTCCGAGACAAAATCCCCGCCGTGATACGGAAACACGGGGGAGCCTATCGAATTCAGCGGTTATCACCGAAAAAATTTCAATACGAACTCTTGAGAAAAGTTGGCGAAGAGGCGAGTGCTCTACCCCGGTTGCGCCAGCGCGATGAAATCGCCAGCGAACTTGGGGATGTACTCGATGTGATTGCCCAACTTCAAACTACGTTTAAAATCTCAAACACAGCAATCCGGACGTCGCGTCGTCAAGCCATGAAACGCAAGGGCGGCTTTCGGACGAGAACATTCTTGGTCTGGGCCGAAGATACAGGCTATCGAACCAACGAACGACGCAACGTCCGTCGAACGTCATCAAAATAATTTTTCCACATTTTCTCGTCAAAACTATTGAAATATGAATATCACCATTTCCGGTAAAGACTTTCACCCGACCGAGGCCGATCAAACCTACGTGACTGAAAAATTGCAGAAGTTGGAACGCTTCCATCCGAATATTCAACGCATCGGGGTTGAATTGGACGTTGATCACAACGTGACCCACGGTCAAAAATTCCGAATTGAAGTTTGGGTTTCTCTTCCCGACAAAGACATTAAAGCTGGCCTAAAAGCCGAGCATTTTCAAGAAGCGGTTGACCTGGTCTATCCGAAACTCGAACGCCAGTTGGTCCGATCAAAAGAGAAAATGACCGGTCGCTGGAAATTCTGGAAGCGTCGGGAAAGTTAGCAGGCCAGATACGGCTATTCAGTTAAGTTCAGTAGGTTTTTTTCTTTGCTTGATTTTATTACCAAAAACTGTTAGAGTCCCAACTCGCTATGGCACTCTTAGGCAAACTTTTCGGCGACGCAAATCAGCGGGCAGTCAAAGAACTCCAGCCGCTGATTGAGCAGATCAATGCAAAAAAATCTGAGGTTCAGTCGTGGACGCCAGAGCGTTTTCGTGCACGCGCGGAAGAGATTCGGAAAGATGTGGGTGGCGACGTCAAAAAGCTCGATGATCACCTGCCCGAAGTTTTTGCGATGGTGCGGGAGGCTGGGAAACGCACCATTGGGTTAGAACACTTCGATGTGCAATTGATCGGCGGCATCGTTTTACACCGCGGTCAAATTTCAGAAATGAAAACGGGTGAAGGGAAAACACTGGTCGCCACCTCGCCCGTTGCGCTCAACGCATTGTCCGGCAGGGGAGTGCATGTGGTCACCGTCAACGATTACTTAGCCCGGCGTGACGCCGGATGGAACGGCCCGGTTTACGATTACTTAGGGTTGTCAGTTGGGATTATTGTTCATGAGCAGGCATTTAAGTTCGATGCAACCTTTGAAAATCCGGATGCCCTGGAAGAACGAACAAAGCACCTGCGCCCAGTTGAACGACGTGAAGCCTACCAGTGCGATATCACCTACGGCACCAATAACGAATTTGGTTTTGATTATTTGCGCGATAACATGGTGCCGGGTAAGCAGTACCAGGTGCAACGCGATTTCAATTTTGCGATTGTCGATGAAGTCGACTCAATCTTAATCGATGAAGCCCGGACGCCGCTGATTATTTCTGCGCCGGCCGAGGAGTCAAGCGAACGGTATCGCACGTTCGCCAGCGTCGTCAGTCAGCTCCAAGCTGAATCTGATTACAACGTCGACGAAAAAATGCGCGCTGCTACCTTGACCGAAGCAGGGATTGGCCGGGTCGAAAAAATCTTGAACGTGCCGAATTTGTATGCCGCGGGCGGTATTGAAATGGTCCACCATCTCGAACAAGCTTTGAAAGCCCGAACCCTGTTCCAACGTGACAAAGACTACGTGGTCAAAGACGGTGAAGTGATTATTGTCGATGAATTCACCGGCCGGTTAATGTTTGGCCGGCGCTACTCAGAGGGCTTGCACCAAGCGATTGAAGCCAAGGAAAATTTGGATGTCAAACAAGAAAACCTAACCTTGGCCACAGTCACACTGCAAAATCTCTTCCGGTTGTATCCAAAACTAGCTGGCATGACCGGTACGGCCGCGACGGAAGCCGAGGAATTCCATAAAATCTACAATTTAGACGTGACCGTCATCCCGACCCATCGTCCGATGGTGCGCGACGACATGTCCGACAGCGTGTACAAGAACGAACAAGGGAAATTCACGGCCGTGGTTCGCGAAATCAAGCGGCGACATAAAGCTGGACAACCGACCCTGGTGGGCACGATTTCCATTGAAAAGAATGAACTGTTGTCTGAGTTGCTCAAACGTGAGGGTGTGCCGCATGAACTCCTCAACGCCAAGAACCACGAACGCGAAGCTCAAATTATTGCTCAAGCTGGACGCTTGGGCGCCGTAACGCTGGCCACCAACATTGCCGGTCGCGGTGTGGACATTCTGCTGGGCGGCTCACCGGCTGACCCTGAACAAGCCAAGAAAGTCAAAGAACTCGGTGGGTTGCATGTCCTCGGCACTGAGCGCCACGAATCACGCCGGATTGATAACCAATTACGCGGCCGATCTGGTCGGCAAGGTGACCCCGGCTCAACGCAGTTTTTTGTGTCGATGGAAGACGATTTGATGCGGATTTTCGGT
The DNA here is from genome assembly GCA_964383765.1 of uncultured Gammaproteobacteria bacterium. Classification (GTDB taxonomy): domain Bacteria; phylum Patescibacteriota; class Patescibacteriia; order SBBC01; family CAIJZX01; genus CAYLHT01. The sequence continues at coordinate 10,606 of CAYLHT010000016.1, read as the reverse complement.
TCGGATCGGATGAAAGGTTTAATGGATCGGTTAGGCGTGCCGGATGATATGCCGCTGGAAAGTGGGATGGTCACGCGTGCGATTGAGCAGGCTCAGAAAAAAGTTGAAGGCCATAACTTCGATATCCGCAAACACTTGGTTGAGTACGACGACGTCATCAATAAACATCGCGAAGTCATCTACAAACGCCGGCGCGAAATCCTCATGGCTGAACCAGAAATGGTGCGCGAACGGTTGTTGGATGTGATCGATAAAGAATTCTTGCAAATCGTGTCATTTCACACCGCGGCCGAACAATCACAGAGTTGGGATCTTGAAGCGATCTACAACGCGGTTGAAGCCATCGGCCTGGCGGGCATTCCGGAACGCCTCAAACTTGAAGACTTCCGTGACCAAGCCAAGAGCCCGCTCAACGACGCAACCAGTCGCACAGCCATTCATGATTACCTGATGGACCAAGCTGAACGCCGGTTAGAAGCAATTAGCAAACAAGTTACGGACCCTAATGTTTTTCCGGAAGTCAGCCGGAGCGTGATGCTCCGTTCAATTGACCAACTCTGGGTGGAACACTTGGAGTTAATTGAACGTCTGCGCGAGGGGATTGGCTTGCGCGGCTATGCCCAGCGCGACCCGCTGGTCGAATACAAAAAAGAAGCCTTTGACTTATTCGCGCAACTGATCAACTCGATCAACGCTCAAATCACCAACTCGATTTTCCGAGTGGAAATTACGGCCACCCCCACCCAAACTCAACCACGACAGCAAATGGTCACCTCAGCTCCCCAAAAAGAAGCGACTGAAGCTCGAGTGCAGGGTCCGCTGGCTCCCACGAAACAGATTGTCGGTGGCATCGATCTATCCAAAGTCGGTCGCAATGACCCCTGCCCCTGCGGCTCAGGTAAGAAATTCAAGAAATGCTATCTCGCCAACGATCCTGGGTGTAAGCTTTTGCATCCAGTCGCTAAGTAATCATGTCCGAAAAGAGATTTGTACCTCAACCAGGTCAAGTTGATTTTACGAATATTCGTTTTGCCCCAGTCATCAACTGTGTGGTGATGTTCCAGGGAAAAATATTGCTAGTGAAACGTAGCGAAACTTTGAATTTCTACCCTGGATATTGGAACGGCATCTCAGGGTTCCTGGATGACCAGAAAGATTTTGATGAAAAGGTTCGCGAGGAAATTCATGAAGAGTTAGGCTTAGAAAGTTCGCATATTCAGACAATTCAGCATGGACAAATATTTCACCAAGATGAACCGAAGTATAACAAAACGTGGATTGTCCATCCGGTGCTCGTATCTATCGATACGGATCGCATTAATACTGATTGGGAATCACAAAGTCTTTCTTGGGTAGCACCAAGTCAGGCAAGGAAAATGAAACTATTGCCAGGATTTGAAAAAGTCTTGGACTCTTTTCAAGAATTGAGTTCGTAAGTTTTTTCAAAAAATCCGCTAGAATTCTTGACAAACCCCGAATTTTGTGCTAGAATACGCTATGTACAGCCTAAAAAACTGTATTCTGGTTCTTTAGGAAACAGAAAACAAACACAAAAGCGCTGGCGGGGAGCCCTTCTGGACCTTGAGTTCAGTCGGCTGAACCCAGAGCCCAGATGGTGGTTCCTAGCGACATAACGTACGGAACCCTGCGGCTCCCTGCCATCCACCTTTTGCCTTTCTATGAACTTGCCGCCTCGCCGGCATCCTCCGATTTTTGGATATGTAGTAGTCGCCGCCCTGATCGGGTTGGGTTTTCGTGTCCCGATTGCCAGCGCTGCCAATCCAACCACGCGGGCGAATGAATTGAAAGTCGGTGAGAGCCAGACCATTAAACTGTTCGACGGAAAATTTAATAACGGCGCGACCGTCGCGAGCGCGGAAGTCAGCGGCGACCACACCGATGACTACATCGTTGGCGCTGGAGAGACCGGCGGACCGAAAGTAGAAATTTACAATCAAGCCGGCGGCAAAATTGCGGAGTGGTTCGCCTACGATGGATCAGTCAAAACCGGTATCTATGTCGCGGCCGGTGATCTGACCGGCGACGGACATGGTGAAATTGTGGTTGGTCCGCAACCGGGGTACAAACCTGAGGTGCGGGTCTTCGATGTGCACGGGAAATTACTTGGCAGTTTCAACGCCTTCGAGTCATCCTACACTGGCGGAGTGCATGTCGCTGTCATGCCGTATCACGATGGAACGCCCGGCAGCATTGTGGTTGGTACCGGTGTCGGTCGACAACCCGAAGTTCGGGTCTATTCCTGGCCAGCCAAGCAAGTCACCGCCACGTGGTTACCATTCGGTCAATCCTTTGGCAATGGGATTCCAGTCGCGGCCATGTGGAGCGATATTTTTAGCCAACCAGTGATCGTGATTGGAAACGGTGCCGGTTATAGCCCCAAAGTTCAAGTCTACGGTCTCACGTCGGCCAGCGTGGTTGCCAGCTGGTATGCGTTTGATCAAGGGCTCCGCACTGGAGTGAATGTCGGCGCAAGCGACGATTCGGTGGTCGCCGCCACCGGACCATTAGGCGGTCCAGAAGTTAGAACGTTCAGTATCACCGGCGGGCAGATGATCGGGTACTTTGCATTTGAAAAAGATTTTCGCGGGGGAGTCCAAGTTGGTTTGACCCATCTGAATGGCATCCTGACTCCGATTGCCGTGCCGACTGCTCAACCGACTTCGGCGGCGGGGACCGGCAAACGGATTGTGGTCAACCTAAAACAACAAGAGCTCCGACAGTACGTCTTCGGCCACCTGATTGGAGTGCACAAGATTTCTAGTGGAAAATGGTCAACCCCAACACCGACCGGAAATTTCGTGACGCATAATAAAATTCCAGTGGCCTACTCAAAACCCTATGGTCTGTATATGGAATGGTGGATGGCCTTTACCGCCGACGGGAAAAACGGCCTGCATGGTTTACCGTTTTGGAAGCTCAAGGGCGGCGGTAAACTCTATGAAGGCGCCAAACATATTGGGATTCCGGTTTCGCATGGATGCATTCGGCAAACCGTGGCTGAAGCCAAAGCCCTGTACGACTGGACGCCGATTGGAACACCGGTCATCGTGGAAAAGGGTTAGGCTTGTTGTTCAGCTGAAATTCGGGTATACTCAGTGAGCTATCGATTTTTTGTATTACTGATTTTGGCGGAATGACGCGTCGTCGAGTTTGGATCACCTTTATCCTGGTCGCGCTACTGTCCGGCTTAGCCGGAACCGTGGATTGGCCGAAAACACCGAATCTCCACCTCGGCAACCTGCGCCGGGATTTAAATTTGCGCTTAGGTTTGGACTTACAAGGCGGTACCAGTCTGGTCTACAAAGCTGACGTTTCGAAAGTTCCGGCGGCCGATCGCGTCAATGCTCTGTCGGGCGTCAAAGATGTCATCGAGCGGCGTGTCAACGCCTTTGGTGTATCCGAACCGGTCATCCAAACGAACCGAGTGGGCGGGGAGTACCGCGTGTCCGTCGATTTAGCTGGAGTCAAAGATATTAACCAAGCGATTAAACTCATCGGCGAAACGCCGCTCCTCGAATTTCGCAAACCGGCCGGTCCAACCGGCCTGTCCGATACGGACGCTAAGAAAAAAGCCGATGATGTCTTAGCCTTGGTTCTCAAGCCCAAGGCCGATTTTACCGCGTTAGCCAAACAATATTCCGACGATCCGGGGAGCAAAGATAGCGGCGGCGATTTAGGTTTTGCCCGGCAAGGACAATTTGTAGCCGAGTTCGATACCGCCCTATTTAAAGATCTGAAAGACGGCGAAATTACTAAAACGCCGGTCAAAACCCAATTTGGGTATCACATTATCAAACGGATTGAAAGCCGAACCGTCAAAGACAACGGTAAGGATGTGTTGGAAGTTCACGGTGCCCATATTCTGATTGCGACTCAGAACGCCGCCAGCCAGCTCGCGAACTACGAACCGACGAAGCTTTCCGGCCAGCAACTTAAACGGGCTGATGTCGTCTTCGATCCAACCAGCGGCGCCCCAGAAGTCCAACTAACGTTTAACGGAGAAGGTGCAAAATTGTTTGCTGACCTAACCAAACAATACCTTGGCCAGGTCATTGGGATCTATCTCGACGGCCAACCCATTTCATTGCCCCGAGTGCAGAGCGAAATCACCACTGGCACAGCAGTAATCACCGGCAATTTCACTTTGCAAGAATCAAAGGATTTAGCTAAGCGTTTGAATGCCGGCGCCTTACCAGTTCCAGTGACCCTGATAAGTCAACAAAACGTCGGCGCGACGCTTGGTCAGGAATCAATTGAGCGAAGCTTAGTAGCTGGGTTGATCGGTTTAATTCTGGTAGCATTTTTCATGATTGTGTTCTATCGCTTGCCTGGTTTGCTTGCAGTCTTAGCCTTAGGCGTGTACTCACTGCTCGTGGTGATGATTTTCAAACTCTGGCCGATCACACTGACCTTGGCTGGTATCGCCGGTTTCATTTTGTCGATCGGCATGGCCGTTGACGCCAACATCCTCGTTTTTGAACGTACCAAAGAAGAACTGCGCGCCGGTCGGCCTTTACTTTCAGCGATTGACGAAGGCTTCCGACGAGCGTGGTTATCTATTCGCGACTCCAACGTCTCGAGTTTAATCACCGCGTTCATCTTGACTTGGTTTGGTTCAAGCCTGATCAAAGGATTCGCCGTGACACTGGCCATTGGTATTGTGGTGTCAATGTTTACTGCCTTAACCGTGACCCGGACCTTACTGCACTTGGTCGTTAGCCCCTGGATGGCCAAGCACTTACGATTATTCGGGGTTTCGAACAGTGAAATTCATCCAGACAGCCATGTATAAGATCATCCAAAAACGGAATTGGCTGTTCGTACTGTCACTGGCTGTGCTGGTGCCGGGAATTATTTCGTTATTCTTGTGGGGGTTGCGGCCAGGGTTAGATTTCACCGGTGGGGCAAAACTCACAGTCTCATTTTCTAACAACCGCCCAACCGGTCCGGCAGTCGCCAACCTCCTCAGCGACAACGGTTTCAAAGACGCGACCGCCCAAACAGCCGGGGACAAGGATTTAGTAGTCCGCACAAAAACGTTGTCGAATGATCAACGTCAAAAAATTGTTGACACCCTGACGAAACAATATCCCGGAGCTACGGAAAGCGCCTTTGAATCGTTTGGTCCAACACTGGGTGCTGAACTTTTCCGTCGCGCAATTACGGCGATTATCCTGGTACTCCTGGCGATCATCATTTACATCAGTTGGGCCTTTCGGAAAGTCAGCATTGGTCCGGTCAAGGCTTGGGTCTACGGCCTATCAGCCGTAATTGCCCTCGCGCACGACGTCTTGATTGTAGTTGGGATATTCTCAATTCTCGGTCACTTCGCCAAAATCGAAGTTGATAGTTTATTTGTAACCGCGCTGCTCACAGTCTTAGGCTTCTCAGTGCACGACACTATCGTCGTTTTTGACCGAATTCGTGAACGCCTGATCATCGGTCAAGAATCGTCGTTTGAAGACACAGTGAATGTCAGTTTGAACCAAACGTTAGTCCGTTCGCTCAATACTTCACTCACCACCTTACTCGTTTTGACCGCGTTGCTACTCTTCGGTGGCGTCACGATTCATAACTTTGTCCTGGCCTTGTTGATCGGTATCGCCAGCGGGACCTATTCATCAATTTTCGTGGCCTCTCCATTGCTGGTTGTGTATGAACGTTGGCGAGCAGGGCGGCAATAAGGCTGCCGTTGTTGTTTTACTCGACGAAGATCAACGGGTCTTAGTTCATAATCGGGAACGAAAAACCACCACCAAAGAAAAGTTTGGTTTTTTAGGTGGGAAAATTGAAACCGGTGAGACTGAATTAGAGGGCGCGATTCGTGAGACGATTGAAGAAACTGGCTATCGGCCGGACGATTTGCGATTATTCAAATATTATCGAGCCGATCCTCTTAAGACGCATGGTTTAGAAATATTTGTTTTCACCGGTAAGTTCCCTGGCTTTAGTCGTTTTCAAGATTCATCGGAGGTAGAATTAAAAGAACTCGAACTAGTTCACATTTCAAATGCACAGAAGCTAAATTTCTTTCCAATCGCTTACGAAATACTTGAGGATTTGCAAGATAACCTGGAGTAGATCTCACTCGTCAATTTTTATTTCATCGACACTGGTCGTTGTTTACGAACGTTGGAAAGCAAATAGACAATAAAAGAGGCAAGGACCAATGGCCCTTGCCGTGCTACACCCGTTTTGGGTTACTCCTCGGATACGCCTGAGTCGAACTCCCAACCGTCACGAATGCGGTCGGCCTCTTGTTCAGCTCGATCCCACTCGATCATGCCGATGGTCGCTCCCAGGCGTCGGCTGGGGTGGAAGTTCTTCATCTCCCAGTCTTCGTAGGATCGTCCTAGGGCACATTCTCCGTGCCCATAGTCCCAGGCGGCCATGGCGACCTTCGTCCCGATCTTGATCGGGCAAGCGTCCTGGTGAGACTCGACTCGCCGCCAACAATACCTACATACGGCACCCCCAGATGTGATGGTCATGACCATCCTCCTGTGCTTGCGCACAGGAGAACGGGCCTGAGGAGTTCAGGAACCTCGCTTCAACTGTGCTTGAGAGAAACGGCCTCGAGTATACACCTTTTTTGAGTTTTGTCAATCCATGCCCAAAAATTGCGGAAGAAAATCAATATTTTTCTATCACCCGACTTTCTTGACAGTTTGGCAAGATTGTGCTATACTATAGCTGAATTAAGGTTTTCAGCTGTATGGCCGACGAATCCAACAATTCAAGCAACTCCTTACTTGACCGTGTTTTGCATAGCCAGCAAACCGACGTGGCCGAGCACTTTAACGCGCTCGAAACGGTCAATGAACTACTGAAGCAACTCTCCCAGAAAGAAGCCGACGTCCTGAAACGTCGATTTGGGTTAGCCACCGGTGAACCCGAGACGCTTGAAACGATTGGCCAGAGCTTTCAAGTCACGCGCGAACGGGTCCGACAAATTCAACGCTGGGCGGTGCAACGCTTGGCTGAGTTGCCGCACACTAAACATCTGTTACGGGGTTTTGATCGATTACTGCAACAATTATTGGAAGAGCGTGGCGGGGTGATGTTGGAGGAAGATGTTTTAGCCAGTGTGCATAGCCGTTCCGACCCAACCAATCAACTTCGAGCGGCTACCCTCTTCATTCTTGAGCAACTCTTATCAGATAAATTCGTCCGAGTTGAAGAACCGAACTATAAACCCTATTGGCGATTGAGCTTTTCTACGACCGATTTACTGGCCGGTACAATTGCAACGGCCGAAAAAGTCTTGACTGAAGCCGGACATCCATTACCCAAAGACGAACTGCTCCAGCGGATGGAGGCGACCGAGTATTGGAAGCAACATCAGCAACACCTCACGCCGCCAGTAGTCTTAGCATATTTGAGTGTCAGTCAGTCAATTGAACGCAATCCATTCAACGAATACGGATTACGAAGTTGGGGGAGTGTCGTGCCGAAACGGATGAACGATAAAATTCTATTAGTCCTTCGCAAAGCAGGTAAACCAATGCACTTCCAAGATATTACCAAGCGGATTAATGAAATTGGTTTTGACCATCGCCAAGCCTACCCGCCGACGGTGCACAACGAATTAATTTTGAATAAAGAATATGTCTTGGTCGGTCGCGGTATCTACGCTTTGAAAGAATGGGGTTACAAACCTGGCGTGGTGGCCGATGTGCTTGTTGGCATTCTCAAAGAAGCCAATGTTCCCATGACTCGGGATCAACTCGTCGAAGCGGTGATGCAACAACGGATGGTCAAGAAGAATACAGTCCATTTAGCGCTCACAAATAAAAGATTATTCCAGCGGTTGGCGGATGGTCGGTATCAGTTAGCTCCACCGGCATGACATTTACCTTTACTTTACCGGACCTCAATAATCCAATTGCCGCCTTTGGTTGGGTGTTCGTGCATGGAGGGTTCGTTTTAGTTTTAATTGGAATTGGGTATGGAATCTGGTGGGCGTACATGGAGGCGATTCAAAATCGTTATCATGCCAAGCAAAAGCACGTGTTGCTGGCGATTGACGTTCCGCGTGAGAACGAACAGACGCCGCTCGCCGTTGAGCACATCTTTAGCCACCTGCATGGCATTTATCGTTCTCCCACGGCTAAAGATAAGTACATCGAAGGTTTCTTACAGGCCGAAGTTTCAGTCGAACTGGTGTCGATTGGTGGCTTCGTTCAGTACTGTATTCGCGCGCCGGTCCAGCACCGTGACTTAGTCGAAGCGGCGATTTACGCTCAGTACCCAAACGCCGAGATTTCAGAAGTTGAAGATTACGCCGCCCAAGTCCCGACCAAGTATCCGGACGATGAATGGGACGTCTGGGCGTGCGAATTGGAAGAGACAAATAAAGAAGCCTATCCGATCCGCACCTACCCACTTTGGGAGCATAGTTTGACCCAGACATTTGTTGATCCGATGGCCGCCCTGCTTGAAACGATGGCGCGCTTACGCGATGGCGAACAGATTTGGTTGCAGTGGGTGCTTCAGCCGACCCATGATCCCGGCTGGCGAAAAAAGGGAATTGCGTTAATCAATAAACTGGTGGGCATTAAAGTGAAGAAATCTGCCTCGGCTTTAGAAAGTATTGCCAATGCCCCTGGCGCCTTGTTGCAAGGTACGTATGATACGATCACGCGCACGTTGTTCGAGCCATCGTCGGCTTCAAACAAACGTGAAAAAGAAGAGCCCTACAGCTTGATGCAACATCTCCCGCCGCATGTCCGATCAGAAATTGAAGCGATTGGCATAAAAATTTCCAAAACTGCCTTCGAAACCAAAGGCCGGTTCGTCTACATCGGTCGGAAGGAAGTCTTTGATAAATCGCGCGTCAGCGCGGTCATGGGCGCGCTCAAACAATACGCCTCGCTTGACTTGAACGGTTTCAAACCAGGCAAAATGAAAACCCAAGTCACCTACTTCCGCGTCGAGCAACGCATGGCCGCGCTGAAACGCAAACTGATTTTGGGGTACAAGTACCGCAGCACGTGGTCCGGCCGAGTCAAATACCATTTGAACATTGAAGAACTTGCGAGCTTGTGGCACTTCCCAGTCATCACCGTTAAAGCGCCGCAAGTCAAGAAAGCCGAAGCCAAGCGCGGCGAACCCCCGGTCAGTTTGCCGGTTGGGGAAGACGTTGAATATGTTCCTAAGGCGCAGCCGACCGCTGAAGCGAAAGCCCCGGCGCCGTTGAACGTTCCAACCGCCAGCTCACCTGCGCCGACTCGAACACCGGGTCAAGCGCCCGATAATTTACCCATCGGCTAATATGGCTGATCAAGTTCAAGCCCCCGAAGTCACCCAGTTCGCGGCCACCAATTATCGCGGCGCGAAACGGCCGTTTGGGATCAAACTCGATGACCGACGACGGCATATGTACGTGATCGGGAAAACCGGTATGGGTAAATCAACCATGCTGGAGAATATGATCATTCAGGATATCCGGTCCGGCCGAGGTTTAGCCGTGGTTGATCCGCACGGTGACCTGGTCGAAAAAGTCTTGAATTACATTCCATCGTACCGGATTAACGACGTCGTCTACCTCAATCCATCGGACGCTGACTTTCCGATCGCCTTTAACATCCTGGAGGCGATCAATCCGACCCAGCGGCACTTGGTGTCGTCCGGATTGATTGCAGTCTTCAAAAAACTCTGGGTCGATTCCTGGGGGCCGCGTTTGGAATACATTTTACGGAATACCATCTTGGCATTGATTGAATACCCTGGTTCAACCTTACTGGGCGTGACGCGCATGTACGTCGACAAAGGGTATCGTCAGAAAGTCGTCGATCATATTTCCGATCCGATCGTGAAAGCCTTTTGGCAGACGGAATTCAATTCGTATGCTCAACAGTTTCGGACAGAAGCGGTCTCGCCGATCCAGAATAAGATCGGACAGTTCTTGTCGAGCGCTATTATTCGCAATATCGTCGGTCAGCCCAAGTCGACCATTGATATGCGCGAGATTATGGACTCCGGAAAAATCCTGCTCCTTAACTTAGCCAAAGGCCGGATTGGCGAAGATAACGCCGCCTTGCTCGGCGCCATGATGATTACCAAGCTCCAGGTCGCGGCCATGTCGCGAATCGACATTGCTGAACCAGAGCGGCGCGATTTCTTTCTGTACGTCGACGAGTTTCAAAACTTTGCAACTGAGTCCTTCGCCAACATATTATCCGAAGCTCGTAAATATCGGCTCGACCTCATTATCGCGCACCAATATATCGAACAACTCGACGAAGCGGTCCAGGCGGCTGTCTTTGGGAACGTCGGGACCATTGTCACGTTCCGGGTGGGCGCAGCCGACGCTGAATTCTTGGCCAAGGAATTTTTCCCAACCTTTACCGAAACTGATTTGGTCAACCTGACGAAATACGACATGTATCTCAAGCTCATGATTGACGGCGTCGCCTCCGAACCGTTTTCAGCCACTGGTTTACCGCCGGTCACGAACCCAGATCACCTAGCGGACAAAGTCATAAAAGTTTCACGCGAACGCTATGCCAAGCAGCGCGATGTGGTTGAAGAAAAAATTGTGCGGTGGAGCGGAGTGAATGAAGCGCCGGTTGAACCGGACGAG
>CAYLHT010000015.1:0-23252 GCA_964383765.1 uncultured Gammaproteobacteria bacterium | reverse complement strand
TTTTTGGTTTTTGGAAACATGGATAACCAAACGGGTGAACAGCCCCGCCAAGAGGACAACGAATGGGATGAGATTTGCCTGTGGTTTCCGAATGGCCATAGTATACCGTGTTTTCGACCATCACAGAAGTTGCTGCGCCCGTTTCCTGGCGGTATGATAGTCACATGCCCGAATTCAGTTCCCCATTGTTTTCCGCGGTTCCAGATCAACGCCGCTTTCCAATCCTAACTGGCGCAATCAGTGTTGACGTAGCGGTCATTGGCGGCGGGATAGCCGGCGTGATGACGGCTTGGCGCTTAGCCCAGAACGGCAAGCGCGTGGCCCTACTCGAGCAGAATCACTTAGCCACCGGGGACACCGGATTCACTACTTCGTTTGTGATTCGCAGTCCGGACACGCCATTGGCGCCGCTCGAAAAAAAATATGGAATTGAGGCCGTGCACAAAGTGGTTCAGGCCGCGGATGAAGCTCAGAACTATTTGAAACAAACTATTCGATCAGAACATATTGATTGTAATTGGGTGGACTGTGCGTCATTCAACTGCGCCTACGAATCTGGAAATATATTCCTGAATGACGAATGGCGAGTAGTGCAGCAAGTTGATCAACGCGCCAGCTGGGTCAGGTCCGAAACTGATGCTGAAATTCGGTCACCCATGGTCGAAGCGATTCGATATGAAGGTGAGGGCTATTTCAACGTTCGCAAATTCATTTTTGGATTATTGCAACGCCCGACCGCTAACAATATCCACGTCTTTGAAGAGTCAGAAGTCATGACTGTTGAGACGACAACGACTGGAGTACACGTGAGCACTTCCGGAGGCAGCGTTTCAGCCAACTCCGTCGTGGTGTGCACGGGCATGCCAATCAAATCGTTTCCTGAACTGCGAGGCGCTCTAAAACAATCACAAACCTTCGCCATCGCCGCACGGTACAAAGAATCAGCACCGATCACGAACCACACCTTCTGGGACACCGATCATCCGTACCAGTATTATCGCCACCTCGATGACCAGACCATTATTCTGGGTGGAGCTGATCGGCATTCAACTCAAGAGAAGAATGGTGACCCGCACACCGAACTTGAGCAATTCTTGCGGCAACGCTTCCCAGGAAATTTCCAGGTGACGCATCGCTGGTCCGGCAGTTTGTTTGAAACCTCAGATGGACTTCCCTACATCAGTCAACACCCGCATTACCCCGGCCGTGTTTATGTCGCCGCCGGCTTTGATGGCAATGGGATGGTGATGGGGACTCTGGCTGGGATGGTGTTAGGTGACCTGGCAGCTGAACGAGAAAATGTACACGCACCGCTGTTCGATTTCTCGCGTACTGGAATCAAAATTCCAAAACCAACTCAAGCTAGTCGTTCAACACCATCTCCGTCAAAAAATTATACGACGTGGTGGCTGCTGGCCATGGCTGCGGTTTTCTTTGCTGTTCTGATTCTACCAGGCTTCATTTTCTTTTCTCAGCGTGGTGGATTCGAATTTCTCAAAACCGCTCGCGATATCCAGAGTTTCGGCCGGCTGATATTCCCGTTATTTGGATTGTATGCCTTCACGCTGGTCTGGATTCAAGTCATGCTCGGTTCAAATTTAGATATTCTACGACCCAAGTTTCGATGGATTGAACGCTTCCATCGCGTCGAGGGTGTGTTCGCGTTTCTGTTCGCTTGGACTCATCCGACGTTGATTCTGATTGGCGTCGGGTTAGCAAACTATCTGCCACCAAAATTTGTAGCTCCGAACCTCGTGCCGTTTGTGTATCTCGGCGAAGTTCAGTTGTTCTTACTGACATTAACTGTTGCCACAGCGCTCTTACGGAAACGCAAATGGCTGAGAAAATATTGGCACGCCATTCACTTGATGAACTACGTAACGTTTTCGTTAGTGTGGATTCACTCCTGGTTCTTGGGGTCAGACGTAAAAAGTACGAATTTGAGATATCTGTGGTTCTTCTATTTGCTGACGGTTGCCGGCGCCCTTGTGGCGAGAATGATGCGATCTCGGCCGGTGCTTGAATCCGCGTTTGCTACCCCGACTGCACCACCCGCCCCAACCTCAGCTGAAAACTTCGTGACCGTCGCCAAAATCGATCAAGTGACTGAAGGCCATCCATTCTGTGCGAATGTGAATGGTCAACAAATTGCCGTGTTCAAGTTTGGCGAAAAATTCTACGCGCTCGATAATATTTGTTCGCACGCCGGCGGACCGCTGTGCGACGGTGATCAAGAAGGGAACACTGTAACCTGTCCGCTTCACCAATCGATCTTCGACATCACCACCGGCGCGGTCAAGCGTGGGCCGGCGGTGCGACCGCAGAAAACTTATCCAGTCAAGATTGCCAACGGTTCAATTCAACTTCAAGCATAGAAAACAGCCCGAGAGAAACTTCCTCTCGGGCTGGACTATGGCTCCACGTGTAGCGGAGGTGCAGATTACTTCTTGCTGGCCGTCTGGGCCGCGCCGGCGAGCTGCATGTCGGTGGCCAAGTCCTTGGCCGCCTTGACCGAGAGAAGCTCGATCATCTGCAACGCGCCTGAACCCGCCGCCGACGTGCCAGCGTTACCGCCCATCACGACGTTCGGCACCCAGTTTCCACCGTAGCCCTTGATGGCGTCGGCGTAGTTCTTGTTGATCTCGACCAGCGCCTTGAGCTTCGATTCGAGACCGCCATCGGCCGTCATGAATGCCCGCTTCTTGGCTGCGTCGCCTTCGCCCTGGAGCGTCTGCTCCAGCTTGTACTGAGCCGCGGTCTTGGCGTTGAGCGAGGCGACCTCAAAGCGCTGCTGCGCCTCGGTCACCTGCTGGGCCTTGATGGCCTCCTGCTTCCACTTCGCCGTGGCCGCCGCCGCCTTGCCATTCTGCTCGGCGGTGATGGCCTGCTGCTCGGACTGCTTCGCTTCCGCGACCTTGGTCTGGACGCTCATCGCCAGCAGCTGCTGCTGACGAATCTGGTCTTCGACCACCTTGTCGTAGATGATGTTGTTGAAGCTCAGGTTGAAGGTCCGGATTCCGAACTCGCCGACCGGCGAGACTTCCTGGCGAAGCGGGACGCCGTTGGCATCGTTCACGATCTCGACGATCGAGACGCTCTTCTCCTCGCCCGTGATCAGATCACGCGCCTTGGTGTCGATCTTGCGCGTGCGGTAGACGCCCCGGCTGAGCTGATCTTCGATGAAGGACAGCAGATCGGGCCGACGCACGGCGTACGACTCGGTGCTCGTCATCAGCGGACCGGTCATGTAGATCGACCGCTCTGCCGCCGGATGGATCAGCTGCTGGGCGATCGCCTCCTCGCTACCGTACTTCATGTGCAGCGGGATGACGAGCGAGTCCGCCAGCGGCATCTCCCAGGCGAAGGAACCGTACATCGTGGCGTGCCCGCCGTCATTGAAGCGCACACGCAGCGGGTTACCCGTCGTATCGGTCCCCACGATCTTGGGGAACCAGTACTGGACGCGCTTGTGATACTTCGTGACCTTGGCGAAGCCCTGCCACTTCATGCCCGGCGTCTCATAGACGCTGAGCTTGCCGGAGATGGGCTGCTGGAAGACGGCGATCTCGTTGGCATCGACGTTCTCCCAGAGATTGCCGACCACCCAGGACGCGATGAAGATAGCCACGATGCTGGCAACCAAACCGAAGACGCGGTTGAGCCACCGAGGCGCTGAATCGAGGGCCTCACCCATGGTGCTTCGTGGAGTCATTGGATCCTTGCTTTCCTTGTTTGGGTTTTCAAACCGCATGAACAAAGGGTCCAGGTATTTCTACAGTCCTGACTGATCGTCATCCCCGCCGTGACCTTCGTCCGTAGTGTCTGGACGAGAAATTCCAGCTCGACGTAGGGTCGACGATAGTTTCCGCTCCTGTCGCGCCAATCTGACTTGCTCCTCGGCTTCACCGAGCTTCTTGTCGAGCTCGCGTCCGCGGCGGAACAGTGGATTGAGCGGCTGTCCCAACAGTCCCGGGATCGCAAGCTGAGTGATGAGATAGGCAAGTAGTAGGACGAGGGCACTGATTTCCACCAGCCTCAGGAAGAACATTACCAACTCACCTCCTTTTCAGTTGTCGATGAGCTTCTTCAAGCAGAAGTCCGCTTTTTTGCAGACCGACTAACATACACTATTTTGTATTTTTTGTCAAGTCCTCTTATTCCCAATACAAAAACAGCTTGTAAAAACCTATAGTATGTTTAATTATTGCTTGCTAGCCCGTTTCCGCTCGTTCGAGTCTAAAATCCGTTTCCGAATCCGTACAGACTTCGGAGTAACTTCGACGAGTTCATCCGGACCGATGAATTCCAAGGCTAGTTCAAGCGACATCACTTTCGGCGGCGCTAACAGTATAGCTGCGTCGGACGCCTTAGAACGCATGTTGGACAGCTTCTTTTCCTTGGCCACGTTAATTTCAATATCTTCATCTCGCCCGGCTTGGCCGACGACCATACCAGCATAGACTTCCACGCCCGGGCCAATGAATAACGCGCCGCGCTCTTGAGCTGTGTCGAGAGCGTACCCAGTACTCGTGCCAAGTTCATAGGCAATTAGTGAACCGTGAGAATTGGCATTGATCAATTCGGCATTGTACGGCTCATACTTATTGAACAAGTGATTGACGATGGCTGTACCTCGGCACTTTGTCATTAAAGCAGACTTCAATCCAATCACGCCGCGAGTCGGCATGTCGTATTCCAAGTGCTGTTCACCGGTTGGCGTTGTATCCATCGACAGTAATTGTCCTTTACGCTGACCGCATTCTTCAATCACCGCGCCTTGATATTCAGCCGGAACGTCAATGGTGACTAACTCAAATGGTTCAAGTTTCTGACCATTCTCTTCATGCAAAATGACTTGCGGTTGTGAGACTTGCAGCTCAAATCCTTCACGCCGCATTTGTTCAATCAAAACGGCCAGGTGTAATTCACCCCGACCGGACACCAAAAACGCTTCGCCGGATTCCATATCTTTCACTCGTAGTGCAACATTGGTCTCCAATTCCTTCATCAATCGTTCTCGAATTTGCCGCGAGGTCACGAGTTTTCCATCCTGGCCTGAGAACGGTGAGGTGTTCACCCCAAAGGTCATCTGCACGGTTGGCTGATCAACTTCCACCGGCGGCAGGTGTTTCGGATTCGTGGCGTCAGCAATGGTTTCGCCGATCGCAATTGCTGGCAGCCCGGCGACTGACACAATTTCCCCGGCTTCGGCTGAATCAACCGCCACTTGTTTCAGCCCTTCGTAGACCATAATGTCCGTGACTTTGCCTTTGGACATCTTGCCTTCAACGGTGATTTGGGTAACGGTTTGACCTTTCATGATTTTACCCGACGAAATCTTGCCAATCCCCATTTTGCCTTTGTAGGAATCTTGAGCCAGCGCCAAGACTAATATTTGTAGCGGTTCATCAGTATTGACTTCCGGCGCGGGAACGGATTGCAAAATAGTTTCAAAGAGTGGTTTCAAATCTGTACCGGGTTGAACATGATCGAGCGACGCCGTTCCAGATACTGCCGAAGTATAGACAATTGGAAAGTCCAACTGTGCGTGGGTCGCGTTCAAATGTGAAAATAAGTCAAAAGTTTTATTAACCGCTTCGTCTGGGTTGGCGTCGGGTTTATCGATTTTGTTGACAACCACGATGGCTTTCAAGCCAAGTTCCAGTGCTTTCCGCAACACGAACTTCGTTTGGGGCATTGGTCCTTCTTTCGCGTCAACGAGCAACAGCACACCATCCGCCATCCGCAAGGTCCGTTCAACTTCCCCACCAAAGTCAGCGTGACCTGGAGTATCAACGATATTAATCTTGACACCGTTGTAGAGTACACTTGCGTTCTTAGCTTTAATGGTAATCCCTCGCTCGCGTTCTTGATCCATCGAATCCAAAATCCGCTCGCCCATTTGATCTAAATTGCGGGCGGCTTGGGTTTGCTTCAGCATCGCGTCGACCAATGTGGTTTTACCATGGTCAACGTGAGCGATTATCGCTATGTTCCGAATGTCATTACGTCTGTTCATACAGGTTGCGACGGCTTGCCCCGTAAACGAGCGGAGCGAGTTGTACGGGGTTCATAAAAAATACGCCTTGGGCGCAAACACAATTTACTATCTTAACCTCACTGTGTCAAGAACCCAATCAGGGAAATTTTTATTCAAACCACTTTTCTTTAGGAATACCTGATTGAAGGATAATACTTTTGATTGTACGAGGCTTTATTACTCGACCAGCATGAAACTGTATAGTCACCATTCGTCCAGATTTGTAGTAGTTATGGTGACTCCCATTGGTCCTTAAATGCACAAATCCTTCTTTTTTCAAGAAGGATACAACTTCTTCAAAATGCCAATTAAAATACCGATTGGGCATTTACTTCATGCGGGCAGGGGCGCAAAACCAACAAACGCAACTTCGAGTGAGGGTGACTCATTTTTCTCTTCATCTAAACTTTCCAGTTTCGGGGCCTTACCTGCATTCAGATCTTTCCACATTTTAGAATATTCAGATGAGGTATTCTGGTTTAACAAGTTATTTCTGAGGTGGTGTGTACGCACGGTGTCGACATAATTTTTTATTCCTTCATCAAGTCTTGAAAAGGCTTCCAATTTACTGTCAGCGTCGATCACCAAATTAAATTCAAGCGCTACACCGTACCAGGTGTCGCCTTCTCTAAAAATAATGCACCGTACCTGTCCCTTTTCAGTGGTATTCTTTGACCTAAAAAACATGTGTTCAATATAGCACTGATTGGTCAATTGTCAAGCTCCCAAGTCAAATTGAAAACAGTCGCCTCCCTGCCATCGTCATCTTTTTCGCCTTGATCAAACGCTTGGCGCGTTCTCGATTCCCCTTTGTCCAATGACTGCCCGGTCGGCGCGGCACAAACCGCATCATATATTTCTGATCGTCAATCCCGCGCACCTGAACATCGATCCATCCATAACATAACGCCTCATCCAGGGCTTGGTCATACGTCATGCCCCGACTAAATTTCTGTTTATGGAACGTCAGCCACATTTCGGTTCTAGCGGCGTGGTATTTACGTAACCACTGTCGCCAGAGTTTTGGGTTGGAAAAGTATCGCGGTTTTGGAAGTGTCACTGACCAAGTATACACCCAAAGCCGCCCGTGGCCTCACCTCGGAGTCAAATGAAATTCAGCGAGGGGGCGACGGGCGGCTTCGGTTCCGGAAGGAACGAGGCGGCTTAGGTTGGCAAGCCGTGAGCCAGACGGTACGAATCTCCGACGAGTTTCAAGATCAGCATTAAGCGTTGGTGTCGAGTTTGGGCGCTGCGCGCGGCCATCAGGAAGCGGATGTAACTTTGTTGAGCGTGCTTATTCAAGCGTTGCCAATACAATGACAGATGTGGTTGCTTTGCTAACGCTTCGCCCAGATCCACCGGTAAGCGGAACAAGACAATCGGGCGCAGGTCAGCTAGTCGACCTCTCATACGCCTTGACCAGCGGTTAAACTGAAACGGACTCGCGGCGCGGCCGGGCGAGAGACATTGCGCCGGCTAAACCCGGCTTGATCACGGCTGAACTGAGGTAACGAACGCCACTTGGCGTACTGATTGAGAATCCGGTTGACGACTCGACGAGTGGCTGGGCTATAGTGCGAAAACATAGGCCTGACACAGGTTGAGTTGGTGATGCGCGCCGGTTGGGTCGTGTGTGAACCCTTGGCGTTGTATGTACTGTGACGGGCCCTGTTTTGAACTCTTACAGGGTAGTGTCGTACATTTGACCTAAACTCAAAAAAACGCTATATTCTTGGCGCTTTGTTTCCTTCCGGGATCGTCTAATGGTAGGACGCCAGGCTCTGAACCTGGTAATCTTGGTTCGAATCCAGGTCCCGGAGCCAAAAGAGAATTATGACATTGAATGGCATTAGACTATGACAACCGAAGGTGAGCCGCACCCTGAGTCTCCACCTGATATTATCGATGTTTCGAAGATTCCGGATGAAAAATTTCACACCTACCGAAAAAAGGAACTGACAAAAGCACGATTACTTACTGAGACAGATTTTTCCCATCGGCAAGGGAAAATTGTTACACTCGAAGGAGAAAGCTCATTTACCCCAGGAGATTATCTCGCTGTTGGTTCCAAGGGTGAGGAATTCCCAATCCGGGCAGAGACCATGAAAGCTACGAAACAACTCGTTGGAGAAGTAGATGAACAAGGCTGGGGTTCGTACAAAGCGACGAATACGGTCAAAGCGACATCCATTAATAAACCCTTTGCGGTACGACGCTTAGGTACAGATGATGTTTACCATGGGAAAGTCGGTGATTACGTCGTTGACACCGGAAAACGCCAGTATATTGTAGATCGTGAAATATTCGAGCTGACTTATGAACCTGTCCGAGAAGTCAGCTAGCCTATTGAAACTCCGACACAATCTGATCCCACAAATCGCCTTTGGGTTGGGATGCGGGTTTTGGTTCAACTTTGGTTGGAATGGCTGGCGGGACTGGTGCTGATCCGCTGCGTCGAATATTTAAGGTGACTGATTGCCCAAGTTTCGTCTTCAGTAAATCGAGCAGTGCGGTTTGATGTTTGGGGTCAGCCAAACGATCGGCGTGAAGTTGAAACGGGACTGTAATTGTGACCGCGCTGTCAGCGACCTCCACCACCTCCGCATGTTGGAGACTAATTTTCAAACTTGGATTCGCGACTGTCGACTGAACTGATTTCCAAGCGGACTGGACATCGGCCAGTGACAAACTCCCAGTTTTCTGGCGACGAGGTTTTGGAGTTGTGGCGGTTTTTGTTTCAACTGGTGCGGCCGGTACAGAAGTAGGTCGAGATGAAACGGAAGTTTCGGCTGCTGGTAATCCACCTGAACTTGAATCGATGCAGAGTTTAATGATTGCTACCTCAACCGGCAATTCTTCAAAACTGGCACGTTGGAGTTGACGTTCAGCATCGAGAAAGCCTTCCACCATAGCCACGCAGCGTGGCGTGCCAACTTGCTGACCTAAGCTCAGTAACTCTTTTCCGGTATGCTGATCAACTTCGTCCATGACCGTTGAGAGGAGTGTCGCGTCTAGGCTCAGCATCAACATCACCCGACAATGTCGGACCAGGTCGTGTGCTAAGGTTGAAATGTCACCCCCGTCATCACAGAATTTGTGAAACACATCCAAGGCTTCTTTGGCGCGGCCGGCGGCGACATGGGTGATGATGCCGCTGATGGTCGCTTGGTCAGAACGGGGTAACACCACATCAGCCAACTCCGTCGTAATCTCTTTTTGCTCAAATGAAAAGAGTTGGCCGAGCATACTTTCGGCATCCCGCAAACTGCCGCCGGCCGCGCGGGCAATTCGTTCGGCAATGCCGCTGGCCAGGGAACGTTTTTCTTGGCGCGTTAACCATTCTAAGCGCTGCACGATTTCCGCAATCCCGATTTTCTTGAAATCAAACCGCTGCGTTCGGGAAATAATCGTTTCGGGAACACGGTGAACCTCAGTGGTGGCTAGGACAAACACGGCGTGGACCGGCGGTTCTTCCAGTAGTTTCAACAAGGCGTTGAAAGCCGCCAACGAGAGCATGTGCACCTCGTCAATGATAAAGACTTTAAATTTTCCGACGGTTGGACTGGTCCGGGCGCTTTGAATAATGTTGTCGCGGACGTTATCAACGCCGGTTTGTGAAGCCGCGTCGACTTCAAGGATATCCAGGCTCGCGTTACTCATCATCGCCTGACAGGTTTCACACTGGTTACACGGTTCGCCATCTTTCCCGCGGTTCTGACAATTCAACGCCCGCGCTAAAACCCGCGCCACGGTCGTCTTCCCAACGCCGCGCGGACCGGCAAACAAATAGGCGTGGGCGACGCGATCTTGTTGCAGGGCATTTTGCAACGTCAAACGAATGTGTTGTTGGTTGACCAGGTCAGCGAAACGCTGCGGCCGGTACGTCCGATACAAAGTAGCCATGCGGCCCTAGTGTACTTGAGTCTGCGGTTGACAGCAACCCCGCCCCGACCGAGCGTCGGGACGGAATCCATGCTTGTTTTGCCTAGACGACCGTGGTCGGAGCGTCTAAATCTGGGGCGGGTTGGCCTTGTTTGATGATATTTTCCACGGCGGCCCACCGCGCTTCACCGGTCGTCGGGACCAGCACCACGACATCGTCCCCAACTTCGCCTTTAAAATACGTAATCGAGGCCAGGAGGACTTTGTAGGGTACATTGTCGGCCATCACTCGGTATTCACCGGTTGATTCATCCCGGTTGAGCTGGCCGATGACGCGGCGCCGTTCAATTGGTCCGATTTGTTTGTAGATAAACGATCCATCACGGGTGATCGTCAGTTTCAACACATCGCCTTCCACCAATTTCGATTTTGAGGCGTAGTTGGCTGGTACCGAATATTGTTTGCCGTCTGGTCCAACCATATTCTGACCGTCAAACGTCCCTTCAATCACTCGTAAGCCCTCGCGGTCGACCATCGGTGCTCCGACCACGCCGCGGGGCCGCACAGAAATCGGCGCGCCGGAACTGAGGAGTTGTCGAATAGAAACAATGCTGCGTTCGAGAGCATCCAATTGCATCACAATCGCGGCCGCATCAATCGTGGCCGGGGTGGGGTCTTCGGTTGAGGTTGTTGTGTCGGTGTCGAGTGTTTGTTCGTCCATGCGTTTGATGTGATGATTGTTTTGGTGAACCGTTAATTTTTCTTTGCGTTTGATTTTAGTTTTCTTTTGATATTATTTTAGTTTGGAAAGTCTAGCAAAAAACTGAGATTCAGACAATCCACAGCTGTGGAGATTTGATTTCGTGATGAGATCAAGTGAACACTTTTTGTGTTCACGCACTTACCGCTGGTACAGGTAGACGCCCATGATATTCGGTTGGGGTTTATCTTTCTTGGTTGGAGTCCAGTCTGGGACCGCAAAAGCATACGACACTACTCGGCTGCCAGGTTTCAGTTCCCGCTCAAACTTCGGCTTGAGCTTGGCCATGGCCATCGGCGTCAGGAAACATACGATCACGTCCGCAGTTGAAAGATCAACCTGAAAAAAATCTGTGTATGATAATTTCACATTTGGCAGACCAGACAGGGCGATTCTGATTTTTCCGATGACATAGGGCAGTAAAGAAATTTCAAATCCCACCCCGCGCGCTCGAAATTTTCGCGCCGTCGTCAACAGAAAACGTCCGTCACCGGCACCCAAGTCGTAGACGAGCTCACCAGGTTTGATGTGGGCCAGCCGTAACATCCGATCAACGTCGGCTGAACGGGTTGGGACATATGGCGCGGCTTTAACCGCACCCCAAGCGTAGGTCAACGTCGTCGCCATCACAATCACCAAAACAATTAACCAGACAATCGCCATGGTTATCGTGTGACTTCTGCGGTCGGTACCGGTGGTACGGTCGCCGGCGATCCAAGTTTTGTGCGTTCCAGAATTTCGGCTTCAACGGTCGCTCGATCTTTACCGTACCTGAGTCGCGCATACTGCCGGACCGCTTGGGCGACCTGATCCTGACCGGCCGGTAACGGATAGGTTTCCATTTGGAATGGCTGCGCGGCCGCGTTGTCGATCAACAAGCGCACATAGGCGGTGTATTTTTCCTGATTCACTAAATCAAAAGCGGAAAATGTCGGCGCAAACTGTTTTTCAAGCATCTCGGCGTCTTCCACGCCAATCCGGAATGCAACCATCGTGCCCACATTGCCGAGCACCGCATCCCGCACGCGCGTGTCAGTCCCCTGCACCAATTGCCCCATGTATTGATGAGCCATGGTCAGGTTGAGTTTGTACTTGCGGGCTTCAGACAGAATCACCGCGATCGAATCCGTGATGAAGTTCTGGAACTCATCGATGTACAGATAGAAATCCGAACGTTCGGATTCGGGTTTATCCGCTCGACTGAGCGCGGCCATTTGGAGTTTGGCCACAATGATCAGTCCCAGCAACGAAGCATTGACTTCACCAACTTTTCCTTTCGACAAATTGACCAGCAAAATCTTTTTACCATCCATGATGTCACGGAAATTGAAGCCTGAGCGCGGCTGGCCGATGATATTACGCATCATGGCGTTCTCAACAAACCGACCGACTTTGGAAATCAGATAACCGAGCATCTCCGATTTATGGAAATCACTGGTCTTGGCCATTTCTTTTTCCCAGAACGCGCGGACGACTGGATCAGTGACTTTCGACACCTTGTATTGCTGAAAGGCTTTATCGGTGAACATGCGTGGAATATCGGCAATCGTGCCGGGGTATTCTTCGTCGGCCATCAAGGTTAACATGGCATTGCGCATATTGTGCTCGAACATTGGCCCGATCATTTCCGGCGGAAAGAGTTTCATGAAAATCGCGATCATCTCCTGGACGGCCATATCGCGCTCTTCCGGCGTCTTGGCTTCGAGCATATTCAAGCCGACTGGCCGATCGACATCAGACGGATCGAACATCACCACATCGTGCAACCGTGACTGCGGAATATGCGGTAGAATATCGTCGACTAAACTGCCGTGCGGATCAACCACGCAGACACCATTCCCGTCCTTGATATCCTGAATTGCCATATTGGCCATCAGGAATGATTTGCCAACGCCGGTCGTCCCAATCACGTAGACGTGGCGGCGGCGATCGACGGTCTTCAGATGAACAACAGTGTCGACGTTGCGATACAAATTATGTCCGAGTGTCACGCCTGCGGTCGGGACATTGACGGGCACCGCTGCTTTGCGAGCCGTCAGCCATAGAATATTCGGGGTCGACATGGTTGGCAGCGGGAAGTGATACAGACTATTCACCTCTTCACTATTGAGTAAAATTGATTGGTCTGGGCGGAAGTGCCGGTAGATGAAATCGGTCACGAGTTGCCCACCTTTGTGCACCGCACCGCGCTTGAATTGATTGCTTGATTCGGGAGCTAAGTACTGACTAAAGGCATTCACAATATTATCGAGGTGGACTTGGGCGTTCCGTTCGAGTGGCGAGGCGCTGAGTATCCGAATATTCACATCAAATCCTGGCTTGCCGGCCTTTTCTTCCAAGCTTTGAATCAATTGTTGATCCATCGGTGTAATATTTGGGACCCCGCGGTAGGCATCATTCGGGTTAGTCGTTCTCAGCGAAGCCGTTAAGAAACCGCCGGCTCCGCTACCGCCGCTAGCTTCACCAATTTTCCTGCCTTCTTGCATGCGCTGGGCAATCTTTTTTCCTCGCGACTGCCAACCGGTTGGATGGGGCCGGATCAACAACTGAATGGCTGCACCTTCTTGAGGTTGAACTTTACTCAGCACATTCGTCAGAGCGTTGAGTGGATCGCTATCGAGACGTTTATATGTTCGGATTGAAAAAAACGATGGCTTAGACAACTTTAATGTTGTTGCCCGAATAAATGATCGCGGGGTAAACAGGTTATAGTCTTGGACTTCTTGAATGTGGGCTTGGGGATACTGCGCTTGAATTTGCAATTCCACTAATTGTTGGACCTCACGCGGTACGGCCAGGTAAAAATGAATCTGACCACTGTGCGCTACCAGTTCAAACGCCACGTGGTCATGCCGGCCAAACCAAAACGTGCGCCAGGCATGCTGCACGACATTGCCCTGTTTTATTTTCAGGCTACCCAAAGTGACGAACAGCGTTTCAAATCCGGCCAAGGTTTCGCGCCAGTCCCGTTGTTGTTCTTCGGGACGGAGGGATTCGCGGGGCAGCAGGACAAGCAGAACTGAATATTGTAAAGCCTTTGGGATCCGGTGCTTGGCTTGTAAAAAATTACGTAGCACAAACGTTGCGGCCGTGAAGAGTATAACCGCCGCAATTGGAATAATGATCATCCACAAGTTGATACCCGGCACCTGATCAGGAATAGAGCTGATCGGATTTGGAATTGTCGCCTGAGCTAGGATCATCCCGTTAGAGATTGATTTGGTGAGTCTAGCTTATTCGCTCGCTGTGGGCCGTGCCCGAGATCAACCTTAAACATCACAGACGGGCTTGCTAAGATAGATAGGAATAACCGAAACAAAGGTTGCGAATCATCAGTATGCTTAAACTCGATTGGAACAATCTCTAACGGGATCATGGTTGCGGTGGCCGCATGGCCAAAAGCTTATCAGCCTTAATCTTGGCTTCCTGTTCAACAAAGTGCTGATTGATACCCGGAATCAGTCGCAGCCATGACACAATCAGGTCCACGATTTTCTTGACTTGAACCTTCGCTTCTTGCAGTAAACCGGAAATTTGTCGGGCGGTTTGCTCTCCTGCCGCCTTGAGGTGTTGCTGGGTGTCCGGATCGAGTTGTGCGTAGAGTTGTTCCAAGCCTTCAGCCATGACATCTTCTACTTGCTTTTCAGTGTTGGGCGCAATTTCTTGAGCTTGAGGTGACGGCAAAACGCCAGCGTAGATATCAACGGGCTGGACCTCGGTTTGACGTTCAAGCGCCGGCGAAGTTTGTTCTGGTCTGACCTCCGGACTCAACGGTGCACGTTCGGGAGTCGGCCGAGAAACTTCGGGTGAAATAGGGCCGGGTTGTTCGGGCATGGTAGCTAAAGTATATCACTTTTGCTTTATTTCATCATGTTTTCGTAATTATCCTCTTGACAAATTCATGAAAATGTGCTAAAAAGCCCGGTCAACAATCCGCTCCCTGTGGTCAACCCTGAACGTCTTCGGCTCAGCTGAAGATGAACTGAAACGGAGGAGTTGTATGAAGCGGTTCGCTCTTTCCATCGCCCTGGCGCTGCTCTGCAGCACCACCTTGAACGGATGCTGGCTGGACGACATTTTCCAGCCCAAGCCCCAGGACCAGCTCCATCACGTCACGTTCTTCAACTCCGGCCCCTACACCAAGTGGGTCCGCTGCAAGAATCCGGACGTGCCGAAGCAGGCCGGCTGGTACTTGTTGCTGGCCCAGACCTCGCCGGAGTCCGGCGACGGCGTAGCGTCCTTCGACCTGAAGGAAAAGGATCACGTCATTCAGTTTCGGGACGTGAATGCCGATACTTCAACCATCGAACGGACGATCAACTTCCACCCGGACGCTCGCGATCACCAGTACACCTACGACGGGCTGTCCGACCTGGACGCCTATTACGACGTCGCCACCGGCGAGACGAAGTACGGCGCCCGGCGAGTCACGGGGGACCGATGACCACCTTCCGGCAGTACCTGGCTGGACTGCTGATGCTCGGGCTGTTGGCCGGGTGCAGCGGTCCGTTGTACGAGTACCATCCCACGATCACAGCTCGGGTCACCCCGCGCGGGATCCAGGCCCAGGTGCGCGGCCGACCCGCGCAGTTCCGACCCAAGGGCAGGATGCCTGAGGTCCAACAGGAGTTCGGTAACGGTTGGTACACGCCTGGTCAGGATATCTACCTCTCGACCAGGGACAAGTGGACGAAGTTCCACCTGCAGTGCCACGGTCGCACCACATCCGCCGTCGTCAACTACGACGACGTGAAGATGCAGCAGACCGATGACAACAACTGGGACTTCTGGCTCAAGAACACCGGCGACGACGGACTGCATCCGATGTGGGTCGAGGTCCACTACAACAACTGGGGCTTGCCCCCGGAGTTGTGGGCCACTCCAGACAGTCTGCCATTCATCGTTCACAACGTTCCGCTGAATCAGCGGTAAGGGCGTGGGCGGTTGGGGCGGTACGCGAACGATTCGCGACCGCCCTTTTCATTTTTCTCAAGAACTTGACGAATGTCTAAAAACGTGCTACAATAGCAGTAGAAAAGTAAAAATCAAAAGCAAAAAACATATGGCCTACCGTGAATTTCAAACGGCGGCTGTGCGCGTCGTCCATCTGGTTGAACCCAGTGACCAGGACGTACGGCGCCTAGCCACCGATTATCACTTCCATCCCCTCGATCTGGAAGCGATTTTAAGCGTCAGCCCAAAACCCCGCGTCAGCGGGTATCGACACTATGTGACTGCTTCCCTGCCGTGGCCGGTGGTCAACGGTCGGCGCGGGATCGTGATGAGTGAGTTACAACTCTTTATCGGGCCAAACTACTTAGTGGTGGCTGACGACGGACTACTGGTAGAGATCCAAGACACGCTGAACCGCTGGGAAACTGCCGCCAGTAACACTGATGCGCCGGCCATCCTCGTCTACGAGTTGTTGGCGGGATTGCTCAAGACCACGGCTACGAACTGCCGAGCGGTGCCAGCCGCAGATTGGGCAGCCGCCCTCCAGCCCCTACAGGGTGCTCTCCAACGTGGACAGCAATTACTTGATGAGCAGGGTTGGTTGACTTCGACTGAAGATCGGAATGCCTTTGCATGGCTGCGATACAATCTTGGCCATCTCCTGGAAAGGATTCAGCATCAGCCGACCACCGCTCCAGTCTCAACCCAACGTCCACTCGTCACGAGTGCGGTCACCGGCTATGCGTTAGCCTCAGCGATCACGACCGTGCTCGTCGTGCTGTTCATCAGCTTGCATCACTAAACCTTGGTTATGGGGGGATTTCTTTCGAACCTAACCACGCCCACCGGTTTGCTATTCTTGTTTGGATTTGCGGCCGTCTTTATGTACTTTGGTGTGGTCCTCCTTCGCGAAAATACGCGCGAGCGAATACGTGGATCGATCCTGGGACTGTACTCTCAAGATCTGACGGCCTTGGCCCGGGCGGGCAAGCTTGATCCGGTCATCGGACGCCAAGCGGAAATCGATCGCGTCATTCAAATTCTCTCTCGCCGCACGAAGAACAATGCCGTCTTGGTTGGCGACTCTGGGGTTGGTAAAACTGCGATTGTCGAAGGCTTGGCCAACGAAATCGCTCACGGCGAAGTCCCTGATCCAATTCAAAATAAGCGCATCCTGGCCTTGGATCTGTCCGGGCTGGTTGCCGGCACAAAATACCGAGGTGAATTTGAGAAGCGCTTAAAAGCCATTCTCGATGAAGTCATCGCTTCGCAGCGAGAAATTATTTTATTCATTGATGAGCTCCATACGTTAGCCGAAGCCGGCGAAGCCACCGGCGCAATCGATGCGGCTGATATTTTAAAACCCGCCCTGGCTCGAGGAGAACTCCAAGCGATCGGCGCCACGACGCAGAACGAATACCAAGCCAAGATTGTCAAAGACGTAACCCTCGAACGTCGTTTCCAACCAGTGGTCGTGAATGAACCGACCAAGGAAGAAACCCTGAAAATTTTACACGGTTTGCGTCTACGCTACGAGCAGCACCACCATGTTAAAATTACGGATGCCGCTCTCGCCGCCGCGGTTGAGTTATCGGATACCTGTTTACCGGACCGTCACTATCCGGACAAAGCAATTGACGCTATGGACGAAGCCGCGGCCAAAGTCCGCTTAAACGTGATCAAGCACCCAGATCAATTCAAAAGCACTGAACCCAAAGTTGAGCGGGCTGATGTCCAGTCAATCCTAGATGAGTGGTCACGCGACTTGGTCTGTTTTGTCGATAATCATAACAAAGGTCGAACTTCGTCCCCGCCGGCGGCCCAGCCAGCGGCTCACGGAGCTTAATCACTCTGGGCCCACCTGTTGTTCCCCACTGATGGGGACTCCATCCGTTGTTCCGGAGAGCGGGTGAAGTAACAAAAATCAAAAAAACAATGCCAAATCAAAATCCAATGCCAGAACCTCCAACGCCGCCACAAACGCCGGCGAAAAAGGAGCACTGGCTCGTTGAAGTCGTCGGAGGGATGACGCTCGCCAGCACCATGGTTTCAGCGTTAGCGATGTGGGCGTTAGTCGTCATGTTTGTTTTGCCGATCAGTTCATAATATCGGCCATCGTTCTTTACGGGATTGATCTTTCACCCCCGGACCGCCAGTTCGGGGGGTTTTCATATCCTGTTTTTTACGATAAAATATGTTCATGGCAGAGCTGAAACTCTTTAATACCCGCAGCCGAAAACTCGAAACGTTCCATCCCCTGCACGATCAGCAGGTCGGGCTGTACACCTGCGGCCCGACGGTCTACAGCAGCGCCCATTTGGGTAATTTACGCACCTACATTTTTGATGATGTTCTGCGCCGAACCTTAGAATTCAACGATTACTCGGTAAACCAGGTCATGAATGTGACCGATGTTGGCCATCTGACTGATGATGCCGACATGGGCGAAGATAAAATGGAAGCCAGCGCACGGCAGCAGAAAAAATCCGCACAGGACATTGCAAAGTTTCATACCCAAGAATTTTTTGACGACTTGAAACGCTTGAACATCGAACCGCCGAGTGTGGTGTTGAATGCCACGGACACCATTGATCTGCAAATCGATCTGATCAATAAACTCGAAGCGAAAGGTGTGACGTACCACATTAGTGACGGCATCTATTTCGATACGTCGAAATTTCCGAGCTACGGTCAACTCAGCGGGCAGAAGTCACATGACAAGCAAGCCGGCGCCCGAGTGGAAGTCAACACCGAGAAGAAACATCCCTCAGATTTCGCACTCTGGAAATTTTCCAAACCTGAAGACAAGCGCCAAATGGAATGGTCAAGTCCCTGGGGGACGGGATTTCCGGGTTGGCACATTGAGTGTTCAGCGATGTCAATGAAAGAGTTGGGTGAACAATTCGACATTCACACCGGCGGAGTGGATCACATCGCAGTTCACCATGAAAACGAAATCGCGCAAAGCGAAGCTGCCACCGGCAAACATCCGTTTGTGAATATTTGGATGCATGGTGAGTTTTTGGTCTTGCCCGGAAAACGCATGGGGAAGTCCGAGGGAAATAAAATTACTCTGCAGGATGTGATTGAGAAAAAGATCGATCCACTCGCCTACCGATACTTGGTTCTGCAAGCCCATTATCGCAAACAATTGTCCTTCACTTGGGAATCGCTGCACGCTGCGGCCGAGGGGTTACATCGGCTCTGGAACACCATCGCTGGCTTGCCGAGCACCGGAGGCAAGGTCAATCGTTCATTCATTGGCGCGTTTCGAAACGCGATCAACGACGATTTGAATACGGCGACCGGTTTAGCGACAGTTCAAACGCTCCTACAATCTGACCTGAAGCCGGCTGATATAGCCGCTACCCTAGAAAGG
Organism: uncultured Gammaproteobacteria bacterium; assembly: GCA_964383765.1. Classification (GTDB taxonomy): domain Bacteria; phylum Patescibacteriota; class Patescibacteriia; order SBBC01; family CAIJZX01; genus CAYLHT01. Next base: position 4,238 of record CAYLHT010000015.1, on the reverse strand, counting down.
ATTGATACAGTCCTGGCGCTCGATTTGACCCCGGTGGCAGCGAAAAAACACGTCGGGGTTGATGAGGCAGATTTCGACACATTGATCGAAGAGTATGAGGTAGCTCGGGCTGAGAAACGCTACGCGGTGTCTGATCAGATTCGCAAACAGATCGAAGCCAAAGGCGCAGTGGTTGAAGATTTGCCTGATGGCACGACCCGGTTGCGGAAAAAGTAATGCTTCAGCCAGAGCGGACTAGTCACCGCCGCATTTGATGCGGCGGGATCCCGCCCGAGTTATGATTTTTTGAGCGGGAAAAGTCCGCTCTATACCTCTAGGGTAGAGCGCGGACTTTCCAGTCCGCGCTCGGTGTTATTGCTAAAAACCTAGAAACTCGCTAGAGTCCTGACATCATGGCCGCCAACTTTTGGTTACAGCTAAAGAAACCAATCATTGCTCTTGCCCCCATGGAAGGAGTTACTGATGTTGCTTATAGAACATTATGTAAAGAATGGGGCGCGGACGTCGTCTACACCGAATTCATGGCGGCCGAAGCAATTGTGCACGCTGGACCCAAGTTCATGAAAAAGATGGCACGGTCAGAGGACGAGCGGCCGGTGATTTGCCAAATCTTTGGCCGCAATCCAGGAGCGTTTGCGGAAGCGGCTAAGAAAGTTGAAGCCCTAGGATTTGATGGACTTGATATTAACTTCGGTTGTCCGGCGCGGAAAGTCGTGGGTCGGGGCGCGGGTGTGGCTCTGCTCCGAGATCCGCAATACGCCCGGAAACTGATTGAAGCTGCGCTCAATTCAATTACCATTCCCCTATCCATCAAAATCCGAACGAGCATCCGCAAAGAATCAAAAGATGTTGACCCGAGCTGTGCTGATCGATACACCGCCGTGGATTTCATTGAGGCGATCAAGGACTTACCGATTCAAGCGGTTATGGTCCATGGCCGCGGCTACGAACAAGGTCACAGCGGCGACGTTGACACGGACATGATCCGCCAAGTTAAAGAGAAATTCCGTGGGATCGTCTTGGCCAACGGCGGTATTTTTACACCGGAGCGGGTGGTCAGCATGTTACACGACACCGTAGTGGACGGCGTCGGGATTGCCCGCGGCAGTCAGGGTCAACCCTGGATTTTTTCGCAAGCCAAACAACTCTTAACCACCGGAAAATACGATCCGGTTGATCGCACTACGATCGTCAAAACAATTCTGCGGCACGCCCAACTGTTACATCAGGCGAAGGGCGACTATGGTTTGATCGAATTTCGGAAGCACCTCGCCCAATACATCGCTGGGTATCCGCACGCCAGCCAGTGGCGCGCTCAGGCCGTCCGAATTGAACAGATGGCTGACGTCGAAGGTATTACTCAGGCGATCGCGAAGGCCTAACAACACATCACGCCCGCGGCTGCGGGCGTGATGGTCGTCAGAATACGTGCTGACTTAACTTTGAATCGTGATCTTGCTGGCCCAGACACTCTTCGCGACCTTATCAAAGGTGCCGCGGATCTTGACGGTTTGACCGTTGGCCAGGTCGGTGAACGCTTTGGCCACTGCTGGATCTCCCATCCAGTACGACGTATCGCTTGAGGTCGTAATTGGGATGGTCAGCGTCATGGTCAGACCGGTTTCCGGCTCTTTCCGGCTGATGGTCAGATCAAACGTCTTGGTGGTCGTGTTGAGGTTGCTGATCACACCCTTGAGCGCGACCCACCAGATACTCTTGTCCCAGATCAACTTAGCCGTACCGTCAGTCAGACTCGTCGCCCAGACTCGGACTTGGTCGCCAACCATGACTTCGCCGACGGTGGCATGGCCCTTGAACTTCCGGATGATTTTCGTATTGCTGTCGATCGTGAACGTGTAGGTTGTCGTCGTGTCACCTTTCTTGACTGTGATCGAGGTGGCGCTGATGGCCGTCACCGTGCCGTTCACTTTGACTAAGTTCTTGTTGGCTTCATCCCGATTGAACATGCCGATGCTATTGCTATCACCGTGTTCATCGACGGCTTTGACCCACGAGGCTGATTCGACCGGAGTCGAACTACCCTCTTCGCGATCGGCATGCGCACCGACCACGGCCGGCACGATCATACCCAAAGCCACGACCGGCGCCATGAAACGGAGTAAACCTTTCTTCATACGAGGCGTATATTTTGTGAATAAGACTGGCTGAACTGCGCACATAAAAACGCTTGACGAGAGCGTCCGTGCATTGTTAATGACGAATGAATAAGCGTGTTCTTACACTTCATCCAGCAGCCGTTCGCGCTGGGTCCGTTTCTTGGCGGCGCCGCCTTTGATCAGAATCATGGCCGCAATCGGCGCCACAATCCAGATAAATCGCCCGATATCTTGAACGAAAATCCGCTGGGTCAGCGGCGCTAAATGACTAGCTGCGCTCGGTGGTAAGAATGACAACGTGATTGATATCAGCAATCCGACATGCAGAAAACTGAACAGCAATACTTGCCACCAAGCACCTTGGGTATCGGATGAAGCAACGGTCGAGAGCAGCGCCGAACGGGACATCAGGAAGAACAACACGATGAACACGACCACAAAGGCCGACATCCGGAACACGAAGAATTGGTTGATACCAACGTCGGCTTGGAAGTTACCGATGAAGGGCGCGGAGTTAACGACCGCCAAGGCCATGTACACCGAAATCAAAATCACGATCACCCGGTCGCGACCGAGCGATAATCCATAGAGAAACCCAGCCACAATGAAGAACAGGACAATGAATAAGTCCCAGGTCGGGTGCGACCAGTTCACGTTCGCGACGAAACTTTGTGCTTGAACCGAGGTATTGGTTAGATTGATGGCCAGTAAGGACATCGATTTGGTGTTTGGTTTACTTAGGTGTTGATAGTATAGCACAAAATAAGCGAAATAGCAAATATCTCTAGCCGAGATTGGAATTGGTATATAAAAATCACCCACCGTCTTGCGTTGGTGGGTGGTAGGCACCGCTCGAACATACAGCGGCTGCCTAGTTGATCTCGTTTGGACCTCAGGCCGAGGTAGCTGAGGGCGGGTTGCCCACAGGGTTAGCCCAACGTCCATCGAGGATGATGTACACCTCGTAGGTGATGGCCATCGCGGCCAGGGAGAGAAGCAAGGACTTTCCCGGTGTGAACACCATCAGGGGTCGTCCCTGGCCATTCACGATGGCTACCTCCGGCTGCCCGGGGATGATCTCCTGGTTGAGATCCCGAAGCCGAAAGAAGTGGTTCGTGGAGTGGCTCCCTTGTGCGATGATCCGACCGAGTGTCTCAGACTTCATCTTCTTGCACAGGTTCCGGATCTGCTGACCGCGCTTTCCCCAGAGCATGTTCAGCGTTCTCTGATCAATGCTCTTCCCGGCGCACTCGGGAGCGGTCAGCTCGCTTGTGGAAATTCCTAGCTGACCAATGAAGCTGTTCGCGAGATCGCCCACGTAACGTCCCATGATTGCCTCCTTACCTTGCGGCAGGAACCCGCTCCGTCACAAAGATTCGCGCCCTGGGTACGGCGCCAAGAACACCGGTCGGCGTTCTACCAGCGGGGTTGCAGCAATGTTCCGCAGCAACAATCAAAGCATGGTAAATGCTCTGATGGTTGCCGCAGACGTCAAAGGATCGAGAAACATCGCAGCTTACTCCATTTTCTTGGGTTTGTCAAGACCGAGGTCCGCGAATTGCAACTGGCAAATTGACCCTATACTCCCTCGTCCTGTAGTTCTTTTAATAGTTTCTTCGCCTTAGCTGAAAGGTGTTTCGGAATCTCAACCTCAACCGTCACCCGTTGGTCCCCCTGTCCACGGCCGCGTAGATGTTCAATGCCTTTACCTTTAATCACGAAGACTTTACCACTGGGCGTGCCGGCCGGGATTTTGAGTTTAACCAAACCGTGCAACGTTTCAACGTCAATCTGTCCGCCTAGGGCGGCGGTGCTCAGCGAGATCGAAGCCGTACTCAAAACATCATCTTCGTCGCGTTTGAAAATCGGGTCAGTTGCAATCGAAACCTCCAAGTATAGGTCACCAGCAGTAGTCCCGCGCGGCCCGGCTTCACCCCGGCCAGCCAGTTTGATACGTTGTCCGTCAGCAATGCCAGCGGGGATTTTAACGGTTACGCTTTCAGTTTCCTCGCGCCGGCCCTGACCGTGGCACTGCTTACCGGGTTTGTCGACGGTCGTGCCTTTGCCGTCGCAGGTCGGACAGGTCTGTACGTATTGGATCCGGCCGAGAAACGTCTGTTT
>CAYLHT010000014.1:0-24829 GCA_964383765.1 uncultured Gammaproteobacteria bacterium | reverse complement strand
TGCCCGTCGTTTGACCGGTGGCGAGTTTGTATATGCTGATCGGCTACGTCCTGTTTCTCATCGCTCTGGCCGAACTTGTCCTAGGTTTTTTTCTCATTTCCCGCTATGAGAAAAATCAGGCGACGATGTGGTATGGGTTACTGGCTATTGCCATCGCCGTCTACGTTGGGGCGAATGGGTTGGGCTACGTTGATAGCGCCGTCAGTGGACGGTGGGCGGAGCACATCGCCTGGGCGGGCGGCATGGCCACAGCCATGTTCATTTTACCGTTTAGTTTTACCTTCCCGTTGCCGCGACGAACGCTGCGTGAGCTAATCCCGCTGGCCGTCTGGCCGTTGGTCATTATTATCCCTGGTCTATTGTTCACCAATTTGTTTGTTCAGCAACAGTCGATTGTCAGGTTTGGCCAAGGCTATACAACGGCTGCCGGTCCGTATTTTTGGTTCATGATTTTGATTTTCGCCGCCTATTGGGTCTGGGCGATCGTGAATTTGATTGTTCGCCTTCGGTCGAGTGACGGAACGCATCGTTACTACCTGCGCCTGATTTTAATCGGAATCTTTGCTTCCCTTTTGGTTTCTGCTGTGTTTGATATTTACATGCCCCTGACGCATGTGACGAGATACGGCTACGTCGGGTCGTTCTTTTCGACGATTTGGCTTGGGTTTACGAGCTATATTATTTTGAGGAAATGAACCTGACGAAGGACATTTTGTTAACACTGACTTATTTAGTTGGGGCAGGGGAGCTAGCGTTAGCGATTTTCTTTTGGGTGACGAGGTCGGGGAATGAGATTAGGAAGGTGATGGCGTTGTTATCCTTTAGTACGGGTATGTGGGTTGAAACAAGCGCAATATTAGCTTATAAACCTGAATCCAACTTTACGCTTTTTTTATCGTCTCTTGTTTTCGTTTTTGGGGCTGGCCTAGTTTTTTTGTTAGTACACTTCGTTCTGGTTTACCCTTATAGGTTAATTCAACTTGATCGCTGGCACATTATTTTGTTTTATATTCCACTTCTTCTTCTATCTGTCTCCGCATTCATTCCAGGACTCATTTCTAAAGGTTTATCGGGTGGCCAAAATAATCCAGGAACTGTTCATCCAGGTCCAATGTATAACCTTTATAATGTTTATCTTCTAATCCTTTTCATTTCACAAGTTGCTTTACTTGCCTACAGAAGGAAAAGACTAGATGGGATGCATAAGTCTAATGCAACAGTATTTCTTTGGGCAGTAATTCTTGGAGGAATTCCGGCTGTGTTTCTTGACTTGGTTTTGCCTTTGATTAATCCGAATTTTCAACCAAACTCTCTTTATGGAAATTTATTTACTGTAATTTGGTTAGGGATGATAACTTACATTGTCACAAAAAAATAAAATGCCCAGTTTCTTCTCAAGAAATATTGGTCTCATCACTCCTGAAGATCAAGAAAAAATCTCCGATTCGGTGATCGGAATTGCTGGAGCAGGTGCGGACGGAGGGCTAACCGCCGAAAGATTGACGAGATTAGGTATTGGCGGTTTAAAGATTGCTGATCCGGAGGCATTTGATTTGACCAATATTAATAGACAGTTTGGGGCTATGGCAGAAACTATTGGTTTGAATAAAAGCAGTGTTGTTTCGGACGAATTAAGCAAGATAAGACCAGAGATGAAGATACAAGCATTCCCCAAAGGCATTACCGAAGATAATGTTGATAGTTTTATTGATGGGTGTTCATTTATTTTGGATGAAATTGAATATACACTCCCAAAACTATCAATTTTACTTCACAGTCATGCGGAGAAGAAGGGACTAGAAATCTATTCAGGCCTCAACATTGGATTTGGCATTAACGTCTACAGGTTTGTTCCTGGTGGCGTTCCCTTTCAGACATTAGTTGGTTTTAATAAAGATTCGAAAGATTCAGATTTAGATTTGAGCAAGTTTGTGCCTGACATACCCGATTATGTAGATAGCGAAGTAGTTAAAAAAGTCTTAAGTAAAGAAAGTTACATACCGGCAGTGTCATCAGCAGTAGGTCTTCTAGCGGGGTATGTTTCGTTTGTAATTTTGGGCGCGATAACGGGAAAATGGAGTATTCCCGCTGTTCCTGAATACATTCATATAGACATGAGAACCATGGATTTTAAGGTAAAGAAACTTGGATAAGATCAATGGATTCTGTCAACGTAAAAATTGCGAACTCAGAGGAAGAAAGGGTTGCCCTTTTTGAATTACGAACAAAGGTTTACTCAAAATGGGGGTACTTGGAAAGCAAAACTCAAAAAGATATTGATGAGTACGACCTGGATTCAAAGTCTATTCATTTTATAGCAAAGTTTAATAGGACAATCGTAGGTACGATTAGATTAATTTTTGCAGACAAAACAACCCTACCAATTGAACGAGAGTTTAATTTACGCAACATAATTTCTGACCTAAAAGCTGTCGATCGAAAGGAGATTGTAGAAATTTCAAGGTTAGTATCAGACAATCACATAACTAAGAAGTTTAATGACAACAGGATAATGATTGCCCTAATTAAGGCAATACATGATTTTGCATACAAAACAAACAAATTATTTTGGTTGGCTGCAATTGATAACGAGATATACAATCGTTTTCAAAAGATGGGTATAACTTGGAACAAAATAGGAGACGAAAGATTCTACCTTGGCTCTTATTCGACACCTGCAGAGCTATATCTTCCCGACGCCATGATGAAGCTTCAGAAAAATAATCCGCAATTGTGGGGCCTGATTTCAAACGAATCAGAAATTATTAAGGTAGAATAACTTGGCGGCATTACTTCCTCTATTAATTATAGATTTATTGGCAATAGGCATAGGAGTTTTAGTTTTAAAATCTAACTCTAGGAGCTACACAAATAAGGTATTTTCGATACTCATTTTTTTTACTATCTTATGGATTTCGTCAAGTTTCTTTGGAGATCACTATCCATACTTATTGTCACCAAACGCAATTTTATCGATTATTAACGTATCCTCAAGTGTTGTTGTTTGGCTGCTTTTTGTTATTTCATTTGTATTTCCAAAAAAAGAATTTAAAGAGAATTCAACGACTATTGTTATTAGTTTTACAAGTTTATTAGTAATTTCATTCTTAGTCTCATTTACAAAACTTATAATAGTCCATGCAGTCCCAACACCAAATCAGTTGAAAGTAGAGTTTGGTCCGTTGTCTTTTATTTTCTTTCTTTTTTTTGCGATTTATATTGGTCTGGCTCTAACTAGTTTTATTGTTAAGTATAGAAAGTCTAAAGGACCACAAAAGAGCCAACTACAATATTTATTATTGGGTTTCGGTCTTACCGGCATCATTACACTTACTACAAATTTGATATTGCCTTTATTTGGCATATTCGGACCATCTGTTTACGGAATTTACTCGATTATCATTTTAATTGCATCAACCGCTTATGCAATAGTAAGACACAGATTGTTTGATATTCGATTTGTCATCACAAGGTCTCTTATTTATGCCACTCTGCTCACGGTTGTTTCACTCGCCCTTATTGCAGTGACTATCGTTTCTTCACAATTCTTTGGTGGTACTTCTACGAGCCGTAATACTTTTGCATTTTTGGTCGCCATCATCATCGTCTTCGGCCTCGATCCTTTCCGGAATTTACTGTCGCGCGTCACCGATCGGATTTTCTTTAAAGCCCGGATTGATTACCAGGAAATCTTACGTCAGATTTCTGAACAACTCAGTTTTGAACTTGACCTTCGGAAAATTATTCTTTCGGTCGACCAGACACTCACGCAGCAACTCAAACTCAAATCAACCGCCGTTCTCCTTCGAAAATCTGGAGCCCTTGGCACAGAAAAATTTGATGCTTTACCAGATCGTTTGGCGGTCAATCCGAACCTGAGCATCCGCAACGACAGCCCCTTGATCGCGTTCTTGCGCGAGCATCAACATACTTCCATGCTCGATTCGCTGGAACGCCGGATTGACGACACGCCGGAAGACAAACGCGCGCCGCTGATCGCGTCCCAAAAAGAGTTTGAACGCATGGGCGCGGCCTTAGTCGCGCCGGTCTACGCCCAGGGGCACCTGATCGCGCTCTTGGCGCTCGGGCCGAAATTGTCCGGCGACACGTTTAGCAACGACGATTTGCAAGTTCTCGATGTGTTAGCTCCGTCCATCGGCTCAGCCATTCAGAAAGCGAATCTGTATGAAGAGACGCGGCAATTCGGCGAGAGCTTGAAGATCAAAGTCGAAGAAGCGACCGAGGAGTTGCAAGAACGGAATGTCTCACTACAAACATTACAAACCATCACCAAAGATATTACCCGCCGCCTTGACTTCAACCAAGTCGTTCAGAACATCGCGGACTCAGTGGCGACGAAGCTCGGGTACATCGGCGCAATTCTCGTCTTTCTTGACGACGACGGCCGAACTGTCAGAGCTCGGGCCATCACGCAAACCTCACTGACGCAGCAAGCCCAACGAATATTACCAATTCGTTTTGACCAATACTCCACCGACCTGAACGATCCGAAGTCGAATAGCCTTGGCCACGCAGTGCTGCGTAGCGGTGAAATCAAAACCACCGAAAGTTTTGCGGACGTGGTCAGCCCGCCGGTACCGAGGCTGCTGGCCCAAACTATCCAGAAGTTGGTGGGGATCAAATCCATGGTCCTGATTCCAATTGAATCAGAAGGCAAAACTATTGGCGTGATTGAAATCGGCACGGGCAAGAAGTTGAAAGACATCGCCGAATCGGAAATCGCGACCATGCAAGCTATGGCCGATGAGCTCGGCATCGTCGCCCGGAACCTCCAGCTCTTCCAACAGCTGCGTGTGACGAATGACCAATTGGGCGTTGCCAACGAGCACCTGAAAGAACTTGACCAAGCCAAGTCCGAATTCGTCTCGATTGCTTCACACCAGTTGCGGACGCCGATGACCGGCATCATGGGCTACTTATCGATGATGACCCAGGGCGACTTCGGCTCGATGAAACCAGAACACGCCAAAATCCTGAGCGACTTGCTGGGTGAATCACAGCGCATGATTCGTCTCATCAACCAATTCTTGAACGTTTCGAAAATCGAAGCCGGCCGATTCTCGTACACCCGGGGTTCAGTGCAAATTGACGATCTGATCCAACGCGAAATCAAGGAACTGACCAAGAACGCCCATGACAAGGGCTTGAAACTCTCCTACACCCCGCCGAAAGTTCCGCTGCCAATCGTGAACGCCGACGGTGACAAATTACAGGACGTGATCTTGAACCTGATCGACAATGCCATTAAGTATACGGCTAAAGGCGGCATTAACGTCACCGCCGAAACGATTGACCAACCTGGCGGCGCCGGACAGGCTGTGCATGTGATGGTCAAAGACACCGGCATTGGCATTAAGCACGAAGATGCGCCGGCCTTATTCAGCAAGTTCGTACGGGGTAGCGGGATCGCCCAAATCCATCCGGATGGTTCAGGTCTCGGTCTGTTCATCGCGAAGTCGATCATCGATTCCCACGGCGGTCGAATCTGGGTGGAGTCGGAAGGCGAGGGGACGGGGAGCACCTTCCAGTTCACCGTCCCGATCGTGCCGCCGTCCGGGGTTGAACCGCATCCGTTGAATGCTTCAGCGCACGTGGTCAAAGACCAGGTCGCCCAGGCCACAAAATAAGCCGAAAAAATGAAGACTGTAACCCGCTGCGACTACACTAGTAGGAACGGCTGTTTTGACTGTCCGCTATGACTGAGCGTCCCGATCACGAATTACTTGCATTCGCCCAACACGGCGACCAAGCTGCCGTCCAAGCGCTGTACCAACGCTATGCCACCTTCGTCTACCACTGGGTCGACCGCCGGGTCGACCGCCAGGCCGACGCCGAAGACCTGACCTCCGACATCATGATCCGTATGGTTGAATCGATACCGACTACCCAATTTCGAACCACCTTCAAAGCCTGGTTGTTCGGCGTGGCCCGGCATGTCCTAGCTGACCACTGGCGCCGAGTCTACCGATTGCCCGAAGCAGCCCTTGACCCCGACCTGGTCCGGACTGACCCCGAGATTGAGCCCGACCCGATGGATGATGGTCGGTTGCGTTCCCAAGCTGAACACGTCTTGTCTCAATTGCCAGACAACTACCGCCAGGTCATCCAACATCGTTTTTATGATCAACGCAGTTTAGCCGAAACCGCTCAAGCCATGCACACCACCGTCGGCAACGTGAAAGTACTCCAGTATCGCGCCTTGAAACAAGCCGCCGCTTTAGCCTCCAACCTATGAACGATTCTCACGATCAACTCAACGACTACCTCGACTACTTAGCCGGCCGTCGAAAGTCTCCGCCGAAACTGTCGGCCGAAGATCACGACGTCCTCAAGGCTATGCGCTTGTTGCGTCACGCTCACCCACTCACAGAACGACCAGAATTTATGCAACGCCTACAGCAGAACCCCCAATCACCAAAAAGATTGAAAACCCGTTCTGAACGAGGATCTCGGACTTGGTCATGGTGGACCATCCGACTAGTACCAGCCGTGGCCGTCGCGACAGCCCTGATTCTGATCGTGCGCTTACCGGCTAGTAAGGTTAAGCAACTCTCATCCGACCTGAATCTTTTGCATCGTATCACCACTCAGCAAACAGCCGCCGCGACCGTGACGCTCACAGCGACGAAGTCGGATTCAAGCGGAGTGGATGCTACGACGGCTTTCACCTTGGCCGCAACCTCAGGTTCACTCGATCTCGCCACGGTTAAACAACACTTTACGTTTACACCAACGATTGATTTTACGGTGAAGACCAGCGGCGACAATACCTTTACCATCACCCCGACCAAACCATTGGATAGCGGTGTTGTCTATACCGCCAGTTTTGGCGGCGCGGTGGCGACAGCGACGAGCACCGAACCGCGGACGTATTCATGGGCCTACCAAGTCCGCCAGACGTTTATGATTGTCGGCACGTACCCGCGTGATCAAGTCACGAATTTTCCATTGTATTCCGGTTTGGAAGTGACCTTTAGCCAAGCCGGGGTCAGCGCTAAAGATTTCCAACAGCATTTCCAGATCAGTCCGAATGTTCCGGTGAAGTTTGAAGTTCATGGCCGAACCTTGGTGGCCGTTCCCCAGCAACCTTTGCAAGAGCAAACACTCTACACCATGGCCCTCACGGCCGGACTAGCGCCAACCGGGGCGACCGACACGATCGCCGATACGCTCGTGATTCACTTTGAAACCGCCGCAAAAAACCAAGCCTCGAACGGATACCAACTTCAACCAAGCACGCCCTTCGCGACGATTGCGCCAAAATCACCCATGGTCTTAAGTGTCAATGTTTTACACGATCCGACCAAGGCGAAACTCGACTATCATATTGACGTTTTCAAGTATGCCGGCATGGACGACTTCCAGCAGGCCGTCACGGAGCACTTGTCCAATGTTCCGAGCTGGGCACTGTACGCGGCCAGCCGAGTTCATTATTCGAGTACTGGTCTGACCAAAGTCGCCAGCGTCAGTGGCCAGCTCCAAGCTGACGCGATTACCTGGCCGAATGACTTACCGGAAGGCGCCTACTTGGCCATTATGGACTCCGATCCGGTGACAGAGTTACCGTTCTTGGTCACACCCGTCGGCGCCTACGCCATCACGAGTGAAACGCAGAGTCTGGTGTGGTTGACGGATCTGAATTCGAAACACCCGCTGGCGAACGCGACGGTCAGCTTACCCGATCAGACCGCGGTCACGACCACTACTCAGGGGTTCACCCAATTCGATACGCCAGCGACATTACTTACTGACAAAGCTTCACCCGTGCTGTTACCAGTCAAAGCTGGGGATCATCAAACGTTCGTGCTGCTTGAGCGTGATCCATACCAATACTTCGGACGAAGCTTTGGGCCGTACGGGCAAACGGATGATCGCTACTGGACCTACTTGTCAATTGATCGGCCGATCTACCAGCCGAACGACACCGTCTACTTCTGGGGGATTGCCAAACCCCGGCAACCTGGAGCGCCGGTTCCTCAGGTCAGCGCCCGGTTGATCTCAACGAGCTACACTGAGGCCAGTTCCATCGAAACCGAGGTTGACCATGTTGACCTGACACTGTCCGATACCGGCACATTCATTGGTCACCTCCAACTCAAGAATCTGTCGCTCAACAATGGTAAGGATCTTCGGATTATGGTTGGCGATGAGGTGATTGCGAGCCGCTCGCTCGACGTGGAAGCGTATCGCAAACCGCCGTACCAGCTAACGCTGACACCCGATCGATCGGCAGTGTTCGACGGCCAAGCAGTCAAGTTCACGGTCCAGGCCTCGTTCTTCGACGGTACGCCGGTTCCGAATCTGGACGTGGCGCTGAACGTGAATGGTAGTAGCCGAACGTTGACGACCAACGCCCAGGGTCAAGTCACCACCAGTCAAACCATGGCCTCATACGGCACGAGCGTCTCGGTCAACCCAGTCGGAGAGAACACCTCCAACATCTTTGCTGATGCATTCATCCAAGTCTATCCAGGTTCATATGATCTTTCGACGACGGTCAAAGCCACCCCGAGTTCGGCCACGGTCAACGGACTCCTCCGAACGATTGATCTCTCCAAGTACTCGAATACGGACGCCACCAAGGCCGTGACCGATCCGGTCGCGGGCGCAACGATTTCCGGCAAGCTCTATCACACCACGTACGAACAACAGAAGAGCGGCCAGCATTACGATTTCTTGTCAAAACAAGTGATCCCAACCTATACGTACGCCCAACACGATGAAACGACGGAATCCTTCACCGTTACGACTGATGCCAATGGTCAATTCTCAAAAACCTGGGCGCTCAACGTCAATGATGGATACCGAGTCGAGTGGTCGGTTCAGGATCCACAACACCGCACAATCACCCGGACAGATTATCTGTGGTCCTATGTCGGCCAACCGACTAGCGGTCATACCTTGATTGATCCCAATGTCGCTGACCAGAATGTTGGTGCGAAGTATGGCGTCGGCCAATCGGCCAGTGCCAAAGTCCAAACTGCCGGTGGACAAGCGCCCGAAGCCGGTCTGCAGTACTTGTTCTTGAGTTCAGAAGCTGGCTTACGCCAGGCCGCCGTCTCGACCAATCCGAGTTACGCGTTCACATTTTCCGAAGCAGATGTTCCGACCCTGCACGTCCGAGCCGTCATCTTTACTGGCGCGTCGTTCGAGGAGCTGAATGATGTCACCTATACCTTCGACCAATCGACGCGTAAATTAAACCTGACGTTGACGACCGATCAGCCGTCCTACCAGCCCGGTCAGTTGGTCAAACTGCACGTGCGAGTGACCGATCAGAGTGGTCAGGGCGTCGTTGCCAAGGTCAATCTGCGTGCCATCGACCAAGCCCTCAGCAACTTGGGCTATGGGAATGACAGCGATCCTTTAAGCGCCGTCTACCGCTATGTTGGCGACGGAATCTTCGGAACCTACGCCAGTCACCGGGCCTTTGACTTGGCCCAAGGCGCGGAAGGTGGAGGCGGCGGTGGCGACCGAGTTTCGTTTAAAGATAATGCGCTGTACACGGAGGTCACCACCGGATCAGATGGACAAGGTGACGCCACGTTCACCGCGCCGGATAATCTGACGAGCTGGAACGTCACGGCTCAAGCGATCACTGACTCACTCCAGGCTGGTGTCACGAGCCGCTTGGTGCCGGTCAGCCTACCGATCTTTGTCACGGCCGATGTCCCCACCACGGTCCTGACCAAGGATAAACCAAGTATCCCCGTAACGGTCTATGGTCAGCAGGTCTCCGTCCACGATACCGCCAGCGTGACCATGTCGATTGTTGATCGAGCTGGAACTGACGTTACCAAATCCGGCCACCCGTTTAGTGCTATCGATTTCCCATTGCCTGAACTTCCAGTTGGTCAGTATCAGGTTCGATTCAAGGCCACGGCTAAAGGGCAAAGTGATAGTCTGGTGTTGCCCATCAACGTGGTGACGAGTACGCTCCGACACAACCTCACCTCAGTCGCCATCTTGGAAGCTGGGGATAAACCCCAGCTCAGTTCCGACGGCGACACCCAGGTTGTCCTCGGTAACGCGAATCGCTTACTGGCGTATACGACATTGCAGAATGTTCTGTGGGCGCCGCACCAACGCCTGGATGAAGGTGTTGCTGCAACGATTGCCAACCGGCGCTTGAACGATGATTTCAAAGAAACGACTTGGCAATCGGCATTCGATCCGAATGCTTACGTGACGAATACCGGAGTTGCGCTCTACCCATTTGGCAGTGATGACCTGGAGTACGCAGCGCTCGCAGCTGGCGATCCAGCGATGGCGCCAGTGAGTGGTCAGCTGCTGGGGTGGTTCACCAACGTCCTGAATAATCGCGATTCGAATACCGACCAAATCAGCTACGCCTTGCTCGGTCTGGCGAATCTTGGTCAACCAGTCTTGCCGGATATTCATGCTTGGCTAGCTGTGCCGGATCTGCCGGATCACGAACGCTTAACCTTGGCCCTCGCGCTCGACGCCCTCGGGGCTCGCGAAGAAGTTCGGCCGATCGTGAGTTACCTGAATCAGCGCTACGGCCATACCCAAGCACCATATTTCTGGTTGACACTCGGCCAATCGAATGACGAGCACCTGGTGGCGACGGCGCGGTATGCGATCATCGCCACTGACGTGGGAGAGTCGAGCGGTTTTGGTGCCTTGCGTTATTCCATCGCCCACCAACCCAAAGACACCACCACCTCGCTGGAAGCAGCGCTCGCCTCTGAACGCCTCTTGGCCGCCGCCAGCCCAACCGTGTCAGTCACGTACCAACTCCACGGCCAATCGGTCACGAAATCTTTGAAGGACACTGAGACGTTCAGCCTGATTATCTCGGCAGCGGACGCCAAACAATTCGCAATCACTAACCACACCGGCTCGGCGGGTGTCACGACGACGTACGATGTCCCGACGGACCAAGCGATCACACCCGATCCGGCCCTCAGTATTTCTCGTCGGTATCTCGTCAACGGCAAAAACTCCACGACCTTCAAGCGCGGTGACGTGGTTCGCGTGGAAATCACCTGGTCGGCCAAAGCCGGCGCGCCGGGAACCTGGTACGGAATTACTGATACCTTACCGACTGGCCTGCGACCGTTGTCGGAAGCCTACCTCTATACCCTTGGCTACGATCAAAAACGAGCTTTCCCGATGGCCCTTGACGATCGACGGGTGGTGCTCTACGCCGGCGAGCGAAGCTTCTACTACCTGACCCAGGCAGTTATCCCGGGCACAGCCGTGGCCGAGCCACCACTCTTGCAAGCCTTCGATGCGCCGGGCAGTCTGACCTTGGGACAATCCAGCCAAGGTATCACGATTCAGTGATCGTTCGTCGCTGGTTGGTGATCGCCGGAACCGCGGTTGCAGGTGCGATCGCGGGTTTCGCGGTTGTCTCAACCAGACCGATGAGTTCTCCCCTGGTCATCCGAAGCACGACGTCAGGCGACATAGCAGCGGCTGAACGAGGTGCTGCGCCATATGTGATAGCCGCTCACAATCACGTGGTCGCCGGGATTCTGCCGCATCATACCCTCGTCGCGCCGATCATCAAGGCTTATCTCGACGGGATTCGTGAAACCCCGAAACGTGTGATCGTGCTCGGTCCCGATCATCAGGATCAGGGGGTAGGACGGATCTGCACCACGGCGCGTGATTGGATCGGCGTAACTGGTCCGGTCAAGACGGATGGTGTTTTGGCGAAGAACTTGGTCAACTCTGGTATCGCTCGGTTTGATGATCATCTCTTGGAAGGAGAACACGGTGTCAATGCTATTGTGCCGTTTATACACCGGCGTTGGCCGAAGGCAGTGGTGGTGGCGATCACTATGAAATCCGGAACCAGTCCTACTGAGCGCGATCAACTCGTCCGGTGGTTAACGTCAAACGCCACCCAAGATGACCTGGTCCTGGCCAGTGTAGATTTTTCCCACTACCACTCGCTGGTTCAGGCCAACGCCGAGGATGCAGTGTCGCTCACGGCGATTGAGCACTTGGACGTTGAACAAGCATTGGCGATTCCGGTCGACGGCCCCGGACCCATTGCGGTTGTCCTGGTTTATGTTCGTCAGCGTCACGCCCAGGAACAGCGACTCCGGCATCTCAATTCAGCCGAATACCTTGGACAACCAGATCTCGACTCCACCACCTCCTATCTCTTCAGTTACTTCATTCGACCCTAATTTGCGCGGACGGGTGACGCTCGATATACTACAGTCATGGCGACCCGTGTCCTGTTAATTGAAGACGAACCGTTACTCATTTCGCTGTACCGAATGATTTTGCAGCAGGGTGAGTATGATGTTGATTCAGCCTCCGATCGTGCTTCGGCTGAAGAAAAGGTTATTACCACGAAACCGCACGTAGTGTTGTTAGATTTACTGATTCCGGATACACCCACCGGCGACACGCATGGCGAAAGCTACCATGAGCCGAATGGGTTTGAAATTTTGCGCTTAGTCAAAGGCACGCCGTCACTCTGGGATATTCGGGTGATTGTGTTGTCCAACCTCGACTCCGACGAACACGTGTCGATGGCCAAGAAACTGGGCGCCGACGACTACGTCGTCAAATCAAATCTTGATCCACACGATTTACGAAAACATGTGGACGGGGTGTTACATAAAACAACCTAAGGCTAAGCAGACAACCAAATCGACCTAGGAGCTGATTTTGTATTGTCGGAAAATTAAACCCAGGGCGATAGCCACTACACCTGAAACGAATACCAGGCGGCTAAGCAACGACGCCCCCGTCTCCGCCAACGTCGTACTCGCACCCAAAACTTTCCCAGCCGTTACGTCCACGCCGACAAAGCTCTGAATCGAGTCGGCATTGTCAGCGCTAGCAATAACTTCGTATTCGTAGCGGCCGGCAACAACACTCGCCGGAACTTGGGCTTTGACCGACTTGGAAAGAGATTCACCGGCTCCAAGCGATCCGAGTGTAGCTAATTCCTGGTGGATGTTTGGATCCACGTACGTAAAGCCCGCCGGCAAGGTATCAGCGAGTTTCAGGTTTTGAGCCGCGACGCTGCCGCTGTTCGTCACGATCACGGTGTAGGTGAGCGTGCCTGGTGTTGACACCGCTTTCTGATCGGCGGCTACGGTTAGTTGAAGTGCCGCGCGTGGAGTCTGCGCGTATGTTGGCAGAGCTGCAAATGTAAAGAGCACCAAACCCGACAAGATCGCATAGATTGTGGTTGATCGCATGACATGTCGAGCCTAGCACAGTGACGTCAGTTTGTCATCTGAGCTGTGATATACTGGATCAATGGACCACCCGCATCATCGTCGCCACCACGTCGTTATTGTCGGCGGCGGTTTTGCCGGTTTAGCGGCCGCTCAGGAATTGGAACGCCGACGTCGGCCAAGCGATACGTACAATGTGACGCTGATCGATAAGAACTGTTACCACTTATACCACGCCTTGCTGTACGAAGTGGCGACGGCAGCCATGGATATCAAACCGGAAGAATTGGAAGCCTTGGAGCGCGGGGTGTGCGTTCGGATCAAAGCGCTGCACAACATTCTGCTCAAGCACGATATCAACGTCATTCAAGGTGTGGTGACCGGCATTGATGTTAAAAGCCAGCGGGTGAATTTGGAGAACGATTCACCGGTCATGTACGACGAACTGATCGTGGCGCTTGGCAGCGAGAGCAACGATTTCGGTATTCCGGGTATGGCCGATTACAGCGTGACGCTCAAAGAATTGCCCGACGCCTTACGGATTCACCTCAAGCTTGACGCGCTGTTACACCGCGTCGTCAACGATCAACAACCGGTGACGGTCTTGGTTGGTGGGGGCGGGGTCTCCGGGGTGGAAGTGGCGGGTGAATTGAAGCATTATGCCCATCGCTTGGCCAAACAGCACGGATTTTCCCCTGACCTGATTCGGGTTGCAATCGTCGAAGCTGGGCCGAACATTCTGATGGGTTTAGGCGACTGGGCTCAATCGACGGCGCGTCATCGTCTTGATCAGTTAGGAGTGCAGTATCATTTCGGCTTGCCGATCGTCCAGGTTGACGATCACCGCGTGATTTTACACAGCGGACAGCGATTAGATTTTGACGTGTTTGTCTGGTGTGGCGGCAACCAGGGGCATCATCTCTTGAAGACGTTGAACGTGCCGCTGACCCCCAAGGGCCAAATTGCCGTCACACCACAATTATTCATTCCTGGATTTCCGAATGTGTTTGTGATCGGTGATGCGGCCGTCGTGATTGACCCGGTCACCCAGCGTCCCTTGCCGCAAGTTGCGCCGGTAGCGGTTGATCAAGGTCGCCAAGCGGCCGCGAACATTGTGCACCTGCGCCGGGATGAACAGTTAGAAAATTATCTACCGAAACATTACGGCTTTGTTATTCCCATTGGCGGCATGTGGGCGATCAGTTCGTACGGTGGCCCGCAGCTACAAGGCTTCTTCGCGTGGTTAGTACGCAAGTGGGTGGACCTACGATATTTTATGTCTATTCTCAAACCGATCGACGCCTGGAAAGCCTTTTCCATGGGCGGAGAAGTCTATCTTAAAACCCAGTAGTCATTACAGTTGCCTCAACAGCTGGTTTGTGTTGTGGTATACTCATGATATGAAGCTGCGCGATGTGCGGAAAGCCAAGGTCAAAAATAAACGGGTGATTTTGCGGGTGGACTATAATATCGAACTCGGGGCCGGCGGCCGGCCGCGGGATGTTTCGCGTATCACCGCTACACTCCCAACGATCACTTGGCTGATGAACCACGACGCCAAAGTCATCCTGGTCGCGCACCGCGGCCGGCCGCAGGGTCGGCAACCCCGCTTATCGCTGCGACCGTTGGTACGGCCAGTGTCACGTCTGATTAAACACCCCATCCAATTTATTCCTGAGCCGCTATTTCACCGCAGCGTGGCGTCTGCGATCGACCAGCTCAAACCCGGCCAGGTAGCGATGTTAGAGAATATTCGGTTTGAAGCTGGGGAAGAAGAAAACAGCGGTCGGGTAGCTCGACGACTTGCGAGTTTATGCGACATTGTTGTGAACGACGCGTTCGCCGACTCGCACCGGGCCCATGCTTCGATTGTGGGGCTGGCGAAGTTACGTCCGGCCTACGCTGGATTGTTGTTGCAAGCGGAAGTCAAACATTTATCGCCGCTGCTGAAGCGTCCAGCCCGGCCGTACGTCGCCATTCTCGGCGGCGCAAAAATTTCCACCAAGCTCGGATTGATCAAACGGTTATTGAAACGCGCCGACAAGGTCCTCCTGGGCGGCGCCTTAGCGAACACGATTCTGCAAGCCGAAGGTTTGGCGATCGGCGCGTCTTTTACCGAACCGCAAATGTTAGCGCCGGCCGGCGGGTTGACGACCGCCAACAAAAAATTGGAAATTCCGTGTGATGTCGTCGTGACGACCAATCGGAAAACTGGCGTGCCCCGATTCGTGCGAGCGGTTGGCAACATCAACCATCGCGAAATTATTGTGGATGTTGGTCCGGACACGATTGATCTGTTCTCCCGTGTCATCCGGGCGGCGCGAACGATCGCTTGGAATGGACCGATGGGTATTTATGAACAACGTCCGTTTGATCGAGGTACCCAAGCGATCGCGCAAGCCGTCGCCAAGTCGCGCGCGCGGGCGATTGCCGGCGGCGGAGAAACACTGGATGCCATTCGTCAAACTGGACGCGCTCAACATTTCGCTTTTCTGTCGACGGGTGGCGGCGCAATGCTCGAATTTCTCGAAGGTAAAAAATTGCCAGGATTAGCAGTCGTTCAACAGCGCTAACACTTATGAATATTGCATCCATCACCAGCCGCCAGATTCTTGACTCACGCGGCAACCCCACGCTTGAAACCACGGTTGAACTTGATACCGGCGCAGTAGGCGTGGCGGCGGTGCCATCCGGCGCATCGACCGGCAGTCATGAAGCCGTTGAACTGCGCGATGGAGATCCGAAGCGGTATGGCGGCAAAGGCGTTGAGCAAGCCGTCGCTCACGTGACCGGTCCGATTGCCAAAGCCTTAGTTGGTCAGGACGTGCGTGAACAACGCGAGATTGACCGGACGATGCTGGAATTGGATGGCACCATCAACAAATCAAAACTCGGGGCGAATGCCATCTTGAGCGTATCGTTAGCGGCCATGCGGGCCCACGCTCTACTGGAACACCAACCGCTGTACCGCATGATCCAGCGGGCGTTTGATTTTCCGGCGATTGATCCGGCGACACTCCCGCGGCCGATGATGAATGTCATCAATGGCGGATTGCATGCCGATTCAGGTTTGAAAATTCAGGAATTTATGGTTGTGCCGGACGGTAAAACCGCGGCTGAACGAATTGAACGCGGCGTCACCGTCTATCACAAGCTGGGCGAACTACTGACTGCAAAAAAACTTTCGACCGCACTGGGTGATGAAGGCGGCTACGCACCGCGTATCACGGATGACGCCACAGCCGCAACCTTCCTCGTGGATGCGATTCAAGCCAGCGAGTTGTCAGCACCGGATGATGTGGCCCTGGCGCTTGATATGGCCGCGACGACCTTTTACGATCGCGCGACCCAGCGCTACCAATTCGGCCAAACGACTGGCGGCCTAACGAACGTCGGCATGATTGGCGTCCTGAAAGAGTGGTTAGACAAATTCCCGCTGCTGTCGATTGAAGATCCGCTGGCGGAAGACGATTGGGAAGGGTGGAGCGATTTGACGAAACAACTCGGCAAAAAACTAACACTGGTCGGCGATGATGTGTTCACCACGAACGTTGGACGACTAGAGCGGGGGATTGCGGCCGGTGCCGGCAAAGACATCCTGATCAAGCCCAATCAAGTTGGCAGCTTATCGGAAACGATCGATGCGATTCTCAAGGCTCAGGCTGCGAAGTACACCGTCATCATTTCTCACCGCTCGGGCGAAACCGTTGATAGTTTTGTGGCGGACTTGGCCGTCGCGGTTGGGGCACCATTTCTGAAAGCCGGAGCGCCGGCCCGCGGAGAACGGGTAGCCAAGTATAACCGTTTGTTGCAGATTGAGCGTGAACTGACTGCCTAATACACCATGGCAGATCACGGTCCGTTGGTGCTGGCGATTCTCGATGGGTGGGGGATTGCGTCGCCGTCCAAAGGGAATGCGGTGACGCTCGCCAAGACGCCGGTGCTGCACCGCTGGCACACCCAGTATCCGCACACCCATCTCCAAGCCGCCGGCCCGGCGGTTGGCTTGGCGTCCGGCCAGGACGGGAACTCCGAGGCTGGCCATATGAATCTCGGCGCCGGACGTGTAGTGGTTCAAGAAAACGTCCGGATTTCCCAGAACATTAACGACGGCACGTTTTTTCGTAACCCGGCGTTCCTGGCGGCGCTCCGACACGTCCAGCAACGTTCCTCGACGTTGCACTTGGTGGGGATGCTGGGCAATCATCAAAGCGCCCACGCTGACCCAGATCATTTGTTGGCGTTGTTGTTATTTTGCCAAACCCATCGATTACGGCAGGTGAAGATTCATCTCTTTACCGACGGGCGAGATTCGCCCCGATTCTTGGCCCGAGAAATTTTATCCAAATTTATTCCGCACCTGGGTGACGCCCGGGTGGCGACGATTATGGGCCGTTTCTACGGCATGGACCGCAATAAAATCTGGTCACGGACCGAACTGGCCTATCGAGCGATGACCGAGGGTCAGGCCGCCCACCGCGTCGACGATCCGCTTGAAGCCATCAGCCAAGCCTATAATCGCGGTGAGTCAGATGAGTTTATTAAACCAACGGTGATTGCAACTTTCGACGGCATTCGGGATGGCGACGCTATGATTCACTTCAACTTGCGGTCCGATCGCGCGCGCCAACTGAGTAAACCATTCGTACAAGCCAAGTTCGAGGAGCTGAACGCTTCAACCAAACCATTTACTCGGTCGCGGGTGATCCGCGATTTGCTGTTCGTGGCGATGACGGACTTTGGCCCCGACTTAGGCGATATCTTAACGGCCTATCCGGCGGTTCAACTCCACGACACCTTGCCAATGGTGCTCCATGACCGGCGCCAACTGTACATTGCCGAGAGCGAGAAGTACGCCCATGTCACATATTTTTTCAACGGCGGCTACGCTGATCCGGTGGGCGGTGAAGATCGAGTCATGATTCCATCACCGGACGTTCGGACGTATGACCAAACACCGGCGATGAGTAGCCACGTCTTAACCGATCGCGTGATTCAATCGCTCGAACAAAAATCACACGATATTATTGTGTTGAATTACGCCAATACGGACATGGTTGCGCACACCGGCGTTTTGAAAGCCGGCATCGCGGCCATGGAAGCGACCGATGCCTGTTTGGGGCGCCTAGAACAAGCCGTGCTGAAAGCGAACGGGACGTTGCTGGTGACCGGCGACCACGGCAATTTAGAGGAAATGATCAATCTCAAAACTGATGAAGTTGATACTGAACATTCAGCCAACCCAGTCCCGCTGTTCGTGGTCAGCAAGAATCTGGGTCAGTTGAAATTACGTTCCGATGGTGCGCTGGGTGACGTCGCGCCGACGATCTTAAAACTCTTCGGTCGTCAACAACCGTCGGATATGACTGGACGATCAATCATCCAGCCATGATCTCACCAAAACGCCAACCTGCGGTGCTGATTGTCCTCGATGGATTTGGCGTGGCCGCACCGTCGCGGGGGAATGCAATTGCGTTAGCCAAGACTCCAGTTCTCGACCGCTTGATTGAGCAGTACGCGACCATGACCCTGCAAGCCTCCGGCGACTCAGTTGGCTTGCCGTGGGGTGAAATGGGTAATTCTGAAGTCGGTCACTTAACCATTGGCAGCGGCAAAGTCATCTATCAAGATTTACCGCGCATTACTCGCAGTATCGTGGACGGAACCTTTTTCCAAAATCCAGTTTTTGTGCAAGGACTGCAGTCAGTCAAAGAGCACAAATCCAAAGTCCACATCATTGGCATGTTCAGTTCAGCCGGCGTACACAGTTTCGATGAGCACGCGTTTGCCCTGTTAGAGCTGTGCCAACAACAGAAACTCAAACAAGTCTTCGTGCACGTGATTCTCGACGGCCGAGACACGCCCTACAATAGCGGCTTAGAGTTCGTGCGTAAACTTCAAAAGAAAATGGCCTCGATTGGCGTCGGTCAGATCGCGAGTATCAGCGGTCGGTTCTACGCCATGGACCGCGATAATCATTGGGATCGAACGCAATTGGCGTACCAAGCGATGGCGCTCGGTCAAGGTCCGACCGCTGCAGACCCGATCACAGCGATTGAACAATCCTACGCCAACCGGACGTATGATGAACAATTTGTGCCGACGGTCATCACCCAGAATGGAAAACCAGTCACGACCATCGACGACCACGACACGGTCATTTTCTTCAATTATCGGTCTGACCGCGCGCGCGAATTAACCAAAGCCTTTGTCTTGCCGGGCTTTGCCAAATTCCCGCGGCCGGACTACTTGAAGGACATGACCTTTATCGCCATGACTGAGTACGAGCGGGACTTGCCGGTCAGCATCGCCTTTCCGCCCGAGGAAGTGACGCAGCCATTGGCCAAAATCTACAGCGATGCCGGCTTAAAGCAACTGCACGCCGCTGAGACGGAAAAGTATGCCCACGTCACATTCTTTTTCAATGGCGGAACGGAAGCGGCCTTTACCGGCGAGGACCGCGTACTGGTGCCGTCACCGCCAGTGGCCAGTTACGATCAAAAGCCCGAGATGAGCGCCCGTGAAATTACCGAGCGCGTGGTCAAGGCCATCAACACCGGCCAGTACAGTTTCGTGGTGGTCAATTTTGCCAATCCGGACATGGTCGGGCATACTGGGAATATCATCGCTACCATTAAAGGGATTGAAACCGTCGATACCTGCATCGGTGAAATCGTGGAAACGACACTTGGAATCAACGGATTAGTCATGATTACCGCTGACCACGGCAACGCCGAAGCCAAGATTGATCCGCAGACCGGCGCGGTCAGCAAGGAGCACTCAGCAAATCCGGTACCGTTGATCGTGATCGCCAATGACTTACCACCCGCAGTACTGTCAAAGTTCCACGTGCCGGTTCGCGATTTGTCGTCACTCACTCCGGTCGGCGTGTTGGCCGATGTCGCGCCGACCTTGCTGGGACTGACGGGGTTACCGGTTCCACCTGACATGAACGGACATAATTTATTTGAAGGCCTATGATCACTGTCTCCATTGAAATTTCCGCTCGGCACGTTCACCTGTCTGCCGAAGACTGGCGCAAATTGTTTCCCGGCGATGAGCCAACGTCAGCTAAACCGATTTCACAACCGCCGCAATTCATCGCAGTCGAACGCGTGACGGTCGATGGTCCAAATGGAAAGCTTGAACAGGTTGGCATAGTGGGTCCGCTCCGACCATACACGCAAGTGGAGCTGGCCATGACTGATGCCCGTAAACTTGGTCTCCACCCGCCGCTCAGTGACTCCGGGCATTTGGATCATGCCAGCCAGCTAACAATAACGGGCCGGTCTGGTTCAGTCAGTGTCAACGCCGCCATCATTCAGCAGCGCCATATCCATGCCAGTCCAACCGATGGCCAGAACTATGGGCTAACCGATGGGCAAATTGTCAACGTGAAGGTCAGCGGACCGCGCGGCGGAGTATTTGACCAGGTACTAGTTCGGATTCATCCAGACTATGTCTGGCGGATGCACGTCGACACCGATGAAGCTAACGCCTTTGGGGTTGGCCCGGAAACGACGGGTGAAGTGATCATGGCGTGAAAACACTGCTGGTCATTAACACTGGGTCGTCGTCGCTGAAGTTTGGTGTCTTTCAGGGCGAACACGAAGTTCTGTCTGGACTGATCGATGACCTCGGTGCTCGAGCTCGCTTCGTTCTTCAGGTCGGCCGGAAAAAAATAGAACGCAGAGTAGTCGCGCGAGACGTTCGGACTGCCATGAACACCGTCCGCTCAACCCTAGTAACCTACAACCTACAACCTTCTGCCATTGCTCATCGAATTGTGCACGGCGGCGGAATCTACTGGCAACCAACCAAGCTCACGTCGAATATTGTTCAACATTTGCGCCACATCACCGAATTAGCACCGCTGCATATGCCGTTGAATTTAGCTGGCGTAGCAGCGGCGATAAAATTATGGCCGCGGGTTGAACAGTATGGGGTGTTTGACACCGCCGCGTTTCACGATTTGCCCCAAACCGTCCAGTGGTATCCATTACCGCTATCGATCAGCAAGAAATTTCACATCCGCAAATATGGTTTTCACGGTATTTCTCATCACTGGGCGCTTGAACAAGCCGCAAAAAAACTGAAACGGCCGATCAGCCGTGTCTCAGCCGTGACGATTCACCTGGGAGCAGGGGATAGCATCACCTTGTGGGACCATGGCCGGCCGCTCGACACGAGTATGGGCTTTACGCCCTTGGAAGGGCTGACGATGTCAACGCGCAGCGGGGATATTGATCCCTCAATTCCGTTATTTCTCGTCGAGCACGGGAAATCCGCGAAACAAGTTGAAGATTTGTTAGAGAAACGTTCCGGGTTATTTGGATTAACCGGACTGACGGACATGCGCGATATTTTGGGAGCGGCTGGACATCCGGTCGCCGGTTGGCTCAAACAGCGCTGGACAGCCAAGCAGCGAACAAATGCCAAGTTCGCGGTGGCCATGTTCATCCACAACATCCAGCGCTACCTGGCAAGCTACCTGGGTCAACTCGAGCGGTGCGACGCGATTGTCTTCACTGGTTCGGTTGGACAAAATACCTTCATCCAGCGCCAAGTCTTGAAACTGCCGGCGGCCCGGCGTATCCGACACATCACCATTCCGACTAACGAAGAACGCGCCATTGCGACCGCGGTCCAGCGCGTGCTACACTAAGGCCTCATGACGCGCAGACAAAACGACGTCAGCTGGAAAATCGGCGGCGAGGCCGGGTTCGGCATTATGTCGACGGGCACGATCTTCGCCAAAACCTGCATGCGGGCCGGGTTGAACGTGTTTGAGTACCCGGAATATCCGTCGTTGATTCGCGGTGGCCATAACACCGACCAAGTCTACGCCGTGGCCGGTCAGCCGGCGACCAATCGGGCTGAGGTCAATATCTTAGTGGCGCTCAACCGTGAAACGATTGACCGACACCTCAACGAGCTCACCCCGCACGGCGTGATTGTCTATGATTCAACCGATCGAACTCTGAAAGGATTTGACCCGGCCGTCTTGTCGCGCAAGGATATTCGGGTATACGGATTACCGCTCGAACAGCTGGCTTTAGACGCCGGCGCGCAGAAACTGATGCGCAACACCGTCGCGCTCGGTGCGACGTTTGCATTATTGAGTTTAGATTTTGAATTTCCAGCCAATGTGGTCCATCAAACCTTTGTCCACAAAGGCGAAGCCATTGCCAAGCTCAATATCGATGTGCTCCGTGTCGGGTACAACACCATTACCAAAACTCAGGCTGAAAGCTTTCCGTGGGACCTCGTGCCGACGGCCAACCCGAAACCTCAAATGTTATTAACCGGCAATGACGCGATTGGACTCGGCGCAATTCAAGCTGGGTGTTTATTCTACGCTGGGTATCCGATGACGCCATCCTCGTCGATTTTGCACTTTCTAGCGGAGCACGGTCCGACGTATGGGATGGTCGTTCGGCACGCGGAAGATGAAATTGGGGTCATCAATGAAACGATCGGTGCCGCCTACGCCGGCGTACGGGCGATGTGCGGAACAGCCGGCGGTGGATTTGCGTTGATGACTGAAGCCGTGGGCATGGCTGGTATGACCGAGGTGGGGATCGTGGTCATCGAAGCTCAGCGCGGTGGACCATCAACCGGCTTGCCGACGTGGACCGAGCAAGGCGATCTGCGCCAAGTCCTGCATGCGTCACAGGGGGATTTTTTGAAAATTGTTTTAGCGCCGGGCACGCCGCAAGAATGTTTTGAACTGACCCAGCAGGCGTTTGACTTGGCTGAACGCTATCAAACCCCAGTGATCGTGATGACCGACAAATACTTGGCCGAGAGTCACATGAGCATTGAGCCGCTGTCCGTCCGAGCGAAACCAATTGACCGCGGCAAGATTGCGACGGCCGCTGATCTGCACGCCGATCAATCATTTGGGCGTTACCGAACCGATGACTCGGATGGTATTTCTCCGCGCTCATTACCGGGCACGCCGAATGGATTATTTTTAGCGAACTCCGATGAACACGATACCTACGGGTTATCAAATGAAGATATTGATATGCGGATGGCCCAAATGGAAAAACGCCAACGCAAAACCGATGAGTTACTGAAACACGTTCCAACGCCGCGTCTGATTGGGCCAGCCAAAGCTGATTTGACCGTCGTGACCTGGGGTTCGAGCGTCATTCCGTGCCAGGCAGCCATGAGTATACTTGAACGTAAACATCGACTGAAGGTCAATCTTTTGCCAATCACGTGGGTCAATCCATTTCCAGCTGATGCGATCAAGAAAATTTTGGAAAACGCAGCTGCCACGGTGATGGTGGAAGGCAATCAAAGTGGACAAATGGAAGGCTGGATTCGCGAACACACCGGGTACGCCTTTGACCGGCACATTCGGCGCTTTGACGGCCGGCCGTTTGATCCGCACGAACTCGCCCAGCAACTGAAAGAAATGATTTCATAACTATGGGTGTAACTCATACCATTAAAGATTTCGAAACTCACCAGTTCCCAACCTGGTGTCCGGGGTGCGGTGATTTTGGAATCTGGACGGCCCTCAAGCAAGCCTTGGTTGAACTGGCCCTTGAACCGCACCAAGTCGTGGTCGTATTTGGGATTGGCTGCTCCGGTAATCAAGCGAATTTTGTACGCGCCTATGGCTTTCATGGTTTACACGGCCGAGCGCTGCCGCTCGCTACCGGGGTATCACTCGCAAACCACGGCGTGACGACGATCGTCGTGGGCGGCGATGGTGACGGCTACGGCGAAGGCTTATCTCACTTTCTTCACACCATTCGCGCAAATCCGAATATCACGTATCTCGTGCACGACAATCAGGTGTATGGATTGACCAAAGGTCAGACGTCACCAACGTCGGTGCAAGGATTTAAAACGGATTCGACGCCGAGCGGCAGTATAGAAGAACCAATCAACCCAATCGCTCTCGCTCTGGCAGCTGACTGCGGCTACGTGGCCCGCGGATTTGCCGGTGACGTCAAACATCTCCAACAATTGATTGTCGGCGGCGTCAAACACAACGGTTTTTCACTGATTGACGTGTTCCAACCGTGTGTGACCTTCAACCACCTCAATACGTTCTCCTGGTTCTTCCAAAAGGTCGTCAAATTAGACACGCTTGGACATGATCCGTCCAACCGCTCAGCCGCTTGGGAAAAAGCAATCAACCCAGGTGACAAATTTCCGATCGGCTTGTTCTTCCAACAGGCCAAGCCGAGTTACCAGGATCGCCTGCCGCAACTCAAGGAAGGGCCGCTGGTGCGGCGGTCAATTGAACGGATTGATCTGACAAAACTTTTCTCTACTTTTGTATGAATGATCGGACCTGGATCCTCGCGGAAAACGCACCGGCAAGTTTTACCAAAACATTGACCGATTGGCCGCCGGTGATTCGTCAGTTGCTGTGGCAGCGCGGCGTCCGCGACCTCGACGCGGTTGAACATTTTCTACACCCGACCTATCCCAAGGATCTGGCTGATCCGTGGACATATTCACAAATGCCAGAAGCCGTTGACCGGATTCGGCGAGCGATTAGTCAGCATGAGATGATCACCATCTTTGGTGATTACGGTTCCGACGGTTTGACCGCCACCGCCATTATTGTCAAAACCTTGGGCCAGTTTGGCGCCACGGTAGATTTGGTT
>CAYLHT010000013.1:0-25643 GCA_964383765.1 uncultured Gammaproteobacteria bacterium | reverse complement strand
GTTGATTTCGTTAACCAACGAGGCCTACGTGTTACTGGGTTTCATCGGCATCTTCTGCCTCGGGCTGGCCGTCAGCGCAGTCAGTCTGACGCGCAGACCGGTGGCGGGTGTCGAAGTCACGGCCAGTTCGCTCAACCCGTAGCCGGGTGCAGCAGTACAGCGAGAAGGATGGCTACATTCTTCTCCTCTCGCTTGGGTCTACGATCGCATTCATTCTCATTCGTAGTTTCAAGTGGGAGTAGCAGTTCGTTCTGTCACATTCACAACCGCGTTTCGCGGGAAAGGAATCCCATGAACAACCGAGCTTTCGGACTGGTCATGTACCTGCTCTGCGCTCTCGTCGGTTACCTGTTGATCACGCTCGTGTACCAGGACGGTGTCCTCGGACGGGGCTTCAACGCATACGCCATGGCGGGTGGCATCACCTGCCTGGTGATCTGCTGGAAGCTGCTGCGGGGTGAGCAGAAACGCCGCGTCCTGGTTCTCGTCAACACTGTCTCGATCTGGGTCATCCAGCTCGGGATGAACGAGGGTCTCGACCTCGGACCGTTCCAGCTCATTGCCGGTTGGATCGGACTCGGGATGTTCCTGATCGGGATCGTGGCGATGTGGCCGTGTCTCGATCGAAGCGCCAACGTGCAATCGCTGTTCCGGCTGTATCGAGGCTCACAACCGCTCGACGACTAGTCGAGGACAAGGAGGTAGACGTGAGGAATCTGATCGAAGCCATCAAGCGTTTCTTCGGCCGCACCCCCGACCACAAGCCGCTCAAGCTCAGCAGCGACGAGCGGACCCGGCGGTTCATGGCGACCAAGCGGTCGAGCGTCCGGTAGTCGTACACCAGTGGTGAACACGGGCAAGGTACCACTGTTCTCAGTCAAATCCTTGCCCATCTTCTCGAGTGTCGTACCCTTTCTCGAGGCTTGGGTACGACGCTCAAGAAGGTCGTCTAGCCGTGCTAGACTACTCCCTCGCCGTCATGACGCTCCCTCCAGCGTTGTGGCGGCTAGGGAGGGAAGTTCTGGAACGAACCTTACAGGAGAATCCAACCAATGAACCGGCTCTGGAATTGGCTGCCGCTGATTGGGTTTGCGATCTTCTCCTCTGGAATCGCAACCCAAATCTTAAGGACTTGGACACTTCATCAGGTCGGAGACATCTCAGTCACGGATGTCATCGCCCGGACGATGGGGACGTTTCTCGTCCTGATTGGAATGCTGCGCACTCGTAATCGTTACCTGATCATCGGCTGTAGCGCGAACACGCTGGCGATGGTCATCTACCTTAGCCAGGTACTCGGGATCAGGTTCCGCTAAAGCGGAGAAAGGATACTCATGACCAAGCGTCTAGGACTCCGCCTTCTCTTCACCGTAGGACTGGCGTCGTGTAGCGCTTCCCACGGCACCTCCCGACGGTTCGACGTCAGCACGGTCGGTGATCTCGCGCTGACCGAGGCGATGATGACTGCAACTGCCTCCCGGCTCCAGGACGTGGTTAACCCGGACAAGCTCGTCGATGAGGCGCGTCATGAGTTCCGGGGCTGGGTCAACCTGAACGTCACCACGGCCGGAGACCCAGTTCGCATCACCTTTCGGGGACCGGTGATGTCCAACCACCAGCAAGTGTGTGTGGACTACCCCGAGATCTACGTGCATTATGAGATGCACGCACAGAAGTAGCAACGCACCTTCCGCGCAAGCGGAGAAGGGGAGAGAAGTACAGCCATGTATTCCTTCCCCACCCCTTCTGAGTTGATATCCCACGTTATGGGATGTACATTCAGAAGAGGCTGACCACAGGTTTGGCCGAGGCAGTGATGCCAGCAACGTGTAGGACCGGACGTTTTCCTCGCAAGAGGAATCTCCTCCGTACGATACCGCACAGTGCTGACCGCTCCTGACTCGGCCGGATCTGTGGTTTTGTTTTACCGCTCCTTCCTCGCTCGCGGTTGACCACCCCTTACCCCTCCTTCAGAAAGGAGGGGGCAGATTAGGGTTGCGAAAAAACAAAAAAAGTGTTAGAATCGCAAACACATGTTTTCGAAAATTTGGTTGAAGCTCCAGACCACGGTCTTCGGCGGCGCGGTGATTGTTGGGTCGAGCTGGATCATCAGTAAAATCTTAGGCCTGCTTCGCGAACAGCTGATCGCGCGACATTTTGGTACGCTCGGCGCGACCCCGATCTATACTGCCTTTGCGATTCCGGATTTTATCTATGGAACGCTCATTTTAGGTTCGCTGCTGACATCGTTCATGCCGGTCTTCCTAGCGTATTACCAAGACCGACGGGAAGAAGCTTGGCGGATTTCACGATCGATTTTAACGATCGTCGTGTGGGTATTCGCTATTGCCAGTGTGTTACTGTTCTTCGCTGCCGAGCCAATTGGGCGGGCCTTATTGTTTGGAAAACATTTTACTCCGCATGCCCAGTCAGAAACCATCACACTCATGCGGATTATGTCGTTCAACATGTTGCTGTTCGCGGTCGGCAACGTGATGGCCGGAATATTGCAGTCACTTAGACATTTCTTAGCTGTGTCGTTAGCTCCGATCGCCAATAATCTTGGGATAATTTTTGGCATTGTGTTCTTGGCCAAGCCCTTAGGTCCGGCTGGAGTGGCTTGGGGAGCCGTGCTCGGTGCGCTGGCACATGTTGTCATTCAATTCGCTGCCGCTTGGCGGGCGGGCTGGCGGCCGGGAGCAATGGCTGGCTGGCGGCACGGCGGCGTGCGACAAATTGGTAAGCTCTTGTTACCTCGGACCATCGGGCAGTCGGTCACGCAAATTGATCAATTTGTGAATGTGCCGATTGCTAACCGATTGAGTACCGGTGCCTTGTCGATTTTCCACTGGGCGAACACCTTGCAAGATGCACCAATTGGCATTATTGGGGTCTCGATGGCGACCGTGGCCTTTCCGGTGTTCGTCGAACAACTCAAAACCAATAAACGGCAAGAATTCATTCAGCATTTCTCGGTGATGGTCCGCCAAATTTTGTTTTTGATTATTCCGATTACCGTGTTGATGATTCAACTACGAGCACAGCTGGTGCGTGTGATTTTCGGCGTCTACCATATTAGCTGGACCGATACGATTGCCACTGCCCAAACCTTAGGATTTTTTGCACTGTCTTTTTTTGCGCAGTCGCTCATTCCACTCCTGGCAAGGTCTTTTTACGCAATGCAGGATACCAAGACACCGGTTCGGATCACCACGATTGCCGTTGGCGCTGACATCGTCGGATCATTTATTCTTGGTTTCAAAATGGGCGTCACCGGTCTAGCATTATCGTTCACTATCTCGAGCATTTTGAATGCAACGTTACTGTTTGCTGCTCTTCATCGCAGGGTCGGACAACTCGATGAAGAACGGATATTTCAATCCGTACTCAAAATTATTGGCGTGACCTTGCTGATGGCACTGGTGGTTCAAGGCAGTAAATACGCATTGGTTAGCTTTGGGCTGAGTTTATCACGTGGAGTGGGGGTATTGTCGCAGCTTCTGGTCGCGGGTTTCGTTGGCATTCTTGCGTTCTTGCTCTTCGCGGCCTTCTTTAAACTCGAAGAAGCATCCATGATTCGCCAAGCCATCACGAAGTTTACTACCCGGTTCCGACGCAATGATGTGAATGGGGGAGTCAGCTAATATGGACCTCAACCGGATCCGCAATTTTTGCATCATTGCGCACATCGACCATGGGAAGTCGACGTTGGCTGATCGGTTGTTGGAAGTCACCGGCACGGTCGCCAAACGCGATATGCAAGATCAACTGCTTGATCAAATGGACATTGAACGCGAGCGGGGGATTACGGTTAAATTGGCACCGGTCCGAATGTCGTGGAAGGGTTATGAATTAAATTTGATTGATACACCCGGCCACGTTGATTTTAGTTATGAGGTTTCGCGATCACTCGCCGCGGTCGAAGGTGCAATTTTACTGATTGATGCATCGCAAGGTATTCAGGCCCAGACCCTGGCAAACTTACATTTAGCGCAAGCCCAGGGTTTGAAAATTATTCCGGTCGTGAATAAAATTGATTTACCGAACCTTGATGTCGATCAAGTGATTGAGGACATCACGAAACTCTTGAATTGCCAACCAGGCGACATCATTAAAGCCTCCGGAAAAACCGGAGCGGGCGTCGAGGACATACTTCAGCGTGTGATCGATCAGGTCCCAGCACCGCAGGGTGACGCGCACAAACCTCTACGGGCGTTAATTTTTGATTCCACCTTCGATGCTTACCGAGGGGTGGTGATTTACGTGCGGGTGGTGGATGGACAATTGACCCCCAATCAAAAAGTGCACTTACTGGCAACCAAAGCAGTCACGCCGGCACTCGAAGTCGGCGCGTTTCGTCCAAAATTAGTGGCGACAACCGAATTACAAGCGGGCGAAATAGGCTACATTGTGACTGGACTCAAGACTGTGCGTCAGGCTCGAGTCGGCGATACCGTCACGGTTGATCCTCCCAAAGTTACCGCTCTACCCGGCTACACCGAAGTCGTGCCGATGGTGTTTGCCGGCATTTTCACGCAGTCGGGTGATGATTACGCCCGGTTACGCGAAGCGATGGATAAGCTAAAACTCAACGACGCGGCATTAAGTTATGAACCTGAACAATCACCGGCCCTGGGGTTCGGATTTCGGTGCGGCTTCTTAGGACTACTCCACCTTGATATTGTCCAAGAGCGATTGCATCGTGAACATAATTTAGAATTATTGGTGACCGTCCCATCCGTGGCATACCATGTTTTTTTACAGCACCAAACCGAACCACTGCTCGTGCGCAGCCCATTGGCGTTACCAGATCCATCTAGAATTGAACGCGTGGAGGAGCCGATCATGCGCGTTCACGTCGTCACCCCCAGCCAGTACATCGGGCCGGTGATGGCGGCCACGCAAGACCGGCGTGGCGAGTTCATTGATGTTCAGTATCTCGATCCGACCCGTGCGGTCATGAACTTCCGGTTGCCATTGGCCTCGATTCTGGTGGATTACTATGATACGCTCAAGAGTGCGACGGCCGGCTATGCCTCGGTTGATTATCACTTAGCCGACTATCAAGCTGCCGACGTGGTTCGGATGGATATCCTGGTGGCAGACGACATGGTTGAGCCATTGTCGACCATCGTCTACCGCGATCAATCCCAACGCGCCGGCCGTAAAGTCGTGGAAGCGCTCAAAGAGGTGTTACCGCGGCAAATGTTCGAAGTTAAAATTCAGGCCGCGATTGGCGGGAAGGTGATTGCGGCAGAGCGTCTGCCGGCGATGCGTAAAGATGTAACCGCCAAGCTCTATGGCGGCGACGTCACCCGGAAACGTAAACTGCTCGAGAAACAGAAAAAAGGTAAACGCCGGATGAAAACTATGGGTAAAGTTGATTTGCCCCAATCTGCCTTCTTAGCAGTTTTGAAACGCTAGCGCAGCAATGGTAACAACGTGAAACCGAGCATGCTCAAGACCATCACAATCGAGGCGGCGATAAAGATTCGTTTGGCAGTGCGTTGACGCATATGAATATCGACGAATATCTTAGCACACATTTAAAGGACGGTGAACGCTTGGTGCGGACGGTCAAGCAACATTATGCGGTCTTACTGCCGGCCACAGTGTTCGGCGGGTTCCTGATTATCGTCAATTTTTTTCTGCTGACCTGGTGGTTTGCTCACCACGGTTGGGGAGTGCTTGGATTCCTCGTGGTCCTCATCGTCGCTAGCCTGTGGGTGATTCGGTCGATTTACCTGTGGCAAAACAACATTTTATTAATCACGACCAGCCGCGTAATTGATTTAGATCAACGCGGATTCTTCGAACGGAGGGCGATTGAAGCGTCATTCGATAAAATTCAGGATATTCGCTATGTCGTCCGCGGAGTATGGTCGACTATGTTTCGATTCGGCACTATTAGTCTTTTTACCGCCGGCAAGAGCGAGCCCTTAGACCTTGATTTTGTGGCCCAGCCGGCTGACGTCCAACGCCAATTGGCTGACCTCCAACAACACTACAGTGGACAAGCTGGTGGGCCGCTCAGCGCGAATGAACTGGTCGCGATGGTTGACCAATTGAAATCTCAGCTAGGTCCGGAAGAACTCAATCAGCTCTTGAAACGTCATCCATCTGAGCATGGCCCGACGCGCAAAAAGTAATACCGGACAATTATTCCGTCGCCCAAGTTGGTGGGTGGTGATTGTTTCGGGTACCTTACTTGTCGTTTTTCTGGTGGCCATGGTTCGCGAGTTCGTGGCCGGGCACCACGTCCAACAACAGGTCGGGCGTTTACAGCAACAAGTCGCTACGGCGCAACGCCACCAGCGCGAACTTAAAGATTTGATTGATTACCTTCAAAGCCCCACCTTTCAAGAACGTGAAGCGCGCTTGCAATTGGGCTTGAAAAAAAGCGGCGAACAAGTTATTGTCGTACCACCGAACAACGATACTTTGAACGTGACCAACGATTCAAACAACCCAACCTCGACCACCGCTGACCAATCTTCCCACACACACGCTTCAGCCTGGTGGTCATACTTCTTTGGTCAACGCTCGACTTCTTCAACATGAAGACCTCACCAAACAATATAGTCCGTCGTTCCGTCTCAACCTTGATTGGTCTGGTCCTTGGAGTATGGCTGATTACAGCCATTGGCGTGTATGGCTTTCATTGGCATGGTTCACGTACCACCATGGTGACCCGCTGGACTCCGTTGCCAGCCGCGAGTGTTGGTTGGCATCCGCTCTCGGTTTTTGTGTGGCTCATGCAATATCAAGCCATTAGTCGTTATCATGATCAGCTGACACAAACCAGCCAGGTGGCATTTCCAATCCATACATCTGAGCAAAATGCCAGAGATGCGCTCAGTAAAATTATTCAAGATCGCGGTCTGGCGACTATTCTTCGAGACATGAACATCACGATTTCGACCGCCGATATTGATCAGGCGTTCCAAGCTCAGTTAAACCAAACTGGGAAACCAGACCAAATTACGGCTACGCTCAAGCGTTTGTATGACTGGACACCAACCCAGTACAAGCGCTTTGTGATTTGGTCCGTTGTCGCTCGCGATCGGCTCCAAGAAAAGTTATCATTCGACGAACACTTAAACACGAGTGCTCGTCAGCAAGCCGACAAGGTGCTAGCCCTGCTCAAAAGTAATTCATCCAATTTTGAGGATGTGGCAAAATCCTACAGCGACGACGCCTACGGAGCCAAGGGCGGAGATCTGGGGTTTGTTCCCAAAGGAACCCAGCTGAAAGAACTCGATGAGGTGAGCTTTAGCTTGCCACTCAATCAGATCAGCGATTTGATTCATACCAAGTATGGCTTCCATATCTTGAAAGTCACAGAACGCAAGACCGTCGACGGCCAAGAACAGGCCCACGTTTTCCAAATTTTGGTGGCCGCACCCTCAGTTGATCAATACGTGACTGACTGGCTCAAACATCAGCATGTTCGAGTCTGGATGAATGGATACAGTTGGGATAATAACCGCGGACAGGTCACCATTGACTAACCATTTCTTTGGAGCCGGTGGTCGGGATTGAACCGACGACCTCTGCTTTACGAAAGCATTGCTCTACCACTGAGCTACACCGGCGTGATCATCAACCCTAGCCTACCATGTCAAGCCCGTCAATTCCAATTGCCCCTGGTGCCCAACCCTTTTTGCTGCTGGGCGGCCCGGTAGGCATTCTGATTATCCACGGATATGGCGGGAGCATTGGTGATTATCGATCATTTGGTGATCACCTGCACCGGCTTGGATACACGGTTTCGGGCGTACGAGTAGCCGGACATGGGCAGGGGATGACTGCCTTACGTCAGACCACGCCGGTAGATTGGCGTTCTTCAGTTGATCGAACTGTCGCTGATCTACGAGCTCGAGTCCAAAAGATTTTCATTGTCGGCGCGTCATTCGGGGGTATCTTAGCCTTAGAGTACATTCATCGACATCCGGGCGTGGTAACTGGAGTGATCGCTATCAACCCTCCAACATCCTATCGGGGTGGAGGACGATTTCAAAAAGTACTCCTACGGACGTTACGTTTATTTATTCGTGATATTCCGAAAACAGGTTTATCCCCTGAAGTACGAAAAAACTATGCGACATTAGGTTCAACCCTAGCCTGGCCAATAACCGGGATTCTCGATACCTATGATGTGATTCAACGGGGAGTGTTACCAGCCTTACCGGCCATCACAATCCCAACTCTTCTGATGGCCAGCGGTCATGATCCGATTGTGAGCGGCCAGAGTCTGAAAATCATCTGGAATAGTTTGGGCAGTTCGCAAAAATATCAATTGACCATCCCCGGCTCAACCCACCGCCCATTTCGAGATCCACAATCGGTACGGGTGATGGCCGACCAAACTCACCAATTTATCCAACGGGTTGTCAAACAGTCGTAATTCTGGTAGGCTGAACACCAATGCGTTGGCGAAAACCAAAGCTCAACATGGCTCTGTTTGGAGCGGGTAGGGGGAATCGACCACTCGCCGCATTCGTGCGGCTCGGGCCTGGGCCTGCGGTCGGCTCTCACCGAGAGCCGTCCTCGGCCCGTTCGATCCCTAGAGCTTCATGGCAAAGTAGAATTTCTGTTTTTTCAAACCTAACTCAATTATTTGGAGCGGGTAGGGGGAATCGAACCCCCGACTCAACCTTGGGAAGGTCGCGTTTGACCACTAAACTATACCCGCGGATTCTGACGTGCGCAGTATACGTCGGCTTTGGATTGCTGGCAATTCTGGCATTACCGGCCAAAGCTGCTGAAACGCCCGCCGTTCATTTTGATAGTGGTTTGGTGAATGACGGTAAAACGTTGATTCTCGACACCGGTGCCAAAGCGGCAATTTTCCCCCACGCCTTACCGAATGAAGCTGACGTTACCTGGACCGTCAGCGAAGCAACTGTACCAACTCTACCAGCTGACCATACCGTGCTTGGCTCCGTGTATCGTTTGACCATTACGGGAGTGTCGTCGCTTACTCCTGATTTGCCCCGGACGTTGGCAGTCGTGTTGCCGCGCGGCACAAGTTATTGGAAACGCCAGGTGTGGATGTATGATCCGACCACCCAAGCGTGGTCTGCCATGTCCGCCGGTGTCAACCCGGGTTTGAATATTTTTCAAGCTAAACCCACCAGCCTGAATGCACTCTACGCGGTCCTGGAGGACCGCAGCGCGGAGGCCGGGATTGCTAGTTGGTACTGCCGGTATCACTGCTCACCCCGTTATCCGAAACTGCATGGGACCTCCAACGATTTTCCGGTTGGTAGTTACGTCACGGTCACGAGCACCGAGACAAAACGCTCCGTCACCGTTAAAATAATTTCGGGCTGGGGTCAACCGGCGGGCCGAATTATTGATTTATCCTACGCCGCATACTCGAGTCTCAAAACCAAAAATGTTGGTGTCACGAACGTGACGGTTAGCCCGGCAGCTACACCAGCCCCCGACGTTCCTCCCGCCGTTACCAGTGAATCGATCCCAAATCTCAAAGTAACTGAGACTGGATCGACCGTCACGCCCACCGTGACTGCCAGCTCGTATGTGGTCTATGACCAAGGCAGCGGGACAGTCTTAGCTAGTCAGCAAGCTGAGGCAGTGGCACCGATTGCGAGTTTGACCAAATTGATGACGGCCATGGTCGCCCTTGACCAAAACGTAGTCATGTCAACCATAGTGACCTACCGTAAAGCTGATATCACGCCGTACGCATATTTACGAGTCAATGTCGGCGATACACTCAGTATCAAAGATACGTTCTATAGCATGATTGTCGGTTCGGCCAACAACGCGGCGACACTGCTGGCCCGCAGCACTGGATTGACTCGGGCGCAGTTCGTTGACGCGATGAATACGAAAGCCGCCAGCTGGGGGTTAGCGCATACCCATTTTGTTGATGTGAATGGACTTGACCCAGCCAATGTCTCATCCGCCAGTGACTTGGCCGTCATCGCCAGCCACGCCTTCCATGATTACCCCCAGCTGCGGGCGGCTAGCTTAGCAAAGAGTTATACCTTTACGACTCGGAATACCAAACAAACCCACTCGATTAAATCGACCGACAAGTTGCTGTTAGCTGGGACGAGTGGTTTAAGCATTACTGGTGGCAAAACTGGTTTTCTCGACGAAGCCAAATATACCTATATCTTGCGCTCCAAAAATACCCAGGGCGCTCAAGTCATTACCGTCGTGTTGGGTGCTCCCAGTTCTGCTCTGCGATTTCAATCCGCGGCGCAGCTCTCAAGTTGGGCCTGGGCGAATTACCAGTGGTCCTAGACCCAGATGGTCACGTTTGAGCACGTCACGAAACTGTATCAACGACGAAACGTTGGGTTGGAAGACGTCTCCATCCACATCGACCCAGGTGAATTCGTCTCAATTGTTGGTCAATCTGGCTCCGGCAAAACCACCCTGGCAAAGTTAATTATTGCGGAGGAACGACCAGATCGGGGCCAGATTGCGATCGGGGGTTGGGACATTACTCGCATTCCCCATGGTGATGTACCCACCCTGCGACGCCAAATTGGCGTGGTGTTTCAAGATTTCAAACTCTTGCCCAGGAAAACACTGTTTGAAAACGTGGCGTTTGCATTGGAAGTTTCTGGACAAACAAACCAACGGATTGAACTGGTGGTTCCCCAAGTCTTAAAAATTGTTGGTTTAGAGCAAAAAATGGATCGTTACCCTGACCAAGTGTCCGGCGGCGAACAGCAACGGGTGGTGATTGCTCGGTCCCTCGTGCATCGACCGAAATTACTCGTGGCGGACGAACCTACCGGTAACCTTGATTCGATCAACGCTCAAGAAATTATTGGTTTGTTAAAAAAGATTAATCAACTCGGTACAACCGTGGTCTTGGTGACGCATAACCGCGAAATTGTGAATATGTTAAAGAAACGAGTTATCACGCTTGATCACGGTCACGTCATAGCCGACCAAAAAGCTGGAAAATATCTCCTGTAACTATGTTGACACTAATTCGCATGTTCCGGTTCGGGGCCCAGAACTTCTGGCGGAATATTTGGTTATCCCTGGTGACGGTGCTGATTTTAATGTTAAATCTGTTTTTGATGAGCTTAGTTTTTGGGACGAATGTGGTTGGGCAGCAGACGTTATCGGCGGTTAAGCAGAAGGTGAATTTATCGGTCTTTTTTACCCCGACGACGACTGAACAGCGTGTACGTGAAGTAGGTCAAGAGTTATCCCAACAATATCCAGAAATCGCGACCTTTAAATTGATCACGCGCGCCGAACATCTACAACAGCTACAACAAAACCCGAAAGTCGACGAAAAACTGGTGAATGAGGCGATTACGGCCATCGGCGAAAATCCACTCGGAGCCGGTCTAGTGTTTACTGCAAAAACCCTGGATGGGTATGGTGCTATTTCAAAAGCTCTCAAAGATCCGAAATATGCTTCGATCATTGCTGATACCGGCAACGACGTTGAAACCAATCAAACCGTTATCAGTAAATTGTCGTTGATTGTGAAACGAGTTCAACAGGCCAGCATTTGGCTAACCCTAATCTTCGCTGTCATTGCCGGCCTGATGGTGTTTAATACATTGCGGGTTGCCATCTATTCGCAGCGTGAGGAAATCGGCATCATGAAGTTGGTGGGCGCAACTGACGCCTTTGTGCGGGGTCCCTTCATCGTGACAAGCTTGATGTATGGGTTATTAGCGAGCGTCTTGACCACCTTAATTTTATTACCGGTCCTCAGTCTGGCAAATCCTTGGCTGAGATCGTTTTTTGCTGGATATGATATCAATGTGGTTGGATATGTCCACGAGCACCTATGGTCGATTCTGGGATTAGAAGTGGGAGTTGGATGTGGTTTGTCAGCCTTGTCATCGATTTTCGCGATTGGGCGCTACTTGCGGGTCTAACTTGAAATAAATTCTTGATGCGGGTATACTCTGTCCGCATTATTCCGGGATCGTCTAATGGTAGGACACCGCCCTTTGGAGGCGGGTATCATAGTTCGAATCTATGTCCCGGAGCCAAAAAATTCCCCGCCGGTGAACGCGGGGATGACAGGGCGTTTGGCAGTTGACCATCTCCACCGAACTGCCGATGACGGTTGGCTCGAGTCGCTCCCACCCCCTTTCCCTTGCGGGTGAGTTACGTACGGCCGAAGAACATCACGAACAGCAACAGTATGCTACACTTTAGTTAGGAGGTCAAGACTATGGGTAAACTCGCAATTATTATCATTATTGTGGCGATCATCATCGCCATTATGTACAACCTGTCGAACCACATGTAGGGGTGAGCAATTATCGCCGAACATGAAGATTACTTTCTACGGAGCAGCTGGTGAAGTCACCGGCTCGCAGCACCTGATTGAGTCTGGCGGACACCGGATCTTGCTGGATTGCGGCATGCACCAAGGGCGACGGAGCGATATGCAGACGCGCAATAATCGTTTTGAGTTCGATCCGAAATTCATCGAAGCGGTGGTGGTTTCGCATGCCCATCTCGACCATGTCGGCCTACTTCCACTGTTGATCAAACTTGGTTACCGCGGGAAAATTTTCAGCACCGGTGCAACGAAAGATTTGGCTGAGCAGATCTTACTGGATGCCGCTCATCTACAACAACAAGACGCCGAATTCGCGAACCGGCATAAACTGGCACCGACTGAATTTGTCCAAGCCTTGTATGGTCCAGAAGACATCCCTGAGGTTATGGAACGCTGGCAGGTGATTTCCTACGTCCAACAACCGCCAGCCTGGAATCAGATCGTGCCTGGGGTACAGATCAAGTTCTATGACGCCGGCCACATTCTCGGTTCATCCGTAGTAGAAATACAAATCGGCAATGAACGACTGGCCTACACGGGTGATTTAGGAAGATACGATGCTCCCTTACTGCGTGATCCAGAAAAGATTACTGATCCCACGCCAACTCTCATTCTCGAGGCAACGTACGGCGATCGTCTCCATCACCCAATTGCTTCAGTCAATCAGCAGTTGATCGACGTGGTCAAACGCACCGTCGAGACGGGCGGGAAAATCATTGTCCCTGCTTTTTCCTTGGGTCGAACTCAGGAACTCGTGTACTTATTGCACCAATTGACCGATCGGGGAATGATTCCGCGTATTCCGATCTACGTCGATAGTCCACTAGCCGGTCGGGTGACTGAGGTGTTTGAACGGCACCACCGCGACTACGATCCGCAGGCCCAAACCGATTTTGGGCGATTGGGTGAAAACCCGCTGGTGTTTAGTAATCTGATCTACACGCAATCAGTGGAGGAGTCAAAAGCCTTGAATGATCGGCCGGGGCCAATGATGATCATTAGCGCTTCTGGTATGGCCAATGGCGGTCGAGTCATGCACCACCTCAAAAACAATTTACCGAACCCAAACAACACGGTCTTGTTCACTGGTTATCAGGCCAGCTATACCGACGGACGACTGTTAGTCAACGGCGTGAAACAATTACGGTTATTCGGCGAGGACGTTCCGGTTCAAGCTAAGATTGAAACTGTGAATGATTTGAGTGCTCATGCCGACGCAAATGAACTTGAATCGTACGCCGCTGCCATCCCGGGACTCAAACAAGTATTCTTGGTCCATGCCGAACCTGACCGAGCTGCGAGCTTACAAAAACGACTATTGGAACATCATTCAGATTGGCACGTTACGATTCCCGAGCTCGGGCAATCGTTTACGGTTTAACGAAACGTATAATCCGGTTGACAGTTTGTTGAGGTGAGAGTTTGGTTGTTTCTACTGTCATATTTTTTCCAACTGGGATTGTCGCCAAAGTATCGTATTTTCGCATCAAATCAAGTAGATTCTTTACGTGGCGGATTTTTGTATATTTCTTTCGCGATTCATGCTTAATTCGGCGTTCCAATTCTTTTTGAGAACACAACAATTGGACGAAATAGACCGACACTCGACGCTTGGTCATACGACGAAGTAAATCTTTCATTTCTTGATCATCCGCTTCAGCTGCATAGACGTACGTTGTGATAACACCCCGTACTTTGTATTTAGCAGCCATTTCTAGAAGGTCAAAACGATATTTTTTAATCAGTTGGTTGTATGGACGGCTACCCCATTCAAACAACGAACACAATAACTCAATCGTCAGGTGGTTATGGAGCACCTTGTAGCCGGTCTTCTTTGCCAAGAGTTGTGCAACAGTCAGTTTCCCAACTCCCGGCGGTCCATACAGGACTATCAATTTCATGTTCTCATATTAACACAGCGCGGGCTTTGCAGCCCGCGCTCTACCTAAATCCTTGAACCTATAACCTACTTACCGAGGATCATGTCCTTGGCCGCTTTGGCGACCCGGAACTTGACGACGGTCTTGGCCGGAATCTGGATGGTCGCGCC
Organism: uncultured Gammaproteobacteria bacterium; assembly: GCA_964383765.1. GTDB lineage: Bacteria > Patescibacteriota > Patescibacteriia > SBBC01 > CAIJZX01 > CAYLHT01. Next base: position 11,286 of record CAYLHT010000013.1, on the reverse strand, counting down.
TGTGGCTGGGTTGCGGCCGACGCGAGCGGCGCGGTTCTTCTTCATCAGTTTGCCGAGGCCTGGGAGCGTGATCTCACCGGCGCTCTTAGCTTGCTTGTAGGCGGTGTCGACGATCAAGTCCCACATCGCGGCTACATCTTTCTTACTCATTCCCGACTTCTCGGCCAAGAAACCGATCAGCTGGGACTTACTCATGGGTTTGTCTGCCATAGGCTTTTGTCCTAGTGGTTATTGAATAAACGCTGGGGAAGTATAGCAAATCCCAATAAAAACGGCTATTTTTTCTGTGGATGAAAAAGCAAGAGAATTATTTAGGCTAAGATAAGGCCAAATTCACTAGTTAGAAATAGAGATTTATGGTAATCTTGTTGCCTATGTCACACGTTCGAGTTGCCATCATCGGTTCCGGTCCGGCCGGATACACCGCCGCAATTTACACCAGCCGAGCTGATTTGAAACCCACCCTATTCGCCGGTCCTGAACCCGGCGGACAACTTCAGGCGACCACCGACGTCGATAATTTTCCGGGTTTTCCAAAAGGCATTCTTGGTCCGGAACTCATGGACAGCATGAAAGCTCAAGCTGAGCGTTTTGGCACAACGATTGTCCAGCAATCCGTCACCAAAGTCGATTTTACATCCCAACCACTGAAGCTATGGGCGGGAGACGAAGAGTACACGGCTGACAGTGTAATTATTGCCACCGGTGCGAGCGCCAAGTGGCTTGGCTTAGAGAATGAACAACGCCTGCGAGGCAAAGGTGTGTCCGCCTGTGCCACCTGTGACGGTTTCTTCTTCCGCGGTAAAGAAGTCGTGGTTGTCGGAGGAGGGGACAGCGCGATGGAAGAGGCGACGTATCTCACCAAGTTTGCGACAAAAGTCACGGTGCTTGTCCGCGGTGACAAACTTCGTGCCAGTAAAGCCATGCAACACCGAGCCGAAGAGGATAAAAAAATTACCTTGATGTTTAATAGCAACGTGACCGATGTGCTTGGGAAAGATACAGTCACTGGTTTGAAAATTCAGGACGTGAATACTAAACAAGAATCTGAGTTAGCTTGCCAAGGTTTATTTTTGGCGATTGGCCATCAACCCAATACCAAAATTTTTGAAGGTCAGCTCGAACTCGTTGGACCTGGGTATTTGAAATTAGTTGACGGTGTAAAGTCTTCAATTCCGGGAGTATTTATTGCTGGCGATGTCGCCGATTGGAAATATCGCCAAGCCGTGACCGCGGCGGGGTGGGGCTGTATGGCCGCGCTTGAAACTGAGCGCTATTTGGCAGAGCAACATGCGAATGGCGCACGCTCACCATTTATGCGTGAAGAATAATCATGGCGACCAACGCCGACGTTCTCAAAGCACTGAAAACCGTTGATGATCCTGAATTAGGTATTGATATAGTCAGTTTGGGGTTGATTTATGATATTAAAATCCTGAATGATAAGGTGAAGTTGATCATGACACTCACGACGCCAGGCTGTCCTCTGGTTCCGTATTTTCGCCAAGACATTGAGGCGAAGGTGAAGCAAGCGACTGGGTTACCGGAAATCGACATCGAACTCAGTTTTGATCCACCTTGGGATCCGAACAAGATGTCTGAAGAAGCACGGCAGCAATTGACCATGCTGCGAGGCTAATCTATACTACAGCTTGTAGTAGAAACTATGGACCAACCCCAATTTGAAACTCGCGCACAGCGCCGTGCTCGCCTGCGTGAAGAACGCAAGCAACCACAGCCTCAGCGCAACTGGGGGCGTTGGATGTGGGTAATCATTGTTATCCTGGTCATTGGCGGAGGAGTCTGGTGGTTTACTTCACGACCGAAAATTACATCTGCTGAGCAAGCCGCCAAGGACGCCAAACGCGTTCATGACTTAGCCTTGTCCTGTACGACTGATGCCGCCACCACATTCCACATCCACAGTCATTTATCAATCACGATGAATGGTCAGGACCGACCAATTCCAGCCGACACGGGAGTAACGGCTGATTGTTTGCATCCGCTCCATACCCACGACGCGACCAGCATTATCCATATCGAGTCACCCCGTAAAGAAGATTTCACGCTCGGTGATTTCATGGATGTCTGGAAGGAAGATCTGACATCAAATAAGGTCTTAGATACGACGGTGGATGCCCAGCATCAAATGAAAATGTTCGTGGATGGAAAAGAAGTTACGACCGGACGCGATACAATTTTTCGAGATCGTCAGTCAATTGCAATTATCGTTGCACCTAAAGACCAAACAATTACCCCGCCGGCGAACTATGATTTTCCGGCAAATCTCTAACTACAATTAATATCACGCCTATGCGAACGACTCTCCTGATCATTGGACTTGGACTGACTGTATTGGGCGCAGGATGCGCGGCTAAAACCACCGTCACCGTCGGGAACACAAACGCCACCGTCAGCACGAATATTAGCGTCAATACTTCGACGACCGGCACATTTAGTACTTCAACATCATCGGCCTCAACGGTGACGATTACGAGCTCCGGTGTGAGCCCTAAAACCATCACGGTCAGCAAGGGAACAACCGTTTCGTTCAAGAACGATGATTCCATTAATCACCAAATTGCTTCCAACCCACATCCAAGTCATACCGATCTGCCAGGTTTTGACAGTTTAAGCGGTATCCAAGCGGGCGACACCTACACCTTTACCTTCAACCAAACTGGGAGTTTCGGTTACCACGACCACGCTGACCCGTTTAATACCGCGCTTCAGGGCACGGTGATTGTGCAGTAACCTTTAGATTTCCCAACACCCTGTAATCTGGGGTGTTTGTGGTATACTGGACGCATGATCGCTCTTGTTTCTGACCACGGCGGCTTCGGCATCAAACAACGCCTGGTGCGTCAACTGGAACGAGTACAGGCTGAAGTCGTCGATTTGGGACCACGTACGGCCCGTCCAACCGATGACTATCCAGTTTGGGCATCGAAACTGGCTCGCTATCTCCAAACACACCCCGGCAGTCGCGGCATCGCGATCTGTCGTTCTGGAGTTGGCATGGCCATGGTTGCGAATAAATTTCGCGGGATTCGCGCGGCCCAGGTCTTTTCGGCAGCAATGGCCAAAAAGTCTCGGCTCGATGAAGACAGTAATGTTTTATCCCTAGCCGCCGATTACCAATCCTGGCCGCAGATCCAACGGATCGTGAAGACGTGGCTGGCAACCCCGTATCGCCCCAATCTTCGTTTTCAACGTCGTCTGAAAGAAATCCAGCGCGTAGAACGGCATGGCCGTTAAGATCTATCCGAGCGTCCTGGCCTCAACTCGGCGTAAGTTTCAACAGCGTTTGACGCTTGTTCGATCGCTTCGCCGTCCAGTTCATGTGGACGTGATGGATGGTCGGTTTGTGCGGACTCGATCAATTGGTCCACAACAACTAGCAAAATTTTCTATTCCATCTCAACATGAACTGCACCTGATGGTGAAGCACCCAGAGCGGTGGTTAAACTGCGCATTACAATTGCGCACGCCGGTCGTCATTATTCCAGTCGAACTTGGCCAACAGCTCGAAAAAGTTATTGCGCTGTTTCGATCTCACCGAATCCAGGTCGTTCTATCCATCAACCCCGGCACCGCCGTCCAACGGTTGAAGCCGTGGTTGCGATTTACACGGCGAGTACATGTCATGACAGTCCATCCAGGTCGGTACGGAGCTCGATTTCAATCTTCGGCAATCAGAACTGTTCAACACCTCCACCGGCGCCACCCGACATTGATCATTAGTTGTGACGGTGGGCTGGACGCAACCACCATCCCATTAGTTCGTCTGGCTGGAGCACAAATTATGGTCGTCGGGTCATACATCGTCCTCGATCGTCATCCCCGTGCAGCACTCAAAACTTTGGAACGGCTTTCCCGCGCCTCGAAAACCTGATAAACTCTACGTATGTTGGCGACACTTCAATCGGTCTTACGCAAAGCACAACGCGGAGGGTATGCCGTCGGCGCGTTTAATGTTTCCAATCTTGAACAAACTCAAGCCGTGATTCAAGCAGCAGTCGCGGAACGTTCGCCAGTGATCGTCAACACTTCAGAAAAAGCCATTGCCTATGCCGGACTGGAGGAGATTGCGGTGTTGGTCCAAACAATGGCAAAAAAGAATCCAATCCCGATCGTCCTCGACCTCGATCATGGTCGGTCAGTACCACTCGCTCGTCGATGTTTAGCGATCGGATATTCGGGCATTATGTTTGATGGTAGTCATCTTGAGTATGCTGCTAATGTGCAGAATACGGCCGCTGTGGTGCGAGCTGGCCATGCCCGCGGTGTCGGGGTGGAGGGGGAGGTAGGGTTAGTCAAATATCCGACCGATTGGAAATTTTCTCGAGAACTAGTTTTAACGAACCCTATCCAGGCAATTGATTTCGTCCGACGCACCAAGGTTGATGCTTTCGCAGTCGCGATCGGTAATTCGCATGGACTGCCGAGGAAGAACGAACGCCTACACTTCGGTTTGCTGGCTGAAATTCGCCGTCACATTCAGGTGCCGTTAGTTTTGCATGGCGCATCAGGCACCTCGGCGGTCTCGATCCGACACGCAATTCGACTAGGCATTTGTAAAATTAATATTGATACAGATTTACGCTTGGCTTTCTCGACGGCTTTACGAAAAACTTTGAAACAACGAGAACTCTTTGATCCACGCGATCTCCTGACTCCTTCTCACCAGGCAGTGTATGCAACTGTTCGACAGAAAATGCGGCTCTTTGGAAGTCATCGAAAAGCATGAAACACTACGACATTATTACCGTTGGGTCAGCTACGCGAGATGTATTTTTGCGTAGCCGAGCGATCAAGATTATTCGAGATGAAAATTTTTCAACCGGCGAAGCGGAATGCTTCGCCCTCGGCTCGAAAATTGACGTTGACGAGATTGTTTTTGAGACCGGGGGCGGGGGGTCAAATACAGCGGTCGGGTTTGCACGTCAAGGGTTTCGGACCGGCTTCATCGGAAAAATCGGAGCGGCGGATGCTCGGGGTCAAGAAATTCTTCATTCTTTACACCATGAGCGTGTCGACGTTAGCCTGATTCAACGTGATCGAAAGAAACAAACCGGTTATTCGGTACTTTTGCTCACGCCGCGTGGCGAACGCACGGTCTTAGTGTATCGGGGCGCATCAGCAGATTTTCAAACGGCTGACATTCCTTCACGCACCGTTAGCACGCGCTGGCTCTACGTTTCATCGTTAGCGGGTGAATTGTCGATCTTACGACGACTATGGAGTTGGGCCCGGCAGGCTGGCATGAAGATAGCCTGGAACCCAGGGGCGGGTGAATTAGCCTTAGGTCTGCCTCGTCTGCGACCATTGTTAAACGAGAGTGATGTGGTTCTCCTCAATCAAGAAGAAGCGGCACGTCTGATGCGGCTAACCCACGATCAAGAAAGTGAAGCCTTTCACCGTCTCCGGCCAATGATCAAGGGGGTGACCGTTGTGACTGAAGGTACGGAAGGATCGTTAGCCGGCACAGCCGATCAGGCCTGGCACTGTGGGACGCACCCGATTAGGGTCGTTGATACCACCGGAGCGGGAGATGCCTTTGGCTGCGGTTTTGTTGGCAGTTATATGCGATCACAGGATATTCCTCAAGCCATGCAATTTGCCACGGCTAACAGCGAGGCCGTCATCCAAGTCGTGGGGGCTAAACCCGGTTTACTCCGTCGAGGGCCTCGTCATGGTCATGCGCGGGTCACGCCTATAGCCTAACTGGTCATGTCGTTTATTGTTCAAGCCCGACGGGTTGATATTGATACCGGCGGAGATACCCGAGTCGTCGTCTTACGTGGACGTGATGCTCAAGTTTTTGGCATCACGCCGGGAGACCGTTTGGTCTTGCGGTATCGACGTCGGCAAGTTGTGGCGGTGGCGGACATCACGCACCACTCGATTCGGCATGGAGAAATCGGCTTGTTTGAGGATGTTTGGCGTGAGTTACGTCCTCGGACTGGAGCTGCGATTCAACTTGAGGTCACCGCTCGGCGACCATCCATTGCCGCTATCAAGAAAAAATTACTTGGCCAAAGATTAACCGAACCAGAGATTCGTTCGATTATTCAAGACATTGTCGATCGACGTTTGAGTACGATCGAAACCACGTACTTCGTCAGCTCAAGTTACGTTCGACCGTACTCTCTCCAAGAATTGACCTGGATGGTAAAAGCCATGGCCGATACTGGCGAGACATTTCATTGGGGAAAGCGAATGGTCGTTGATAAGCATTCGGTCGGTGGGTTGGCCGGTAACCGGACGACCATGGTGGCAATCCCAATCATCGCGGCCGCGGGTTTACTGATCCCGAAGACTTCTTCGCGGGCAATTACGTCCCCCTCCGGAACGGCTGATACAATGGAAGTCTTGGCACCGGTGTCATTTCATGGTGCAGATGTCCGGCGGATTGTTGATCGAACTGGCGGATGTTTAATCTGGGGTGGGGGATTAAGTATTGCTCCGGCCGATGATCTCATCATTCGAGTCTCACGCCCACTCTCGCTTGAGCCCTACGACAAGATGATCGTGAGTATCATGGCCAAGAAAGTCGCCATGGGTGTTCGTTGTTTAGTGATTGATCTGCCGTATGGTCCGCATACCAAAATCCCGAACGTACGAATTGCCCGCGAGATAGAAACCAAGTTTCAAGCCGTCGCCAAAGCTTTTCATATTCGGCTTCGAGTTCAATTTGATTCTGCTTTGCAACCAATTGGGCAGGGGATAGGTCCCGCTCTTGAAGCGCGCGATGTCGTTCGGGTCTTACAACAAAAAAATTCACGGCCTCGAGACCTTGAACATAAGGCTGTCAGCTTAGCGTCAGAGGTTTTTGAGTTAAGTCAACATTCACGACGTGGCCAAGGATTAGCTCAAGCCTGGCAAATTCTACGGTCCGGTCAAGCTTGGAAAAAAATGCAAGAGATAATTCAAGCCCAGGGTGGAAACCCAAAGATTGACGCCGAAGATTTACTACGTCGTGCCCGAAAGTATCATCTGGTCGCTCCACGAAGTGGTCGGGTGATCAAGATTAATAATCGAGTGGTCGATGATATTGCCCGGACATTAGGTGCGCCAGAGCACCAACTGGCTGGATTGTTTTTGCATAAGAAAATTGGTCAACGCATCGCCCGGGGTGAACGACTGATCACCCTCTACAGTCACAGTCAAGATCGTTTAAATCTGGTGGTCAATGAACATCCACTTAACCAGTTAATCAAGATTCAGAGCGCGCGATGATGCTTCCTCCACCATGGCTCTCGCGTTTCAAAATATCTGAACGACGGCAGTATCGTTGGTTGGAGATCTTGCCGGGAGCGTTAGTCTGGCTGACCTTGGCGTTGTCACTGGTCATTTCATTTGTTCGGCCGGTTTGGGCAATTGCCTTCATTATTGTCTTTGATGTGTTTTGGCTGGTTCGAGTTCTGTACGTCATCGCGTATTTAGTTTTAGCCTATCGACGTTTTCGAAGCGCTCAGCGAATCGCCTGGCGGCAACGTCTTGAAACGCTCCCCGGTTGGAACCAGATTTACCATGTCGTTTTTTTGCCAACGTATGGAGAAAGTGAAGACGTTTTACGAAGCAGTCTACACTCACTTACCCAAGTTGATTACCCGCTAGATCGATTATTCGTGGTCCTCGCGACGGAAGGTCGTGAACACGATCGGATTCACCCCATTGCTGAACAACTGCAACGCGAATTTGGTCAATCCTTTTTTCACTTTACAGTCACTGAACATCCAGCCAACACACCCGGTGAAGTGGCAGGTAAAGGAGCAAATATTGCGTTTGCCGGGCGACAAATTCAAAAGGAAATTGATCGTTTGGGTTTACCCTATGACCGAATTCTCGTCTCGACGTTCGACGCTGACGCGATTGCCCATCGTCAGTACTTTAGTTATTTGACGGTTTCATTTCTTGGGCACCCGAACCGTTTGCGAACGAGTTACCAACCAGTGCCATTGTTCCACAATAATGTTTGGGATGCTCTCGCCTTAACTCGCGTCGTGGCGACTAGCACCACCTTCTGGTTACTGGGCGAAACCATGCGTCCAGATCGATTGTTTACATTTTCCTCACACAGTATGCCCTGGCAGGCGCTCGTCGACGTTGGTTTCTGGCAAACGGATGTGGTCTCTGAAGATTCTCGAATCTTTTTACAGTGTTATCTGCGTTATGATGGCGATTATACGGTCACGCCTATGTACATACCAAGTTCGATGGACACCGTTCAAGCCCCGACCTTTTCCCGGAGTTTGCTTCATCAATACTTACAAATTCGACGTTGGGCGTACGGAGTTGAAAACTTCCCATTCATGGTGTGGAATTTTTTCCGTGGTCATCATATCCCACGTCGACACCGCCTCAGATTGACCTGGAATCAAATTGAAGGCACCTTGTCTTGGGCGACAGCACCGATCTTGATTTTTTTGCTTGGTTGGTTGCCATTCCATACTGCCAATCCAAGCCTAGCCACTTCGGTCATTGCTCAAAACGCACCTCCGGTCATTCAAGTCTTAACCGGTGCGGCCTTAATCGGTTTAGTTGTTTCGGCGGTGATTAGTACTGCCTTATTACCGCGCCGCCCAGCTCACGTCCCGGCCTACCAATCAGTCATGATGGTGCTCCAATGGTTTTTTCTGCCGATTACCATGATCGCCTTTGGTTCCGTACCCGCGATCGAAGCCCAGACTCGGTTAATGCTAGGAAAGTACTTGGGGTTTTGGGTAACGGAAAAAACGAGGACTCAGGCGTCGAATTGACTGCCAATGAATCCTGGGTAGCTGCCGGGGATATTGGTGGCGGCTTGTGGCTGACGACTTTCAAAATGGACTTGAGTAGGAATCAACCAACCGTCACTGCAGGCTACCGCCCAACCTGAACCTCGAGTCACAATTGTTCCTGGTCTGTCTGATGGTTGTCCGGGTTCAAACTGGGCAGACAGAAATTTTATCCGTTGCTTTCGCCAATGTGCCCAAACCCCTGGCCAGGGCGAAAGAGCTCGAAGCATGCGCTCGATTTTTTGACCCGATGACCAATTGGCAAGTCCATCTTCGACTCGGATTTTTGGAGCCAGACTGATGCCGGAGGATGGTTGTGGTTGTGGGGTTATTTCTTTCTGCCACCATTTTTTGAGGATCTGGAGTGTGTGGTCAGCCGCCAACTGGGATAAACGTTCGCGGAGGGATGTTTGGGTTTCGTCTCCGTGAAGAGCAATTGCGAATTCAGCTAATATCGGCCCGGTGTCCATGCCTGCGTCCATGACCATCAGCGTGACCCCAGTTTGTCGGTCACCGTTTAAAATCGATTGAGCGATCGGAGAGGCTCCGCGATACTGTGGGAGAAGGGAAGCGTGAATATTGATACAACCATTTTTTGGTAAAGCTAAAATTTGTGGAGGTATGATCAGACCGTAGTCTGCGACCACATAGGTATCCGCCGCATATGTTTCAAGACTGGACATGATCTCCGCACTATTCTTCAGTCGGAGCGGGGTCAAGATTGGCAGGTTGTGTGCACTCGCCCAAACCTGCACAGGCGTTGGGGTGATAACCTGCTGACGCCCAACGCGGCGTGGCGGCTGGGTAACAATAGCGACAATCTCAACAGTTGGATCGTTCCGAATCGAATTGAAACTTAGTAATCCGAAACTTCCGGACCCAAAAAATATGACGCGATGGTTCACAGTAAATGTTGGCCGCGAGTAAAATCGGTAATCCGATCAACAATCAGGCGTCCGTTGAGATGGTCGACTTCATGTTGAATCGCCCGAGCTAAAAGTCCATCGGCTAAGAGCGTATACTGCTGTCCAAATTGATCCCAAGCCGTCAGCGATATTTCAGTTAATCTGGCCACCATCCCATACACACCGGGCAGTGAAAGACAACCCTCTTCCTCTGAGTCTTGCTCGTGAGATACCGGGGTAACAACAGGATTAATTAAAATCAGGGGGAGACGCTCGGGATTGATTTCTCGGGCGATGACGGCGAGGCGAATTGATTGACCAATTTGGGGGGCTGCCAGGCCTATCCCTCTAGCCTGATACATGGTTTCAAACATGTCGCTGATCAACTGCTGAAAGGCTGGTTTGGTAATTTCGGACAATGAAAGAGCTTCAGCCGGTGTCTGCAACCGTAGCCGCTGTTCAGGTTTTTTCCAAAGCCAGATCGACAACTTCGTTTTCATGGCCATAGTCTACGTGACTCCCCGAGGAAGGACAAGCCTCAATCCAGCCAAGTATTAACGACTGTTTCGACCTGCCAGGGGCTAGGAAACCAGGTTGACCAGTCGGTCAGCGTGCGGAGTGGTTGGCTGCGGCTGGTCAGGAGAATTCGTGCGCTCGCCCGCGGTTGAACTTTTGTCGGGAGTTGACTGACCTCAACTTGGGATCCAAACTGATGGCGCAGGCGAGTGATCATCGTCACCAGAGCAGATTGTGGTTGGGTTCCAGTGTAGCGAATCAACCACTGATCCGTGCTCGGCGGTAAATGCAATCGTTGGCGGGTAACGAGTTCTTCGTGATACCAGGTTTGATCATCACCGTGCAACCAGCGTTGCCAAAATGGTTGGGCTGATTGATAGGTTTGAACTATCATCCGTTTTGGTTTAAGAAATGCTTCGACGCGAGCTACGTACTGCCAAGCTCGTTCCTCAGCACTAAAATCCGGTAAATTCAGCAGGGCATCCCCATTGACGATCACCACAAGTGTAATCGCGCGTTGATCAAACGATTCGCGATAGGCTTGATATGTACCAACGAAAATTTTACTCCTGTTGTCCTTGAGGTTGGGGAACGTAGCCACCTGGGTTGGCCATTTTTCTTTGAGCAAATCGGCGAGTTGTTCCGGACCAAGCCCAGCGAATCGCCAATTCAGACTCTGACACCGCGGGCAGTGATCGGGCATGGTACTGACTTGGCCGCAGGCTCGACAGCTGAGTGGTCCCGGAGGCCGTCCAACCAAACTGGCATGATGGTGACAGACCGGGCAACTCAAGGTGAAACCGCAAGTTTTGCAATAGACGGTTCGGGCGTAGCCGCGACGCGGCGCAATAACAACCGCGGTTGCGTGTTGGTCAACCACCATCTGAAGTTGTGCCTCGGTTTCGGGTGGTAACCAAAGTTTTTCTAAAGGTTGGTCCAGGCGGGCGAGTTGACGAGTTGCAGTGACTGACGGCGGTTTGAGTGAGTGCTGGGCGGCCCATCGAATAGTTGGGGCTGAGGTCGTGACAGCGGTGACCACGCCAAGTTTGTCAGCCAACACGCGCGTGTCAAAACGTGGTTGA
>CAYLHT010000012.1:0-30524 GCA_964383765.1 uncultured Gammaproteobacteria bacterium | reverse complement strand
GTCTAACCCGTGACAAGCGCAAATATTCAAGAAGTCCAGCCCATCAGAAGCTTACTGATTAATCCCCTAACAGAAACGGACATGATTCTCATCAGCCAGCGTCAGCTACCTTACATTACTAAAAGATTAAGGAGGTGATGTTATGAAGAAAACCTTAATTGCCTTGGCCACCTCAGGCTTGATCCTCGCTATGAGTGCAGGTCTGGCCGCCGCCGCCCCCAACCCAAACGGCACCGGGCAACCCAGCGCTGAATGTGGATCCGATGGTGCGACCATGATGCCGACAGGATTCGGCATGGATGGATTCGCTACGGCTGAATCACATTACGCCGGCAGTGACGGCACGCCGTCTCAGGCCAATGCCAACAGTGACAACGCCGTCTCGCAGTACGACGTGGCCTGCTACCAAGTCACCCAGAATCACTCGTAAACTTGATACCGCATCGTTAGCACAATTTCGCCCCTCCCGCGTCATCCTGAACCCCGCTTCGGGGTGAAGGATCTCCACTCGGAAAAAGGAGGTTCTTCAGCCTCGCAGACTCGGCTTCAGAATGACGGTCGCGGGAGGGCAGTGAGCTTTCCGAGTGAGATGATCTAGTAATCCCGCAACTTCCGCATGTGATGATGCTGTTGGATTTTTTCGAGAGCCTTGGACTCAATCTGCCGAATGCGTTCGCGCGTCACACCGAATTCCTGACCGACTTCTTCGAGGGTATGGGCTACGCCGTCATGTAAACCAAAACGCATTTCGAGAATTTTCTGTTCCCGCGGTGATAAGCTTTCAATGATCCGTTTGACATCGTCTCGCAGGAGTTGCAGGGCGGCAACTTTATCAGGTGAAATTGATTTAACGTCTTCAATAAAGTCACCCAGCGTTGAATCTTCGTCATCTTCGCCGACAGAGGTTTCCAGCGACACAGTATCCTGGGAAATTTTCATGATGTGCCGGATTTTGTCGACCGGTTCACTCATTTCCGCGGCAATTTCTTCCGGCAACGGTTCGCGGCCGAGGTCTTGAATCAACTGGCGCTCAACTTGCTGGAACTTGTTAATGGTTTCGACCATGTGGACCGGAATCCGGATGGTGCGGGACTGGTCAGCGAGCGCACGGGTAATAGCTTGGCGAATCCACCAGGTGGCATAGGTGGAGAATTTGTACCCTTTGCGGTAGTCAAATTTTTCGACGGCCCGGAACAGTCCAATGTTCCCCTCTTGAATCAGGTCAAGCAGTGACAGCGACCGGCCAGTAAACTTTTTAGCGATCGAAACCACTAAACGCAGGTTGGCTTCGACTAAACGTTTGGCCGCTTCGGCGTCACCCGCATCTTTGCGCTTGGCTAATGAGACTTCTTCCTCGGCGGTTAGCAGCGGTACCTTTCCAATTTCCCGCAAGTACATTTGGATCGAGTCATTGGAAATATCGCCTAAGTCAAAGTGCCGCTCATCGTGCGGTAAGTGCTTCTTGGAGTGGGCTGGCTCGAGAAAGGCTGGCTTAGCGACCGGTTCGAGTAAGCTCGGCCCGGACTCAACCACCGAAATTCCGTTCTGTTCGAATTGGTCGAGGAGTTGTTCGTACTGATCAACATACTCTTCCAATTCCGGAAACGCGTAGAGCAGCTCCGTTTCGGTCATGAAACCGCGCTGCCGACCCTTTTTCACGATTTCATTGAGCGCGGCTTCGGTCAGGCGCTCAGACGGTTTCGGCGCAGCCGCAACTTTACCCGAACGTTTCGACGTTTTGGGCTTGCGCGCAACTTTCGATTTCGCCGACCGGGTGGTCGACTTCTTCTTGATAGTTTTCTTCGGCATCAAAATTATGATAACTGACGCAATTGGTCGGTGACGGCTTCAAAACGTTCCAGCACCGCCGATAACTCTGGGCCGGTTACCCGCCGGCCTTCGAGCTGACGCAGGTCAGCTTCAATTCTTTGCAATTCATCGGTCAGGGCGTGGCGCTGCAACTCGGCGGCCATCGTGAGGAGGTCCTGCTCGAGGGCAGCCACGGCTTGCCCGGATAACTCCTTATCCCCCAGCAAGGTCAACACCGTCAGGCGTTCTTGCTGGTCGGGATCAAGCGCACCAGCCAGGCGGCCAATTTCAGCCGCCGTGGAAAAGTGATGCTGACTGTACCAGATAATTAGAGTTTTGTATAGCCGCTGCAAATCGTCGGCCACCAGGTATTCTGGCTTAAATTGCTGCTCAACCAGGGCGATCAGGCCGGGTTGGGCTATCAGGACGGCCAAAAATCTCTCGGAAATGGCTCGAAAGCGATCAACCATAATACTTTCGGCCGCGGAGGTTTGTTTCGTTTTGGTGGGTTTTGACCGACGCTCGCTAGGTAACGACTTACGTAGGACACCAGCTTCCACCTGTACCAAGTCAGCCAAACGCTGGAGATAATGTGATTGTTCGACCGGATCCGCCACTTTACCTAGGATCGGCAAGAGGAACTTCGCCACCGCTTTTTTGTCCTCAACCTTGGTCAAATCTCGATTGAGCGTGGCTTCCTCGAACATGTATTCGAGGTATGGTTGAGCCTTGGCGATTGCGCTTGACCAGGCACTGACGTCTTGCCGAATGAGTTCATCCGGATCTTTACCGGCCGGCAAGCGCGTGACGTAGACATTCATTTGCACTTGCAAAGCCTGATCGACGCCGCGTAAGGCCGCTTGGAATCCAGCGGCATCCCGATCAAATGATAAGACGATGTTCGAGGAGAAACGTTTCAGTAGTCCGACTTGGTCAGCCGTCAACGCCGTACCGGAACTCGCCACTACGTTCATGACTCCGGCTTGATGGGACGATAAACAATCCATTTGTCCTTCGACCAACACCGCCCGGTCAGCTTGTTTGATGGCTTGCTTGGCTTTATCGAGCGCGTAGACCACGGCGCTCTTGTTGTAGGCAATCGTTTGTGGTGAATTAATGTACTTGCCCGGCGGCGGACCTTTCGGATCAACTAGGGCATCCAGAATCCGGCCGCTGAATCCGACGACCGTGCCATGCACATCGCTAATCGGAAACATAATCCGGCCCCGGAACCGGTCGTAGTACCCGGCGCCCCGATCTTTTTTAATGGTTAGGCCGGCTTGAAAAATATCGTCGTCCTTAAAACCTTTCTTGCGTAAGGCTTGGTAGGTCGTGTCCCAACCGTTCGGCGCAAACCCTAAACCAAATTCTTCGACTGTTTCTGGTTTCACACCCCGTTCTTGGAGATAGTCGCGCGCAACTTTCGCGTCCGTGGCTTTGCGTAAAACTTCTTGGTAGTAGCGATTCACCCAGCGCAGCAAATCGAGTAGTCGGGTTTTTTGCGATTGAGCTTTGGGATCAAAATCTTTGAGTTGCACGCCGGCGCGCTTGGCGAGTAGACGTAACGTTTCCGGAAAATCCATGCCCTCGATTTCCTCCACAAACGAAAACATATCGCCGCCACGGCCGCAGCCGAAGCAGTGCCAGGTTCCGCGATCGCGCGAGACCATGAACGACGGCGTTTTCTCGTTGTGGAATGGACACTTGGCTTTCCACGATGAACCGGCCGCTTTCAGTGGAATGTATTCGTTGATCAGCTCAACGATATCAAGACGTTGTTTGATGTCTTCGACGGGAGTGGACATCAGGACTGCCCCCAATCAATCAACTCAGTAAACCGAAGATAGAAACCGAATGGATCAACCATCCGAAAATCTTTCCAGCGATGACCATGATCTTCAAGTTCCTTAAGTTCCCGCACGATGCTTGTTTTCAGGTTTTTCGAGGCCAGTTCATAAACTTCTTCAATGTTGTCGGTGGTCATGGTTACTTCTGCCGCATATCCTCGTTTTGTGTCTCGTGGAAATTGTTTGAAAAAGGATTGATTGTACACTCGGTCATCACCACCATAAAAATTTAACATTGTATTACCTAAGCCATCTTGCCGCGTCAAGGTAACGTAGCCTAATTCTTTGGCGTTGATCTTGTCGTCCATGGTTACTCGAAAACCCAATTTTGAGTAAAAACTTTTGGCAACCTCAAGGTCTGGAACATGGAGTTCGATGATGAGATTATTCCGGACTGGTGTATACATAGCCTTAGCCTACCACGACCCGAAGGAAATGCGAACAAAATTTTTCCAGAGTTCATCAACAGCTATGGCAATGGGAGACTAGGCTTCTTCCAAAAATCCCCCCGACTGATGCCGCCACAAATTGGCATAGATCCCTTCCTGCTTAATCAGCTCGGCGTGCGATCCATCCTGCACCACTTTCCCTTGGTCCAAAACAATAATCCGGTCCAGATGTTTGATGGTCGATAATCGGTGGGCAATCACCAGCGCAGTTTTGTTTTTCAACAATTCTAACAACCCTTCTTGAATGTACTTTTCGGACTCCGAATCGAGGGCGCTCGTGGCTTCATCCAAAATCAAGATCGGGGCATTTTTCAAAATGGCCCGAGCGATCGCTACCCGTTGCTTTTGACCACTGCTCAATTTAATCCCCCGTTCGCCGACAAAGGTTTCGTAACCCTTGGGCAACAGTTCAATGAACTCATGCGCCCGGGCAAGTTTGGCCGCAGCGATCACATCATCCATGCTCGCCTGATCGTGGCCATAGGCAATATTCTCGCGCAGGGTACGATGAAACAGTAATGGTTCTTGCGGGACATAACCAATCGATCGACGCAACGAGCGTTGGGTGACCTGCTTGATCTCCAGCCCATCAATCGTGATTGAACCGGAATTCGTGTCGACGAAGCGCAACAGTAACTTCGTGATCGTGGTTTTACCACCTCCACTCGGTCCAACTAATCCAACTTTCTGTTGGGCGGGAATGTCTAACGATAAGTCTTTCAAGAACATTGTCTGGTGATCAACGTTTTCAAGATAAGAAAAGTTGATTGAGTGAAAACCAATCGCGCCGGTGGTCACCGTGAGATCCTTGGCCTCCGGTGCATCCTGAATCTTCGGCTGAGCGAGGAATAGTTGTGTAAATTCCGCGGCTTCGCTAATCGAGGATTCGATATTTCGATAGACGCGATTGATTTCCCAAAACATGCGCGTCAACAGCGAATAGTACGTGAAGACCACCACAATCGTACCGGCCGGTAAACCGAAGCGATGAGTAAAGTAAATCGCACCCATCAAGCCGAGCAGATTCGTAGCCACTTGGAGAGGCGTCACAATCACATCAAAGTGTTGATTGTGATAGTCAGCCGCGCGCTTGAACTTACGACTGAAGTCATCAACGTACGTTCCATACGAAGCCAGCTCTTCGGTTTCTTTAGCAAAGGATTTGATCGCTAGGATATTCGTGACGGCGTCGGACAAACGACCCGAAACTTTACTGCTCGCGTCATGGCGCTGAGCGACCAAGCGCGACCGACGACGAATCACGGGTAACGTCACGGCCACCACGGTTGTGAACGCCAGGATCAGGAAAATTGGAATCCAAGGAGAATACCGCCACAGGACGACCGCCGCAAACAACATCGGAACCAGATCGGAAATGATATTGAAGTTGAGCGTATCCGTGAACGTTTCAAAGCTGCGCACAAATGCCAACCCCTTCTTCGTCAACGAGCCAACGAAGTTATCGGTATAAAATTCGTAGTCGCGACTCGACAAGCGTCGGAAGACAAGTTGTCCCAGCTGAGAAAATCCTTTAGCTTCCAGTTTGATCAAGAAATGGAGACCAATCCGCCAGAGCACTTCACCGAATAGCCAGACCGACCCAAAGATGGCCAGATACATCCCTACCGCACCGATCGAGATCGTCCCTTGTCGAATGAACAAGTTGATGATCCGCGCGACGATTAACGGTGGAATGAAGAAGATAAAAATCGTCCCAATCGCAGGTAAAAGAAAGCCCACTAACGCCCATAACCAATGTCGCCGGTATTGCTCCCGGTAATCGCGCAGGACCTGTTGGACTGCGCCTTTAGTAATGACTTGATCGTCCATTTGACGAAAAAAGTGTCGTTCAATAAAACTGGCGGAGGCGGGAGGATTCGAACCTCCGATACCTTTTCAGGTATACGTCCTTTCCAGGGACGCCTATTCAACCACTCTAGCACGCCTCCGAATATCTTAGCGCTCGACCACGGAGTTTACCCTGAGCCCGCCGAAGGGCGAACCCTCCGCGCTGGCGCCGATTTGATTTTGCATTCGACCACGAAGCCTGTCCCGAGCGCAGCCGAGGGACGACCTCTCCAGTCGTCCGACAATACGCGATTTAGCGGTGAAAGTCAAAGAAAAGACCGGCTGTACAACGATCCGCTAACAGTGCCGCGAGACACTATCATTGGAGTTGCACAGCCGGATGAACCGGCAGGATCAGGCCGTGGCCCGACCGAGGTTGGCCGTCAGGCCGGCGGTCCGCGACGGCAGCCGCGCCGAGCTAGGGTCAGTGAGGTTGCGCAGGTCGATCAACTCGATCGCGCTGAGCGCCTCGTCGATGCGAGCGTCGGTAATATCCGGCGGTCGGTTCAGCACGAGGATCTGCTTGGCACCGAGCGTCGACGCCCGAAGCCTCTCACGCAACACCAGATTGTAGGGGCTCTTCTTGGTCAGGTGAACCAGACGCAGGTGTGAGCGGAGCTGCCCGGGGAAACGGTGGTGGGGGTCGGTCAGCCGGCGGCTGTGCAGCCGACTGAACCCGGCCTTCATCAGGACGTCGATGGAACGCTTGACGCGCTCTTCGAATTCACGATCGTGACTAGGCTGCGTCTCCATGCTGGTTTCCTCCTTGGAAATCAACTTGCCGCAGTGAACGACGACAAAAACAGCGCGTGCAGAACATGCTAGCGGACCAGCTGTAAATTGTCAACCCTAGCCTGAACCGAGCTTCTGGCTGAGCATGATGGTCGTTTTGAGAACCGTGTCGGGGTTGAGTGACATTGAGTCGATTCCTTGCTGAGCGAGCGACAGCGCGATCTCAGGGTAGTCCGACGGCGCTTGGCCACAGATGCCAATTTTCCGACCGGCTTTTTTCGCGCCCTCAATCGCCCGTCGCAACATTTCGGTCATCGCCGCGTTGTGCTCATTGGCGACGCTGCTGACGATGCCGGAGTCGCGATCTAGGGCTAAGGTAAACTGCGTCAGGTCATTTGAGCCAATCGAGAACCCATCGAAAATCTTAGCGAACTCATCAATCAGAATCACGTTCGACGGAACTTCGACCATACAATAGATCTGCAGTCCATTTCGCCCTTGGACTAAGCCGTTGTCCGCCATAATCTTGATCACCTTCTTGGCTTCATCGATCGTCCGGCACATTGGGATCATCAGTTTCAAGTTATTCAAGCCCATGGTCTCCCGGACTTTAACCATGGCTTTTAACTCCAGCACAAACGCTTCGCGGTAATTGTCACTATAATACCGAGCTGCGCCACGCCAGCCCATCATCGGGTTGTCTTCTTTCGGTTCGAATTCGCGACCGCCAATCAACGACGCATATTCATTCGATTTGAAATCGGCCAGCCGTAGAATCACATCCTTAGGATAGAATGCGGCTGCGATCATCGCTACACCCGACGCTAACGTGTCGATGTACCATTGCTTCTTGTCCGTGTATCCGGCTGTGCGTTTATCAATTTCGCGCTTGGCTTTCGCATCTTTCAAATGTGGGTAGCGAATCAAGGCCATTGGGTGAATCCCGATCCACGAGGCCGTAATAAATTCTTCTCGCGCTAAGCCCACGCCATCGTTGGGAATGAAACTTTCGCTGAAGGCTTGCTCTGGGCTGCCGACATTCATCATGATCTTGACCGACGGTCGTTTCAGATTCTTGAGGTCGTGCTTGATCACCTCGAATTTCAGTTGTCCGGCGTAGACCGCGCCGACCGAGCCTTCCGAACAGACCACTGAAACATCCTGCCCGGTTTTAATCGCAGTGGTCGCGTCTTTGGTACCGACAATGGCCGGAATGCCGAGTTCGCGGGAAATAATGGCAGCATGAGCTGTGCGACCACCGCGGTTCGTCACAATCGCGCTGGCGATTTTCATGATCGGTTCCCAGTCTGGATCAGTCATATCGGTCACCAAGACTTCACCCTTTTTGAACTGGCCGATGTTTTTGACGTCTTCAATCACCCGGGCTTTACCCACGCCGATTTTCGTACCGACCGGTGAACCGGTGGTGATGATGGTTTTCTTCTGGCCGGTCTTGAGCGTGTATTCTTCTAAAATATCTTTGCTTTCACGCGAGTGCACCGTTTCGGGCCGGGCTTGGACGATGTAGAGTTGCTTGGCGACGCCATCCTTGGCCCACTCCATGTCCATGGGCTTGCCATAGTGCTGTTCGATAATCATCGCCCACTTCGCGAGTTGTTCAATTTCCGCATCGGTCAGAATAAACTTCTTGCGATCGGCCACGGGTACACTAATATTCTTGGTCGGCTGTTTTGGGTTCGGCGTGTAGACCATTTTAATAAGCTTGTCGCCCATTTTGTGGGTCAAAATGGCCGGCTTGCCTTGAGCGAGCGTGGGTTTGAATACGTAGAATTCGTCAGGATTCACCCGACCGAGGACAATATTTTCACCGAGGCCCCAGGATCCGGTCACCAGCACCGCATTTCTGAATCCCGACTCGGTATCGATCGAAAACATCACGCCGGAGCAGGCTTTGTCCGAGCGCACCATTTTTTCGACCGCGGCTGATAAACCAATCGAGAAGTGGTCAAACCCTTTGTCTTGCCGGTAGGAAATTGCTCGATCAGTAAACAATGAGGCAAAACATTTCTTGACCGATTGAACCACCGCAGCTTCACCCCGAATATCGAGATACGTTTCTTGTTGGCCGGCAAACGAGGCGTCTGGCAAGTCTTCGGCTGTGGCCGAGGAGCGAATCGCCACGTCGACATTCTTGAAAAACTCTTTTTCGAGTTTTCGATAATTCTTCACAATCGCGTCTTGCAAATCATCCGGCAAGGTGGCATTCAAAATCGTTTGCCGAACTTTGGCACCTCGAGTTTGTAGGTTCTTGATATTGGACGTGTTCAAGTCGCTCAAGATCTCATGGATGCGATCACGAATTCCGGCCTTCTCTAAAAAGTAAAAATAGGCCGCGGCGGTGACTGCGAATCCATTTGGGATGCGCACCCCTTTCGGCGTCAGTAACGAATACATTTCTCCCAAGCTCGCGTTTTTTCCCCCAACCAACTTCACGTCGGTATTCCGTAACTCGTTGAACCACAAAATGAACTGCTGGTCGCGAGGTTTCGGAGTATTCATGCGGTGTTGATGTTATGAATGTTTTCGAAAAGACAGAAGAATGTTGAGGCTAACCGTCATCAATCCGACGATTAGTCCAGTTAGGAGCGTGGTTGAGACACCGCGAATCGCATCGATCAACGTCGGATGAACAATAAAGGTGCCGAGGCTTGAACCGAGGCCCATTCCGAGCCCGAGGACAACCCCGCCGGTTAAACTTTCGACGCGCCGGCCATTGTGTTGCCAAATCTTTCTCGTCGTCCAACCAATCGCGAAGGCTTCAATCGCCACGATCACGCCGGACGATTGTTGGAGCAGGGCCGCCACCAGGGTCAGCGCACTGAACACGATCAGTGGTTTCGTCAGGAGGTCAAGGTACTGGTCAACGTTCCACCGACCGATCATGGCCCGGCTGTGCGCCGGTACGGGGAGTTCGGTCATGAAGTTATTCTAGCATATTTCAAGCAAACACGAAAGCATTTATGGGGCGGCGCGAGCGCTAGCGAGCGCCACACAGAAACAACTTCAAAACCGCCGGTGCAAGGCGGTTTTGATTCAAAGTTTAGTCTCTGCCGCGCCCGATCACTGTCTGAGCGAGCGCCGCGTTTGGCGCGCAGCGAGTTTGATCGGGCGCTTGAGTCTTTCTGTTTCTCTTTCTGATCAAGCAGAAAGAGAAAAGCCTGGCCGGCTTGAGGCCATTACATCCCCATGTCCATGCCGCCCATCCCACCCATGCCAGGGTTCGGCATTGACTCTTTCTTCTCTTCGGGTTTGTCAGTCACGATCGCTTCAGTCGTCAACATCAGGGCCGTAATCGATGCGGCGTTTTGCAGAGCTGTGCGCGTGACCTTTGTCGGGTCAACAATCCCAACCGCCACCAAGTCTTCAAACGAATCCTTAGCCGCGTTATAGCCGTAGTTGCCGGTTTCTTTCTTGACGTAGTTCACAATCACCGATGGTTCTTTACCGGCGTTGAGCGAAATTTGTCGCAGCGGCGCTTCTAAGGCATTGCGCAGGATTTTGACCGCCACCATTTCATCTTCGTTCTGAAGCTTCAGATTGTCGAGGCTATCAATGCTACGCAACAGCGCCACGCCGCCACCAACCACAATGCCCTCTTCCACCGCTGCCTTGGTAGCTTGAATCGCATCTTCAATCCGGAGCTTCTTCTCTTTCATTTCTGTCTCGGTTGCGCCGCCAACTTTCAAGATGGCTACGCCGCCGGCCAGTTTGGCCAAGCGTTCTTGTAGCTTTTCCTTATCGAAGTCGGAATCGGTGTTGTCGAGTTCAGTCCGGATTTCCGCAATCCGCTTCTCAATATCTTTCTTGTCACCGGCGCCGTCTACAATGGTGGTGTTGTCTTTAGTGGCGATGACTTTACGGGCTTTGCCGAGCATCTCGAGCGTGGTCGTATCGAGTTTCAAACCCAGCTCATCCGACACGACTTGCCCACCGGTCACGATCGCAATGTCTTTCAACATTTCTTTGCGGCGGTCACCAAAGCCCGGGGCTTTAACCGCCAACACGTTGAACGTGCCGCGGATTTTGTTGACCACGAACGTGGCCAGGGCTTCACCATCGACGTCGTCAGCAATAATCACCAAATCTTTCTTGCCGCTCTGCGCAACTTTTTCCAGCACCGGCAAAATATCAGACAAAGCGGAAATTTTCTTGTCGGTGATCAGAATATGCGGTTCGGAATAGACCGATTCCATCCGACTCGGGTCCGTCACCATGTAGGCTGAAACGTAGCCTTTGTCGAATTGCAAACCTTCAACAACTTCTTTTTCAATTCCGAAGGTTTGCGATTCTTCCACCGTCACCACTCCGTCTTTGCCGACTTTGTCCATGACTTCAGCAATGGCGCGTCCGATTTCCTCGTCTTGAGCGGCAATCGAAGCGACTTGGGCAATTTCATCGTTGCCTTTGACCGGCTTGGACATGGTTTTCAAGTGAGCCACCACGTGGTCAACCCCTTTTTCAATCCCGCGGCGAATCGCCATCGGTTCCGCGCCGGCCGCCACAACTTTCAAACCTTCAGTAATAATAGCTTGGGCCAGTAACGTCGCCGTGGTGGTGCCATCACCAGCCACATCGTTCGTCTTGGTCGCGACTTCTTTGACTAGCTCAGCGCCAAGATTCTCGAATTTGTCTTCGAGGTCAACTTCTTTGGCAATCGTCACGCCGTCATTGGTGATGGTCGGCGAACCGTAGCCTTTGTCGAGCACCACGTTCCGGCCTTTCGGTCCGAGCGTGACTTTGACGGCATTGGCTAATTTATCAACGCCGGCCTTGAGCTTCATCCGGGCTTGTTCATCAAACAGAATTTGCTTGGGCATAAATGTCTACGACTCTACGAAATAAACGAATCTACAAATAATGATTACGTTCAATCTACGAATTAACTGCGCAACTAAAGAGCTAACGAGCTAAGCAGCTAACCCAACTTCCCGACCAAATCGTCCTCGTCAGCGATCAGGTACTCTTCGCCTTCGATTTTGACCTTGTCCGGTCCGTACTTTTTCAAAATCACCCGATCACCGATTTTAACTTCCATCGGCATCTCGCGGGCATGTTCGATTTTGGGCTCGCCCACGGCAATCACCTCGCCTTGTTCGAGTTCGTCTTTCTCAACCGTGTCCGGCAAGACGATTCCGGACTTGGTCATCTTTTCCTCCTTGAGGGGCTTAATTAGCACCTTGCCCCGCATCGGTTTCAGCTTCACCATATGGCGTTTGTACTTAGTGAATCGTTACGAATAGTCTGAATTCCGGCTCTGTACAGCCAAAATTCAAGCGTTAGCAGTCTACTATAGTGACTGCTAATTGGTCAAGGCCTCAAAAAAACTGTCATTTCGAGTCCCGTCAGACAGGACGAGAAATCTGCATTGGTTAATTCCCCACGTAGTTTTCTCACCCACGGCCGCTGCGGCCGGGGTTCGAAATGACAGCTTGGAATGGACCGGTCGAGCTAGGGTGATGGGACTGTAGTCATCCCTTGAGACTTCTGCGCTAATTCGTACCGCCCTTTGACGACGACGGAATCATAGCCGCTCACGACCGGTCCCACATCAATCCGCCGGATGATGAACAGGTCGGTCGCGGTTGTCGACTCGCTCGTTCGAACGTGAGCGCGGTGTAAGTAGAAATAACCGGCCGGTTCAGAAAAATGCGTCAGGTTCACCATCTGAACATCACCGATACCAAGCTGGCCAGTGATGGCGGCGAGTTCTTTGAGTGGTGAGCTGGCTGGTTGATGCTTGAGATACGAAAACTGCCAGCCAAAACTCATGATCACAATGTAAACCGCGGCTGCTCCAGCCACAATTCTCGGAGCTGAATCTTTCCGAATTGCGCGTGCGATTGCGACCACAATCGACACAGTGATTAGCGCCACTAACCACTTCGACCAACTTTGACTGAACCAGCTTGCCGGTAACCAGCCATACGGTGTGAGTTTCCAGAGTGCTCCAGAGTGCGCCAAGTGACTTGGCATCAACGCGATCATCCAGACCACACTCGCTTCAAACGCCACCCACCGCCAGCGACGCGGTTTTTCGTGCAAACCGCTGACCCACCCCAAGGCAATCACCATCGCCGCCGCCGGGTACACCGGTTGTATGTAATGATCAAATTTTGTTTTCGCTAATGAGAACGCCACCAGCGGGACCACCAACCAAATCAGCAACAGCCGACTGATATCTTTGTACTCTGATCGACGAGTGGCGGCCGCCAGTATCCCCCAACCGATCAAGACACTGGCGGGAAAAAAGAAATCACGAAACACCTGGGCATACCAATACCACGGTTCGTTAACACTCGCGATTAATGACGATGTACGTTCGACCACGTTGAACGCAATCACCTGGTGCCAAAACTCCGCACCGTGACTTAGGATAACGGCCAAGTGCCACGGTACGACCACAATGAGCAGCGCTCCAAGCCCAATCAGCGCTCGACGCCATTGGATCGTCCGAACGCGGCCGCTCACAATCAAATCAATATCTTGAATCACCTGTGGCAACAGCCCGATGAACGACTTGGTCATGATCGCTAAGCCGCTCATCAACCCGACCACCCACCACCAGCGCTGGTCAGTCCAGGTTCGCCAATAGGCGTACAAGCTGGCGGTCGTGAAAAACAGCAGCAAGCCATCGGTGTCTCCCGAATGGAACGCGTGAAAGAACACAAAACGGCCGCTGATGAACAAGAGGCCGGCCAGTATCGCCAGCCATATGCTATCTTTTTCACTTTTGGCCAAAAGAGTATGTCTGGACAGCGCCTGCCACACCCACACTGTGATCAGCATTGTCGTCAGCACGCCCGCCACGGCCGGCCAAAATCGGACAGCAAACTCGTTCACCCCAAACACCGAGAACGATGCATTCATCAACCACAACGACAACGGCGGTTTATTGAAATAGAGTTTGTCCGCTTTCATCGGCAGCCACCACGAACCACCATGGTGCATAGTCTGGGCCATGTCAGCGTAAATGCCCTCATCCCAGTTCTCCAGCGGCGCTCGACCAAGATGCCAGAACATCACGAAAGTACTAACGATCGCGACCAGACCAAGCCCAATCAAAAACTGTTGGCGACTACTCATAGCCCAAGTGATTTCAAACGATCATAGAACTTCTGGCCGTATTCAAGTCGGCGGTCTGCCTCATGGAATTTCAACACGTCCTCAGAAATAATCACATCAGTGTTCGATTCGCTAGATTTACTGTTCGTGTTCGCCTCAAACCGCTTGTGCTGATGATCACGGGACCAACTTTCCAATGACATACCTACTGGTGACTGAAAAAAGGCTTGGTACATCGTCTTGGTGGCATCCAAGGTTGGGTTTGTTCGAACTAAACGTTTACGCCAATCCCATTGCCAGGCATTGGGTAAGAGTTTTGTCACCCAATCATTGGCCTGAACGTACTTTTCGTATGTCCCGTGATCAAGTAAAGGCACGGCTTGGCTGGCCCAAAATGCAAAGTGTGGGTCATCGGCTTCCCGCTTGAGTGGTTCAAGATCAAGCGCATCAGTGGTTAAGTAAAAACTCAGACAAATTCGATTGGTGATTTTTTCGCCATGCCGTCGATAACCCAACATCGAGACAATTCCGGTCACCGCCATCCGCGTTGACCAGATATGCCCGGGTTCGGACACGATCAAGAAATCAATGTCGCTCTCAGGCCGGGCGTTATTGATGGCGAGCGTATTCACCACAGCAATCATTTTGATGAACGGGACAACCTGGAGGTATTTGATCGCTGTCACGGCCCTCCGCCACTTCTTTTCATTCACGACTATTCGTTCCGCTCTTAGCTGGACCAGGTGTCGGCGACCCTTTAGCACCACGAATTTGCCCTGACGTTCAACCAGCGATTGTACTGGTTCTTGCCCGAGCATGGCTTCAATTTTTTCGACGGTAAGATTCTCGGTCGCGCCCGACTCTGGAAAATACCAACGCCAAAGTTCCTCAACGGTCAGCGGGTAATCAAAAACGTCATAGTAGGCCAGGGTTCGAATGATCGCTTTGGCTTGGGGGGTTAGATTTGACATAGCTGGGCACACATGGTAGTTTCGGGGCGCTGAAAAGAAGTACCTCGGACTAGGGGCAATCACACCTAGCTCCTTCATCATACCCTGACCGGGGTACAAACCGAAAGGATGGCACCAGCAATGCTTGTGCTCACAAGGAAGTTGGGAGAAAACATCCGGATTGGTGATTCGGTCAAGATCACCATCTTGGAGGTCCGCAACGGGCAATGCAAACTGGGGATCGAGGCCCCGCCCGAGGTCAAGGTCCACCGTGAGGAGATCTACGCGCGGATTCAAGAAGAGAATCGGCGCACTCAGCGCGGCAAGCCAACCGGATCCGACGCCTAGTCTCCCAGCTGTCCGCACCTTTGCTCCCCACCGCTTCGCCCCCCCCACGGCGAGGCGTTTTTTATACACCGCCCATATACTCAGGGGAGGGGTTACCGACCTACTCGAGTTAACTGACGTGAATTTTTCGAAGTCACCCCAGACTTCTTTCGAGAAGCTACGGTCACCGGCGCGGTGGCCAGAATAGTGGCCAAATACTTTCCGGTATAACTCTCCTTCACTTTCGCCACCTCGCGCGGCGTGCCACTCGCCACCAATTGTCCGCCTTCATCTCCACCTTCCGGACCCAAATCAAGAATCCAATCAGCCGATTTAATGACATCGAGATTGTGTTCGATCACGAGCACCGTATTTCCCTTATCGACCAGTTGGTTGATCACGCCCAGGAGTCGTTTGACATCGTCCGCATGTAAGCCGGTGGTCGGCTCATCCAAGATGTATAGCGTTTTTCCGGTGGCACGACGTGACAGCTCAGTCGCAAGTTTCACCCGCTGAGCTTCACCGCCGGATAGCGTCGTCGCGGATTGCCCGAGGTGAATGTAGCCAAGACCAACGTCAGCCAGGGTTTTCAATTTCTGGTGTGTGGCCGGAATGTGCTGGAAGAATTGCAAAGCTTCTTCGACGGTCATGTTCAACACTTCGGCGATGTTCTTGCCTTTGTAGTGAATTTCCAAAGCCTGCTGATTGTAGCGCTGGCCATGACATTCTTCACACTCGACATACACATCCGGCAGGAATTGCATTTCAATTCGCACCACGCCGTCCCCTTCGCAGGCTTCACAGCGTCCACCTTTAACGTTGAACGAGAATCGGCCCGGACCATAACCACGCATTTTGGCTTCTGGAACTTGCGTGAACAAATCACGAATTTGAGTAAATACACCGGTGTAGGTCGCCGGATTCGAACGTGGGGTGCGACCGATTGGCGATTGGTCAATGTCAACAACTTTATCGAGGTGCTCCAAGCCCTTGATGGATTTGTGCTTCCCCGGTAAATCTTTGGCGTTGTAGAAATATTGATTCAAGGCCCGAGCCAGAATATCAGTCATCAGAGTAGATTTTCCACTCCCAGACACGCCAGTGATACACACGAATTTGCCGAGCGGAATCGTGACGTCGACATTTTTCAAGTTGAACTCCTGCGCACCGAGAATCTGTATAGATTTGCCGTTGCCCTTTCGCGTGGTCGTGGGTGGGTCAATGGTTTTTTTACCGGAGAGATACTGTCCGGTGAGCGATTGTGGATCAGCCATCACCTCATCCGGTGTGCCTTCTGACACGACTTTACCCCCGTGATCGCCGGCGCCCGGTCCAATATCAATCAAGTAGTCGGCCGCCCGCATGGTGGCTTCGTCGTGTTCAACGACCAACACGGTATTGCCCAGATCGCGGAGTCGCACCAAGGTTTCAATCAGTTTGTCATTATCTCGTTGATGTAAACCAATCGACGGTTCGTCGAGTATGTAAATTACGCCGACCAGGGATGAACCAATTTGGGTGGCTAAGCGAATCCGCTGGGCTTCACCGCCAGCCAAGGTCGAAGCCGCCCGATCAAGCGTCAGGTAATCTAAACCAACATTACTCAAGAATGTCAGCCGTGCCCGGATTTCTTTCAAGATTTGGTGGGCGATGGTGAGTTCGCGTTCGCTAAAACTCTTGACGTCTTTGCTAGCACCTTCGCCCGCCAGCGCGTTGAAAAAAGTCTTGGACTTGGCGATGTTCAAATTCGTCAGGTCAGCAATATTCTTGTCGCTAATAGTCACGCCCAAAGCTTCCGGCTTGAGACGCTTACCCTTGCAGGTTGGACACGGGAACGTTCGCATGTAGCGTTCAATTTCGGCCCGCATGTATTCGGAGTCCGTTTCTTTGTAGCGGCGCAGCAAGTTTGGAATTACGCCTTCGTAGTTGGTCATAAATTCCTTAACTTTACCCTCTCCAGAGAAGTTATTGACGTCGTAGGTTTGGTCACCGCTGCCGTAGAGCACGGTCTTTAGGTCATCGGCTTTCAATTTTTCAACTGGCACGCGCGTTGAAAAACCGTGTTCCTTAGCGACTGCCTCGAGCACCCGGAAATACCAAGTTTGATTGGCGCTGGTACGTGACCACGGTCGAATCGCGCCTTCGGCCAAGCTTAAGCGCTTATTGGGAATCACTAAATCCGGATCAACTTCGAGTTTGGTGCCTAAGCCCGTACAATCCGGACAAGCGCCGTGGGGATTGTTGAAAGAAAACGTGCGGGGTTCAATCGGCGGGAGTGACAAATTATCGTAGGCGCAGGCAAAGTGTTCGCTGAAGAGGACGTCCTCATTCGTGTCATCGCGCTGCACAATCACCAACCCATCACCCAGATCGAGCGCCGTCTCAATTGAATCGAACAAACGGGTTTTATTGTCTTCATTCTTCTCCTGATCATCAACGCCGAGCGTCAAACGATCCACCACCACTTCAATCCGGTGCTTTTTCTGTTTGTCGAGTTTCAAGTCTTCAGCTTCTTCCAATGGATAGACCCGGTTGTCGATGCGCAAACGCACAAAACCAGCTTTACGAACATCAGCCATGACATGTTTATGTTCACCTTTCTGGTCGCGAATGACCGGCGCTAGTATCATGATTTTGGTGTTGCGTGGCCAGGCCAGGATTTGATCAAGAATTTGGCCAATCGTCTGTTTCGTCACCGGCCGACCGCAAATTGGGCAGTGGGGCAGACCCACTCGAGCGAACAGCAACCGCAAGTAATCGTAAATTTCGGTCACCGTTCCAACGGTTGAGCGCGGATTGTGCGAGGTGGTCTTTTGATCGATCGAGATCGCCGGCGAGAGGCCGTCGATTTGGTCGACATCGGGCTTGTCCATTAAACCCAAGAATTGCCGAGCATAGGCCGACAACGATTCGACGTACCGACGTTGGCCTTCGGCGTAAATCGTATCAAAGGCTAGCGATGATTTCCCCGACCCCGATAGCCCAGTTAATACGACTAACGCGTCGCGCGGGATGTCGACGTCGATGTTTTTGAGGTTGTGAACGCGGGCGCCGCGGACGCGGATAAAATCGGGATCAGCTACTCGGCCAGGTTTTTTAGAAAGTTTACCGTTCGGCATTGTGGAAAAAGAAAACGAAAAGGCGCGAACAGTGTACACCCGGTGTCAAGACCAGTCAAGCGCTAGGGGCCAAATGAAAAAAAGAGCGAGGATGTTGGGGGACATCCTCGCTGGCCCTGCGATGGTCCGCAGGGGTTGGGGGAACTACTTGGCCTCGTTACTGGCCGGCCGCGACCGCGTCGGTTCCGGCTGAATTGGAGGCGAAGGAACTGGCAGTTGTCGTCGGCTTCTTCGGGGAGAGTCCGATCAGCCGGCGCACCGGGAGGTGCTTGAGACCCGGCACCCGCGGGGTGGAAACGGCACAGTCGATTGCGACTTGGCTGCTGCCGTCCTGACGCGGGTTGCAGTAGGCCTGAGCCAGCTTGTAGACCGTCCGCTTGAGGAAGGCCTGGACCCACTTGACCTGCTCCGCGGTGCAGGTCGTCTCCTCGTTCTCTCCGAAGAACAGCGACAGCACCGGCTTGATCGAGCCCGGCTCGCTGCCTGGACGAAGCTCGATGTTCATCCGCAGCAACGTGTACCCGCCCTCCTTGAGATCGTTCGACACCTGGTCGAGCCGCCAGGGCTTGTCCCTGGACGTGACCGTCTCGAAGACCTTCTGGCCAGGCAGGATTCCGAGCTGGGAGTGCCGCTGCTTGAGCGCCTCGTCATCACGGGTGGTGACCTCGACGCCAAGGGCATCCGGGGTCCGAATCGAATGCAACCGGAACAGCACTTCGGTCGGCTTCTTCACAATGCACCTCCTCCTGGGGGTGAGTGCTTCCTGTGTTACGTGACGATGCTGCCCAAACTGACCGGAAATAATACTCTAGAACGAGAGAAATGTCAAGATCTGCCAGGTGGAATTGTTATAGGGTTAGCCAAAAAATCGTGTTTTCCTCGTGCTATACTTCGAAATATGGCCGGTTTTTTGAAGATCGCTCTCGGTCTCCCCCAAAAACACGGGGTTTATGTTTTCCATGCCACAGATGACACGGTGATTTACGTTGGCAAAGCCAATAACCTACGTTCACGGGTCTCCTCGTATTTCCGTAAGTCAACTGACCTGACGCCGGCAAAGACCATCATGCTGACCGAGATCAAGCGGATCGAGCATATTATCGTGCGTTCAGAAACCGAGGCCCTACTGCTCGAATCCACATTGATCAAAAAATACCGACCGAAGTACAACATCATTCTCAAAGATGATAAATATTTCCAGTACATTAAAATCGCGTTACGCGAAAAGTTTCCGCAAGTCAGTACCGTGCGGCGAGTGACCATTGATGGCAGCCGCTATTTCGGGCCGTACACATCTGGTTTGGCCGTTCGACGAACCATGCGATTGCTCAAACGTTTGTTTCCTTACAAAAGTTGTAACAACAAGCCTGAAATTCCGTGTTTTGACTCGCACTTAGGTCGCTGCCTTGGCCATGACACTGGACCCGGTAGTGTTGAACGTTATCATCAAGTCATTGAGCGCTTGATTTATTTTCTGGAAGGTAAAACTGGGCAGGTGTTAAAGCAGTTGCGCATCGACATGAAAACCGCGTCACAGCAACGTGACTTTGAATACGCGGCGTTGCTCCGAGACAGACTCCAGGCTTTAGAACATGTGATTGAACAGCAGACCGTTGTCACCCCGAAACGTGACTCATTTGACGTAATTGGCTTAGCTCGGCTTGATGGCTTAGCGGCGGTCAATCTTTTCCAGGTGCGGCAGGGAAAGTTAGTGCAACGCGACCAATTCATGTTGCAGAACACCAAAGACCAATCAGATCGCGACGTCATTCGAGCTTTCACGGAACAATTTTATAGTCAGTCGACCACCCATCCGAAGCTGGTGATTGTTCCAGTCGACTTACCACTCGAGTTGGGTAATGCATTACAGCTCGAGTTTCGACACGCCACGCGGGGCATGAAACGCAAGCTCTTGAGTATGGCGACCGAGAATGCCGAAGATTATTTACAGCGTGAACAGAATAATTGGCTCTCGGCTGAAGCCAAGGCGCGACTAGGATTGCAAGAGTTGGCACACGCGCTGAATCTCGACGAACCGCCGAAACGGATTGAGATGTACGACATTTCAAATTTCCAAGGCAAGCATCCGGTTGGGTCCATGGTGGTGTTTGAACAAGGATTACCAAAAAAATCCGACTATCGGAAATTTGCAATTCGAGACAAAGAAATACCCGACGATATGCGTCGTTTAGCCGAGGTGATTCGCCGCCGCTTTGCTCATCACGGCCACTCCGACTCCCCTCCTCTCGGAGGAGGGGTATGGGGAGGAGCAGAAAAAGACGGGTGGCCGATGCCTGATCTACTGATCCTCGATGGCGGTAAACCTCAACTTTCAGTCGTTATTAAACATGTCCCCGGACTAACTGAGCATGTGCCAGTCGTCGCGCTGGCCAAAGAACGTGAAGAAATTTTTATTCCCGGCCGATCATCACCGATTCGTTTGCCCGAAGGATCGCAGGAATTGTTCTTGATTCAACGCATCCGCGATGAAGCACACCGCTTTGCGATTGGCTACTATCGCAAAGTCCATCGCCGTGAAACTACCCGGTCGGTGTTGGATGAAATACCTGGTCTAGGCGCCGACGCGAAACAACAACTCCTTCGAGAGTTCGGCACGCTCAATAACATCCGCGCCGCCTCGGCTCAAGATCTTGAAAAAACTATTGGCAAGAAAAAATCAGAACTGTTACTGAATTATCTGTAGTATGAAAAAACTCCGTATCAGTACGAAAGCCGAACGCCGCGAACGTAAGCGCCGTCCACGCATGGCCGTTCAGGGCGCGTCGGTTAAGCGGTTACAACGAATTATCGTCAAGAAATCTTCAGCGTAGTTCCGAACAAAAAAACAAACAACAAAAATAAGCGTCGCTTTTAGACTTGATTCTTTTTGGATACTTTTTCTGATCAAGCAGAAAAAGTATCGGCCGTAGGCCACAACCCATCTGCACTCTTGCGGAAAAAGCAGCCTTTCGCGTCATTGGTGCAGCTACTGATTGACGCATCATTTCTCCCATGGTAGAGTAATCCGGCAAATTTTCTTTTTCCCGTTGGCCATGCCCGCCTGGTTGAAACACAGTATCCCCTACGCCCAAATCGCGCTGTCCGTCATCGTGATTGGGCTGATTTTGATCCAAGGCAAAGGCACCGGTCTATCCGGCGTCTTCGGCGGCGAAGGCAACGTCTTCCGCACCAAGCGCGGCGCCGAACGAATTCTGTTCATCATCACGATTGTGATGGTGGCTTTGTTCTTCGGAGTAGCTCTTCTGAATGTCTACGCCAACCGGTCCGCAGCCTAAGGGCCGCGGGCGCCGATGGCTCGATCGTCTGCGCCGGCCTCAGTCCCTCAGCCCGGACGCCTCGTTTGAGGTCTACCAACGTGACCAAGACCTGGTCATGAGTTTATCGACCAAGCGAATTCCGAGCTGGCGCCAGCTCCGAGGCCTGCCGGCTGTTTTACGTCCCGCCGAAAAAAACTGGTTGCGGTTCTGGTTGAGCATCGCCGCAGTCAGTCTGATTGTATTCCTCGTGGCGCTTTTTACGGATCGATTGACCACCGTAGCAAAAGCGGGAGGCACCTTAACCGAAGGTTTAGTCGGGGCGCCTCAAACAATAAACCCGATCCTGGCTCGTCCGACGACCGTTGATGCTGAACTGGTGAGCCTGACCTTCCGCGGGTTGATGCGTGTCAACCGGAACTTCACGATCGTTCCCGATCTCGCCGCCTCGGTCACGACCAGCGAAGATGGAAAAACGATTACCGTCGTGCTGCGAAAAAACTTACTGTGGTCTGACAATCAACCACTCAATACAGACGACGTCATCTATACGTTCCAAACGATGGCTGATGCTCAGTTCAAAAGCCCCTGGGCCTCAAGTTTGCGAGGGGTAACCGTCGAACGCAAAGACGATCGGACGGCAATTTTCCATTTGACCAATCGGAATCCAAACTTCACATCGTTGCTGACACTCGGCCTGGTGCCGCAACACGCCTGGGGCGACCAGACCGGCACTACCTTACCGCTGGCTGAACTCAACCTGAAACCCATCAGCAACGGACCGTACCGTTTTTCAAGTCTTACCAAAGACCGCAACGGCAGCATCAAAAGCATGATGTTTGTGCGCAGTAAAACCTACGCCGGAACTGCTCCGTACCTGGATCGGATGGTCGTCAAGTTTTATGGTGACCGAGATAGCGCGATTCAAGCCTTGGCTAGCAGTTCAGTCGACAGTCTCGGTGATCTCCGGTTGCCAGACCTATCCATCGCTCGGAAACACGGTTCGACCACCAATCTACCCATCGCCCAACTCAACGGCGTCTTTTTCAACCAACGGACAAACCCGGCATTAAAATCTCGCGACGTGCGCTACGCCTTATCCATGGCAGTTAACCGATCAAACCTCGTGAGCGGTCCGCTTAAGGGTCAGGCACGAGCAGCGGCTTCGCCGATTGTGCCCGGCTCGCTCGGGTACAATTCGAAATTGAAACAGTTCAGCGGGCAAGCCGATCAGGCCAAAGCGCTGCTCGACCAGGCTGGCTGGAAACTCAACGCGAAAAACATCCGTCAGAAAGGTACGCAACAGTTAACCTTTGTCTTGACCACGATTGACGATCCCCAACTGAGCGCGGTCGCCAACGCCTTGGCGAAAACCTGGGGCGAAATTGGCGCGCAAGTCCAGGTGAAGATCGTTGAGGCATCACGCTTCGAACGTGATGTTGTTCAGCCGCGATCATACGAAGCATTACTCTTTGGTCAGCGCTACGGAGATGACGGTGACCCCTATCTCTACTGGGATTCAGAACAGCAGCGTGACCCAGGATTTGGTTTGGCAATATTCTACGATAAGAACCTCGATAAGGACCTTGAGGACGCCCGGGCCACAACAGACCTGGCCGCTAAAATTAAAGATTACCAAGATTTCCAGAATATAGTGGCTGATCAAGCGCCCGCCATTATTCTCTTCCAGTCCGTCTACTCCTACGTCCATCCCAAAAACTTGCGCGGGTTGAACACTCAGGGTTTAGTCGGTCCGGCCAATCGTTTTGATGACGTTGCCAATTGGTATCTCAAAACCCGGTTGACATTTAGTTCTAAAAAGGGCTAGTTTGTAGCGTTCGTTTTGGGCATGTGGCGGAACTGGCATACGCGTACGGTTCAGGGCCGTATGACCGCAAGGTCGTGTGGGTTCAACTCCCACCATGCCCACCAATATCTTGACAAATCTTCCAAACTAGTGTAGTATTCCCTTTCGTCGTTTCCATCGCGCCCAGTGAACAGCCTCAAACGTTGATCATTGTGCGTGATCCTGAATCACGCCTCATGACTATCCCCGATTTGCTTCGGCGGATCAGAACACAGTTTTAGAAGACAAATTCCGTTCCTGTGTTGCGGTAGAAAACGTTAGTAGTATGTCTCCCAAGAGACCCAAGGCGCGCTTGCGCCGACCTGAAGGACCGCGGTTTACCCGTCGTCCCAAACCAAAACCGAAAGAAGGTGAGCGTGCCCCCAGTACGCACGGAAACCTACTCCGCATAATTCCAATCGGCGGCAACGAAGAAACCGGCGGCCGAAACTGTTATGTCATACAGTTCGGCCAGGATATTCTCGTTGTCGACTGTGGCTTAATGTTCCCGGAAGATGACATGCCGGGTGTGGATTATATCATTCCCGACTTGTCGTACCTCAAAGGTAAGGAAAAATGGATTCGCGGTGTGGTCATTACGCATGGCCACCTTGACCATATTGGTGGCGTGGCACATTGGATTCCTCGCCTCGGCAATCCGCCGATTTATTCGTCAAATTTGACCTGCGCCCTAATTGAAAAGAAGGCTGAAGACGTCGCTCCGCGCCACAAATTTCGTTTCAATCCGGTCAAGAATCTTGACCGCGTCCGGCTTGGTCAATTCCGTCTGCAATTCTTCGGATTGTCACACAGCATTCCGGCCGCATTGGGCATTGTGATCGAAACCCCGGGCGGCACCATCGTCCACACCGGAGACTTTAAGATGGACCAACAAGCCCACGTCTATAACCGCACCGACATTGAGTTCGTCCGGACGTTGGGGAATCGGAATATCGCGTGTTTGATGTGTGACTCAACCAATGCTATCGTCCCTGGTCACCAGCTGAGCGAAGAAGAGGTTCAGAAGAATATTCAACAGATGTTCACCCAAACCAAGGGCCGGTTGATTATTGCAACGATGTCGACATTGCTGTCTCGGATCCAACAAATACTTTCGCTGGCTGAGCAGTATCACCGGAAAGTCCACGTTGTCGGCTACTCCATGCGCGCGAACGTCGAAATCGCTGTGAAGCTTGGCTATGTTCGAATCAAACCAGACACACTTGTGACGTGGGAACAAGCCAAAAACCTTCCGAATAACCGGTATATGATTCTGTGCACGGGCACACAAGGCGAAGACAATGCTGCTCTTATGCGCATTGCGAACCGCGAGGACAAAAACATTCGCGTCGAAAAAGACGACCTAGTCGTGTTCTCATCGTCGGTCATTCCGGGCAATGAACGTGCGGTGACACGATTAAAAGAAGGGCTACTGCGTGAAGGTGCAGATATTATTGACTCGAAGGTCTTGGACATCCACGCCGGCGGTCACGCCAAAGCTGAAGATATTCGTGATTTCATTCAGCTCGTGCGTCCAAAGTATTTCATGCCGATCGAGGGCTCGTATTCCTTCTTGCTCCAGAATAAAAAAATTGCTTTAGCCGCCGGCGTGTCTGAATCAAACATCTTGATCGCCGACAACGGACAAATCGTCGAGTTCGATAAAGGCCAAGGCTACGTCACGAACCAACGTATTCCGATTGACTATGTATTCGTCGACGGCGCCGGGATTGGTGATGTTAATGCCATCGTCCTGCGTGATCGCAAACAACTAGCTGGCGACGGGATGGTGATCGTCGTGGCTCAGGTCAACCGTCGGACTGGCAAAGTTGGCAAAGTCGATATTATCTCGCGCGGCTTAACGCACATGAAAGAACAGGGTCGCTTGATCAGCGACATGGTTCGCGAAACCAAAAAAGCTTTGGCTGACAAGGAACCGCGGGTGCGGCCGGATGATAAAGATTTGCGTGAAAAAATCCGCCATCATCTCGAGAAATTCTTGTTCCAACGAACCCATCGGCAACCCATGATCATTCCGGTGATTATTGAAACGTAGTCACTGCTCTCTAACGAAAACCGGCAACTTTTGCTAAACTCTACTTATGCCCCGCATTCTGTCCGGCATCCGACCCTCGGGTGAACTCCATCTCGGTAATTACCTGGGCGCCATCCAACAGTGGATCGAGTTACAAAACGATCACGACGTCTTTTATATGGTCGCGGACTTGCATGCGATCACCACGCCCTATGATCCGAAAACGCTGCCGCAACTGACGCGTGACACCGTGATTGATTATTTAGCAGCCGGACTTGATCCAAAGAAGGCCACGATTTTCGTTCAGTCACACGTGCCCGCGCACAGTCAGTTAATGTGGCTCCTCAACACCATCACACCCATCGGCGAATTGCAGCGGATGGTGCAATTCAAAGAGAAGTCTGAGCAGCACAAGGACTATCAAAACGCGGGAATTTTGAATTATCCGATCTTGCAAGCCGCTGACATCTTGGCCTACAAACCCGAAGCAGTTCCGGTCGGCGACGACCAAGATCAGCACGTCGAATTATCACGCGACCTGGCTAAGAAATTCAATCGCTTCTTCGGTCAAACGTTCCCAGAACCAAAATCGTTGCACACGACCGGAAAGCGAATCATGGATCTCGTTGATCCCGACAAAAAAATGAGCAAATCCTTAGGTGGCGGGATTGGACTGAATGACAGCCCCGGTGAGATTGAGAAGAAACTCAAGAAAGCCGTGACGAGCTCTGAACCGCGAGTGATTCGGGAAGCCTTCAAAGCCGCGCGGGCCGGCGATAAAGCCGTTGACCGCGAATGGAAGGGTGATGCCAATCTGAAAAAACAGTTTCATGGATTACGGAACTTGTTCACGATCTTGCTTGCGCTTGGGAGCGAGGACACAGTTTCAACCTGGGAAACCGAAGCCCAGAACGGCACGCTCAAATTTTCTGAATTTAAACCAGCCTTGGCCACGGTCATCGCCGATCACTTCGCTCCATTTCGCGAGCGCCGCGCTAAGCTCATCAAAGATGCGAAGTTTGTTGATGCAGTGATTGCTGAAGGCAACGCCAAAGCCAATGCAGTCGCCGAACAAACGTTACTCGAGGTTCAGCGCAAAATGGGGTTGCGGTAAACCCGACAGCGCGAATCGAGTGTTAATGAGTTAGACACTCAACGAAGGTGGACGTCTTCTCATTGACAGAAATCGCTCGGCGTGGTACGTTCAGTGGCGTTTGTTTACGCCTGTATGAAAATATCCGTCGTCATTCCGGCCTATAATGAGGAACGTTGGCTCGGCGCGTGCCTACGTTCTTTACGTCGGCAAGATTTTCGTGGTCAGGTCGAGGTGATCGTGGTCGATAACAATAGTACCGACCGGACTGCTGCCGTTGCCACCCGGCTGGGAGCTAGAGTAGTATCGGAACCGCGCCGCGGCGTATGTTTTGCGCGCCAATCCGGAACCGAGCGCGCCACCGGCGAAGTCATCGTTTCGACCGACGCTGATACCGTGTTCCCGAGTGATTGGTTGAGCCGGATCTGGAAACATTTCCAGTTTCAGGCGGACGTCATCGCGGTATGTGGTTCGTATGAGTTCACCAATGTGCCAGCCTGGGTGCGTTGGTACACCCGCATGCTCTTCGGCACGACCGAATCAATCTATCGCCGAACCGGGGAGTTGAAGTATTTGCCCGCGAGCAATACCGCTTTTCGGCGAACGGCTTGGCCTGGATACAACGTGGCCATGACTCAGGGCGGCGATGAATTTGATTTTCTGGTCCGTTTGAAAAACCGGGGTCGGGTGCTGTTTGACCGTCAGCTCAAAGTTTCCACCTCAGGCCGCCGCTTCGCTCCCGGCATGTTTTATAGTATTTTTGTGGCTGGACTGTGGTCATACGTCATCGACTACGCCTTGGCTCGTCGGTTTGGGAAAAGCCTGACCGGCGGGTATGCACCGATTCGCCGGGAAAAATTCCCGACGTTCTGGCGACTAGCGATTAACACAGCCGCCATTCTGGTGATTGTTCTGGTTGCATACACCACTCCCATCCGCCATGCTCGCGCTTCCCGACTCATTCTCCGAGCCGGATCAAGACTTGAATTGTTGACCGACCGGGTTCACTTCCCGCGGCACCTATACTGGCGCGACTAATGGTAGTTTGGCTGACGATCATCATCAGCTTGGCGGTTTTGTGGTTGATGTACTATGTGTTTCTCTCCCCAACCTCGCAGGTTTTTGGAGATTTTGCATTTCGAATAAAAACTGAGAAAAGGATTGTGGCGCTTACCTTCGATGATGGACCGAATGAAAAATATACGACTGAACTGCTCGCCGTATTACAAAAACACCACGTCCACGCGAGCTTTTTCCTGGTCGGAAAAAACCTGGAACGACACCCTGACCTTGGACAAGCTATCATTACGGCTGGCCACACGGTCGGCAACCATTTGTATTCGCACGCTTTCTCACGCTACTGGTCACGTCGGAGTTTTCGACGAGAACTCGAGCAAACTCAACAGACTCTACAGACTATTTTAGGAATAACACCAAAGTTCTTTCGACCGCCGTGGCTGTACCGTGATCCAGGTCTGCTCGAGATAGTTCGAAAACACGGCTTACGGACAATGTCTGGTTTATTTGGATCAGAAATAGAACCGTTTCAGCCCAGCGCGGAATTGATGGCCAAGATGGCCTGGCGTAAGGTTACGCCGGGAGTCATTTTAATTTTCCACGATGGCTACAATGCCCAAGGCGGGCCTCGTCACCAAACGGTGGCGGCGGTTGATCTGTTGATCCAGCGCCTGAAGACGGCCGGGTACACCTGCGTAACCCTTGATCAGATGTTTCCGGCTTCGCCAAACTCAGCCGAGGTCGTCAGTTCGTTTTAATCGACGTTCCGGTCAGAACCAATTTCGTAAGATCGTAATTCGTATCTCGGACGAAGACTTTCTTGCTTGAACTATATCGCCAAATCCGAATGGTCGAAGTTTTGTTCTTGACCATGGTCGCTACTCCGTACTCGTCGGGGTAGAGTTTGAGCAATTTCACAATCATGGCACTGGCCTTCGAGGCGACGGTCACATTTCCCGACGAGCGAAAACCGTTTTTACTGATCAGATAGGTCCGCGCGGTTGTTCCCG
This sequence comes from uncultured Gammaproteobacteria bacterium, assembly GCA_964383765.1. Lineage (GTDB taxonomy): Bacteria > Patescibacteriota > Patescibacteriia > SBBC01 > CAIJZX01 > CAYLHT01. The sequence goes on along the minus strand of CAYLHT010000012.1, from coordinate 2,084 downwards.
CCGCCACGGGGTTGATGGCGACCATGACGGCGAGCGTACTGGGGTCGCTGACCAGACCAATGCCTAATCCTTTGGTCGTGAATTTCGATAAATCCACGCGCGAGGTGACGACACCTTTGTAATTGTAAACCACAATTTTTGGCGCGCTGGTCGCGCTGGCAGTCAAGAAAATGAAGTATGGATCGGTCAGTTTATGCACGACTAGTTTTCGAGCCACGATCGTCCCCCCGTACCCGCTGAATGGTCGCATCGCAATTTTCCGGCCATTGACGGTTTGGGTGAACAACCCGCTTTTACCGGTGATGGTAATGATGGCTGGAGCGATGATGACTGTCCGAGTGACAGTGGTGGTATTGCCGGCCCGATCAGTCACGGTATAGGTGATGGTATATTTACCAACGGTTGTCAGGTCCAAGCCATTGATCGTCGTGACATGCAAACTCCCGTCGATATTGTCGAAGGCTGAAGCACCGGGGTCAGTGTACTTTCCGCCAATGGTAATCACGGGCGGGACGCCACCGCTGCCGCCCGGACCAGTCAGGGTAATGACGGGCGGAACATTGTCAGGTTTGCTGACGTCCAATAACTCCACTCCGGCGGCCCCACTCGCCACCACCGCGGTGGTATCAGCAATCGCCACGTTGTTGCCGATGGCGCTTGAGGTGTACGTATCAACGTACACCGGCGTGCTTGGCGAAGCAATAATGTCATAGATGGCTAGCCCGCCGGATGCATTGTTCAAGAATATATAACCATTCGAACTGGCGACTCCCCCACCCAAACCACTCCCGGCGCTGGTGCTGCCGGAGCTGAGGGTTGGGCTGGCTGGATTCGCCACCAAGATCGCCTGCAAACCAGCGGTGGAATCATTCAGATAAGCGTACGAGCCTTGGATTTGAATTCCGGTAAAGGTGTTACCACTTCCTCCAATGTATTCTCCTGCCAAACTTAAGGTCGGCGAGGTATTCACAATCTCGAGATAGTTCCCACCGGCAACGTAGGCGGTTGTCCCCGACAGTGCCACGGTCGTACTGGCATTTAGACTGATACTGTTCGACAGTGTTGGCGAACTTACATTCGTCACCCTGATCAACTCGAGTTTGTTCACCCCGGACAACTGTCCAACAATATACGCATAGGTACCGTCCGTCGTGACATCATTGACGGTCAATCCGCTTTGCGTGTAGCTGCCAAGTAGGGTCGGCGTCGTGGGCGTGCTGATATTTAAAATTTGTAATGAGGTCGTGTCCGCCACAAAGAGCGCCGTCCCGCTGGCTTCTAACTGCACCGCTGTTCCCGGTGTATCGTACTGTCCCACCAAGGTTGGGCTAGCCGGGTTACTCACGTCAAGCACAACCACTCCGTCGCTGCCGTCAGCCACATACGCGTAATTATCGACCACGGTCACGTCACTTGCGTTCCCGGCTGTGTCATACGAACCGAGAGTTTTGTTCGTCGTAGCGAGAACGGGGTGGCTGCCCAGAACAAACCACGCACCGATGATCAGCGCGACGAATATTCCAAAGTTTTTGAATACCCTCATGTTTTTATTTACTCATGCAGTATAGCACGTTTTGACCCGGCTGGCTAGCCACGACGAATGATGTTAAGCACTTCATCCCGTTTCTGTTCCATCATCGGTCGGGTTTTCGCTTCAACGGTCAGGCGCAGCAATGGTTCGGTATTTGACGCCCGGGCGTTGAACCACCAATCTGCATATTCAATCGTGATTCCGTCCACTTCATCCAAGTGACCGTCTGCATAGTGCCGTTTGAGATTCGTCAGCACGTTCGGAATGTCCTGGACGGTGGAATTTATTTCCGCCGCATGAGCATACACATCGATCTGATCGACCAATCTCGATAACGGTTCGGCTTGCCCACTCAAATAATCCAAACCAGCCACCATGGCTGCTAACCCGGAGTCGGCGTAGTAGAAATCGCGGAAGAAATAGTGACCGGAAATTTCTCCACCGAAGGGAGCATCTTCACGGCGCATAATTGGTTTCATGTTGGCGTGACCAACGGCGGAACGAACGGGTCGCCACCTAGCTTTCGTGATTTCCTATTGCACCATATGAGAAA
>CAYLHT010000011.1:20683-31070 GCA_964383765.1 uncultured Gammaproteobacteria bacterium | reverse complement strand
TCGGACCGAACGGCGCCGGAAAAACTACGACCATTCGGGTGATCGATACCACCTTGGCACCAACCCACGGCACGGCGACGGTCAATGGGCATGATATTGTGCATGATGCCCAACGGGTCCGTGCCTCAATCGGTGTTTTAACCGCCGACTTTGGACTCTACGACCGCATGACCGGCCGAGAGAATATTCGGTACGCCGGACGGTTGTACGGTCTATCAGGGCCGAAACTTGAACAACGCATCGATGACTTAGTTGACCTGCTCGATATGCATCGCTTCGCTGACCAACGGGCCGGGAAGTATTCAACCGGCATGAAACAGAAAGCCGCGATTGCGCGCTCAGTCGTGCACGATCCGATGGTGGTGATTTTTGATGAACCGACCTCAGGCCTCGACGTGATCGCAGCGCAAACCGTGGTAGCGATGATGAAACGTTTTCGGGAGGAGGGGAAACTGGTCGTGCTCTCAACTCACGACATGCATAACGCTGAGCAACTCTGCGATCGAGTGGCGATTTTGCACCGCGGTCGATTGCAAGCGGTCGGAACGGTGACCGAGATGAAAGCAAAAACAAAAACCCCCACGCTGGAGGCGGCGTTCTTAGCGATGATTGGTCAAGAGGAGGCCGCGGCAACGTTGCGAGCAGGTGAAGAACAAAGCCTGAAAAAAAACGCTCGGAAAAACACGTCCTTACTCTCTCGATGGCGACGACGATGAAGCAGAGTATTTTTGTGACTGGCATAGCCGGATCAGGCAAATCGTCGATTGCCAAGCAGCTCCTGAATCGAGGTTATGAGGCGTATGACATCGAAGATATCGAAGGAATGTTTGCCATGTATAAAAAGGGGACCCGTGAAATTTTTTCCGATTACGATAATGCAGATCCTGAAAAAATTAAACGTGCGGATTGGCTCTGCGATGTGAAAAAACTGCAACAGCTGATTAACCAGCAAAAAGGTGACCTGGCGTGGTATTGCGGCGTCGCATCGAATATGGATGAAATTCTCCCGCTATTTACGAAGGCACTTCTCCTAAAAACCGCCCCGGAGGTGATCCGCCAACGCCTTTCACATCGCGAAGGTACCGATGACATCGGTAATACAGAAGCCAGTCGTGATACTGTCCTTGGTTGGAAAGACTGGTGGGAAGATCAGATGCTTGAAAAAGGTCTACTGGTTATTGACGCGAGTGGAACACCAGAAATGGAAACTGAGGCGCTTTTAAAAGCGATCAAAAACTCATGATGTCGCCCGTCATCACGATCTGGTTTAAGGAAATTACCGATAACATCCGCGATCGGCGGACGTTGATCACCGCTTTGTTAATGCCGGTGGTGTTAATGCCGGCAATCCTGGTCGGCACCTTTAAGCTTCAGGAACAACAAGTCAAGTCTGCGGCCAAGAAAATCGCAAAAGTTGCGGTGGTCAACGCTGAGCAAGCGCCGACACTGGTCAACTTTCTGAAATCCCAAGACAAAGTCACGCTCGTACCGGTGCCGACCAATCTGCAGACCGCCCTTGATAACAATACCGTCAATGTTGTGCTTGTAGTGCCAGCTGATTTTGAAACTCGGCTGCACCAGCAGCAACCCGCCACTGTCATCGTCAAGCAAAAAAGTTCGAACTTCGATTCGTCAAATGCCGCCGTAAAAATCCAAACGGAGCTGCAAGTGTTCAACCAGCAACAAGCCAGCCGGATTCTGACCGCTGCGAAAGTGCCGCTGACCGCCTTGACGAGCGTCATTCCACAGCCCCAAGAATTAGCCAGTTCCGAAGAACTCGGCGGATATTTCCTGGGTTTGCTCTTGCCAATGTTCCTGGTGTTGTTTGCGATCATCGGCGGGATGTACATCGCGATCGATGTTTCGGCCGGCGAGAAAGAACGAAAAACCCTTGAGGCGTTATTAGTCACGCCGGTGTCGCGTTTACACATCGTGGCTGGTAAATTCCTGGCTGTGGCCTCTACCGCGGTGGTGACGATCATCCTATCTATGACCTCGCTCTACACGGCCTTCAAACTCATTCGACCGCCGGACCTGGGTGGCAATGGCGCCACATTGGTGTTGCATCTGACCATTCCAGCCGCGTTGACGATGCTCGGTATTGGCGTGATACTGGCGGTCATGTTTGCCGGGTTACTCTTGTCGGTCGCGATCTTCGCCAAGAGCTATAAAGAAGCCCAGAATTACATCACGCCGTTCTACCTGCTCGCCGTCATTCCCATCAGCATCGCCAATACAATTCCAGGATTTAAACCGACGATTGGGTATTTCCTGATTCCGGGGATGAATGCAGTTCTCGTGATGAAAGAAGTGTTAGTCGGGACCTATCAGACCGGGCACATCCTCGCCACGGTTGGTTCGCTCTTGGTCGCGGCGGTGCTCGGAATCTTGATTGCGTCGAAGATTTATTCCCGCGAAGATATTCTGTTTCGGGATTAGTGCGCGACAGGTGGGCCGGCTCTTGCTATACTTGAGGCATGTTTGAAGGTCGTCATGAACACCTCGCCAGTCAAGCCAAGTTTCTCCAACGTTTCCTAAAATTCATTGGAATTTCACTCCTGATTGTCGTGGGCTCGCTCATCCTCGGCGCTTGGGGCTACGAACATTTTGCCGATTTGTCGTGGTTAGACGGTTTTCACGCCGCGGCCATGATTCTGTTCTCAGAAGGGCCGGTGGTCGTCCTCAAGACTGCCGGTGCCAAACAATGGGAAATTTTCTATAGCGCCTACTCCGGCGTGGCCTTTTTTACGATCATCGGGACTTTCTGGGCGCCGGTGATTCACCGGTTCTACCATCAGTTCCATTTGTCGGTCGTGGATGAAACCTCAGGAGGAAGTGACTGAGAGTCTGAAGTGTTACAATCTGAATCCACATAGTAGAAAAATGCCCAGCGGTGAATTACCACTGGGCGTGTTCAGCGTCCCTCACTTGCGCCTGATCTCCTCGCGCGCGAGGAGATCGCCGGGCCCCAGGATGTCGACGATCCAGTTCTTCTGCTGGAGCAGCAGGATGCGCCCACCCTCAAGTTGCCGCGGCCGATTGCCGATCGGGACCAGGAAATTCTCCCGGTCGGTATACCGCACCCACACGCCGGTGCGCCGACCCTGAAGGTTCATGATCGCGCTCCCCTCAGAGTCTACGAATAGGGTACCGTCGTGAGGCTTGATGGATCGAAGTCGACCACGGATCACCCATTCACGTCCTCCCGATTCGCGCCTGAAGATACGCAGGTCGCGCCCTACCAGGTTCATTCCGAAGAACGCCTTCCATTCGATCGGCACTCCGGGTAAACGTCGACTCTTGGGCATACCCATCCTTCCGTTCGGGTTGTTGGGAACTGAGAACGCCGCGACCTTAGCACTTTCTGCCTTGAGTGTCAAGAGTGGGTATTCGCTTTTCTGCTATACTCAAGATATGAAAACGAACAACGGCTGGAAGACCTGTAACCGCGGCCATAAATATCGCGGATCCGCTCCATGTCCGATTTGTCACCCGGGCTACTGGAGTCGAAAAAAACGACGATGAGTGACCGTACAAATGCCCGACTGCAGACATTAGCCGACGGCGTGTTTGCGATCGCCCTGACATTACTGATTTTGGACGTGACGATCCAAAGCGGCTTGAACCATAAAGAATTCCTTACCGCGCTACGCGACCTGGGGCCGAAAGTTCTCGCCTACGCGGTCAGCTTCATGGTCATCGCCGTCTACTGGATCGGACACCACAATCAGTACTATTGGATCCGGCACACCGACCGGACCTTTATGTGGATCAATGTGTTTTTCCTGATGTCGATCGCCTTCATTCCGTTTTCAACGAGCTTAATCGCGGATTACCCCGGCGAAATCCTGGCCATTCTGATCTACGGACTGAATGCTTTTATGGCTGGCCTGATCCTCTTGATCCATTGGCGATATGCGACTGGCCGCGGGAAACTCGTCTCAGGCCAGGTTGATGCTCATTTGTCCAAAGTTACACAGCAACGAATAACACTCGGCATGATCTTTTATGCCGTGGCCACGGCCTTGGCATTTGTGTCGCCGAAGTTGAGCGTTGGTCTACTCGTGCTCCTGCCGTTCTTTTACTTTCGTTCGTCTGAGATCGATCGGTATTTGAAGAAACAGCATATAGAATAATCGACAACCATGAAACACAAAAAACTTTTGCTCGGTCTCGGCATTCCATTAGTTGTACTGATTATCGTATTCACGTGGTTCTTTGATGTGCCGGCCTTACTGCCGCACCCACGTATCGTTTTAGCGCTCCCGTACCACCTGAGTGATACACCCTCCGGCATGATCCCGATGGGCGAAACCATCTTCCATCCGAAACCACGGGTACCCCACGGTCACCCCGGCATTGATTTCAATTGGGACAATGGATCACATCATGAAATTATCGCGGCAGCGGCCGGTACAATCTCGAAAATTCAGACGGTCACGAAAACTACACCTACGACCTATGATATCGAAGTTGTCTCCGGAGCCTACGCGGTCCGTTACAAGGAACTCAGTCAAGCAGCGCCAGGATTGCATGCCGGCCAGAAACTAAACATCGGAGATCTAATCGGTTACGCCGGTCATAACTGTGATCCGCAACCAGAGAACCCGCACTGTTGGGAAAATATCCACTGGGAGTTTTCCTCGCGAAGTTTACTTAAAGATCGCTACTGTCCGGTCACATATTTTTCAACCGAAGCACGCCAAGCCATCGAGACACTCTGGGCTAATCAGAAACCGGAAGATTTTCGCGATATAAAAAAACACTTTCCGGATATTTGTTCTGGAGATTACGAAGGCAAAACAGAATAAGCATGGCCTTTACAGTCGATCCAAAACTGACCGTTCCCAAATACATCGCCGCTTGTCCGAAAAAGGCGCAGGGATCTTTGCGAAAAATCCGCGCGGCGATTCGGGTCGCGGCCCCAGGTGCAAAAGAACGCACCGACTATTTCAACTGGCCGGGGTATTCGTACGCTGGTTACGATTATGACGGAATGTTCGTGTGGTTCAGTTACAAAACGCCGTTCGTCCGACTCCACATTCGCCCGGAAGCCCTCGCGGCTCATAAGAAAATCTTGAAAGGATATAAGCTGTCAGTAGCCGTCGTGTTTTTTCCTGAAGACAAGCCGATATCACTCCCACTGGTGAAGAAACTCGTGAAAGCGAGTGTGGTTGCGATGAAAAAGAAAGCGAAGAAATAATATGGCCGAACTCTAACCGCTCCCCAACCCAGGGACTTGATTATTATCCCTTAATTGTGTAGGGTTTGCAGGCTTGTCTCAGGCTGAGACAGTCGGGCCGTGCAAATCGGTCTGTGTACCTACTACTCCCTTTGCGGAGGAAACCGTGGAAACCGGTACGTTGGGCCAGTATCTGGACCAGTATCAGCGGGTTGTGAAGTTGACGTCGGAAATCCTCGGCCTGATCACCCGGGGCAAACGGGATCCCATCGACGTCGCCAACAAGCTGCAGACTATCATCGATATGCCCCTGCCGGGCGAAGTTCCCCTCGGTATGACCCCAGCCGAATACCGGCATGAGGTCAAGTGGTGGACCGATTGGCTGAAGCGCCACGATGTGGTCGAACCCGGCCTGCCGACGGCCATCGCCCAATCGATGGGTTGTGCCTGGCAGCCAGGCTTCCCGAAGCCCTTGGCACCGCCAGCACCCAACCTCTGCACCAGGGCCCGCCACGCCATCTTCTGGCGCGACATCAAGGGTGTCAGGATTCTGACCCCCGAAGAGTACTTCAAGGGTAGGCTCAAGCACACCCACTTCGAATGCATCGAAAGCGATCTGGAGTCGCGGTTCTCTGAAGTTCTCGGAGGTCCACTCAGGGAGATGTGTGACATAGCCCTGGAAGTGTTCGAAGATGTCAAAGCTGGGATGAAGAAGGCCTTCCAGGTGCCCGATGTGGACGACCCATGGGGAACCCCCGAGGGTGAAATGGTCTTGAGCTTGGAGGAGCCGATCGAGACTATCTGCTGTATTCGCGCGCTCCTAGCGGCTCGCCGGGACATGCATCACGAACTCGATCCGTTGTTCATCTTTTGGTCCGAGTTAGGGAACTACCCGCTTGGATTCACGGATGACTGTATGCTTGTGATCATGTGCGCGCCGGTCGCCGAACAGGGCCACCTCATCGAACGCGCCTAAAGCGCCCAAGCGCTATTGATCATTCAACCGATTGCGACGTATTCTCGCGTCCAACCCGACCAGCCCGCAAGGCGCTGGTCGTTTTCTTTATTGATATACTCGTCCGATGTCCGACTTCAAGACCATACTCTACAAACAGATCCGCCGGTGGCTTGTCGGGAGGAACATCGGAGCACTTCTATAGCCAAGGCAATTTCTTCTTCAACGCTCCGGTCCTTATGGTATACTGCCTTTTCCATGAATTCCTTTTTTCGTTCGATCGCCGGCCTCGTCTCCCGCCACCCATGGTGGGTGATTGTGATTATGACCGTGCTGGTCATCACCGCCGGTTTTTTAGGGAAGGATGTCAGCGGCCGCCTGAGCAGCGGCGGATTCGTCAACGAAAAGTCAGACTCCTATCAGGTTGCAGTCATCCTCGGAAAAACGTTCCATCAGATCCAACCGAACGTGGTGCTGCTCGTAACGGCAAAAGACAAAAACGTCGATTCAGTCGTGTCGAAAACTGCGGCCGGCGACGTCGAAGCCAAGTTGAAGGCCGTTGACCACATGACGAACGTTTTTTCGTACTGGAGCAATCCAGAAGCACAAGCGCTCAAGAGCAAAGACGGATCGCAAGCGCTGATTCTCGGCACCCAAACCGGCGGTAACGGCAGTGAGCGCATCAAAAAGATTACCGAACAGTTTAGCGCGATCAAAGGTGATGTCACGGTCGGGGTCGCCGGTGGCCTGGAAATTAACCGCCAGTTCAACCACCAAATCGAAAGCGATTTGAAGTTCGCCGAAGTCTTGGCGATTCCGGTAACCCTAATCTTGCTGCTCCTCGTCTTCCGCTCGGTCGTAGCGGCGCTGCTACCGCTCATCATTGGGGGGTTCTCGATCGTCGGCACGTTGTTCGTCCTCGACACGATGACCCACGTCACCGACGTCAGCGTCTACGCCATGAACCTAACGACCATGCTCGGCCTTGGCTTAGCCATCGACTACAGCCTGTTCGTTGTGTCGCGGTTCAGAGAACAAATGGCGGCCGGCGCTAAGGTCAGCGACGCTGTCCAACAAACCGTTCGGAGCGCCGGCCGTACGACCGTCTTTTCCGCTCTAACCGTGGCTGTCTCACTATCCGCCCTGATCGTCTTTCCATTGCCTTTCCTGCGCTCATTTACGTACGCTGGCGTGGCCGTCGCGGTCGTGTCCGCGCTCGGGTCGCTGTTCCTCCTGCCAGCGATACTGCAAGTCCTCGGGACGAAGGTCAACGCCTGGGCCATCAGTAAGAACGTTCACCTCGCCCAGGACAGCCGGTTCTGGAAACGCATCGCGGAGTTTGTGATGCAGCGCCCATGGCGGGTGCTGATCATGGCCGTGGCGCTGCTCCTCGTGGCCGGCTATCCGTTCACGAAAATCCACCTCGGCCAAGGCGACGAACGCGGCTTGCCGGAAAAAAATCCGGTCCGCATTATCCAGCAACAAATCCGCCACAACTTCTCGTCCGAAGAATCTTCAGCCGCCACGATAATTTCCCAAAGCGCGAACATTACCGGCGAACAGATTGATTCGTACGCGAAACTCTTGTCGAACGTGAAGCATGCCGATCACGTCGAAACCGCGACCGGGCTGTATGTTCATGGTCAGCAAGTCAAACCAGATTCGTTCCAACTGTTATCGAAAGAGGGAACAATTATCGCCGTGGTTCCAGACATCGAACCGCTGTCGCTCGAAGGAGAACAGTTCGCTCGCGATATCCGGGCCGTCCGGCCGCCATTTCCGGTCCTCGTCGGCGGACAATCGGCTTCCCTCGTCGACACGAAAACCTCGCTGATCGATAAACTACCGGAAGCCCTGGCCATTATTTCCGGCGCGACGTTCATCCTCCTATTCCTGATGTTCGGCAGTTTGCTCGTCCCGCTGAAAGCCCTGGTCATCAACTTCCTGTCGATGTCAGCCACCTTCGGCCTGATGGTCTGGATTTTCCAGGAAGGCCACCTGGCCAACCTGCTCCACTTCACCCCGACCGGCCTGATCGACGCGAGCATGCCGGTCCTGATGTTCTGCATCGCCTTCGGCACGAGCATGGACTACGAAGTCTTCCTGCTATCGCGGATTAAGGAGCACTACGACGCGACCCATCAGAACCGCGATTCGGTCGCCCATGGCCTGGAGAAAACCGGCGGGATCGTCACGGCCGCGGCCATGTCGATTAGCGTCGTGTTCCTAGCCTTCGCCACCAGCGGCGTGATGCTGATTAAGTTGATGGGGCTCGGGTTGGCGACGGCCGTCCTCCTCGACGCCTTCATCATCCGCGGCACGCTCGTCCCGGCCTTTATGCGCCTGGCGGGGAATGCGAACTGGTGGTTACCGGGGTTTTTGAAGGCGGTGTATCATCGGCTGAAGCTGTCGGAGACGGAGTAGGAGATAGGAGGAGGTTGTATTGGAGGAGTGCGCCTCGCCGGCGGGGCTTGGTGCTATAATGTCTTTATGTGGTTCCAAAGCCTTAATTTTGATAGAGCGATTCAAGAGATTAAAGAAAACGAAAAGGGCCGGAAAGATTTTTATTTTGACCCGTTGCGTTTTGAAGATTTAACTTTTAATGATGTCCGAGATGAAATAAAAAAAGAAGCAACAAAAAGACTGAAACAAAAAAATTATAAACCTAAAGGACTTCTAAAGATTGATATACCTAAATCAAATTATCTCCTTCGTCCTGGAGCACGACCCAACTTAATAGATTGGATTATTTTTGAATCAGTGACTTCGTTTATTGCTTCAAAAATATGGCAAAAGACGCCGGGCCGAAGCTTTACATTTAAACAAACACAGGACTTGTATCAAAACGGAAAAAGTAAAAGAACAATACAGTACTGGCTTGATTTTGAAGAAGAAGCACTTAATTTATCCAAGAAGAATAAATTTTTAGTTGTTACTGATATTACTTCCTTTTACGAAAATATCAGCATTGAAGCGCTTAAGGACATATTACTGGGTCTCGAAAATGACAAAGATTACGTAGCGGCTGTCAACTTTCTAATAAAGAATTTATTAATTCCGTGGAGCGTCGGTCGAATTGAAGGGTTTGGATTACCACAGGGCCCAAAAGCATCAGGAATATTAGCTGATCTATACCTATTTAGTGTTGATTCAAAACAAGCTGGAGGTAAGTTTATTCGCTACATGGATGACATGCGGCTTTACGTCAGTTCAGAAAAACAACTAAAAGAACAGTTAAAAGTTCTAGTAAAAACACTTCGAGACATCAAGTTGAACTTAAACGCAAAAAAGACGAACTATTACGAAACAAGCGATAAAGATTTACTTAGAAATGTTTTTGATCCCGAAAAAAGCACTTTAGAAGTTATCGACAAGGCCATTGATTCAAAAGATCCAAAACAAATTACGCTAATTAGGCCGAGCCTTTCCGAATTATTTGAGAAATCGAAAGATGACAAGAATACTTTTTCGGAAAGATACCTTAAATTCTTTGTTAGAAGGACAATTGACTTAATGAAGTATGGTGTTATTTCTGAGTCCGAGATAAAAACATTACTACAACAATTATTTGTTACATTCAAAGAGAAACACTATTTGGCGGACTTGTTATGTTGGTTCTTTCTTTGTTCAGCACAATACGATAAAAGCAACAAAGACTCAATAAGAAGTTTCTTATTGAGCTTTTTGGCTGACTCTGAGCATAACCTTTATGAGTGGCAGGAAGCTTGGGTCATAGATACGCTAAGACAACTAAAAGGGCTTTCCCAAAGGGACCTCGCCTTTTTAAGAGGAAGGGTTAATAGGCACAATCTTTGCCACTCTCAAATTCTACTTATATTGGGAGAAAACAATAATTTAGGAGATATTGAAAAACTCGCAGAACTTTTTCGGCAGACAGAGCACGACAGTGATATGATTCGGTTTGTTGTTATAGCGTTGCAGGTTCCCTTAAAAAATGGAGCCTTAGCAAGGATACTTAAAACCACTCCTCTGTACCTAAGAAAATATCTAGAGCATCTTCAAAATCCAAAATATGGATTCGAAACTGCGCTAGCTCGCGAGGAAATACTCGCAGGTGAAGCGGTGGAACCTTACGGATATGGATATTAATTAATCGCAAAATCATCACCACAACTTTCCTCACCCTCGAAGACGCGGGCCAATAGGCGGGTTTTTGATTTTATCCACAATTGAGCTATACTTATCCTAGTTTTTTGCTAAGAGTGGGGGGGTATTTGACATTCGGTTTT
>CAYLHT010000011.1:0-20673 GCA_964383765.1 uncultured Gammaproteobacteria bacterium | reverse complement strand
GGAAATATGCCTATTTTAACTAAGGAAAAAGAAAACAAAGCTAAGGCGCCGATTCTTCAAACCTTTCTTAGTATCGCCCAGACTAAACCAAGAAAGAAAATAAAGCGATTTTTTGGTGACGATAATTTTCAGCTCTTTTTAGGTAATTGTCTAGAGGTTTTGAGTGGCTTCAATGACAACTCGGTTGATATGATTTTTGCCGATCCACCGTATATGCTTTCAAACGGGGGATTTACGGTTCATGCGGGCAAAAGAGTTAGCGTTAATAAAGGTAAATGGGACGAAAGCAAGGGGGTAAAAGAAGATTTTGAATTTCATGAAAAGTGGATTGCTGCTTGCCGCCGTGTCCTAAAGCCAGAGGGAACTATTTGGATTAGTGGAACCTATCACTCTATTTATGCATGTGGTTTTGCTTTGCAGACACAGGGCTTCAAAATCCTTAACGATATTTCTTGGTTTAAACCAAACGCGAGCCCAAATTTAAGTGGAAGATACTTTACTGCAAGCCATGAAACATTGCTTTGGGCACGCAAGGATCCAAAGGCTAAGCACGTTTTTAACTACAAGCTAATGAAGAACGGTGACTGGAACGGAGACTTTATTAAAAAACCAGGCAAACAAATGAGAAGTGTTTGGTCGATTGGCACCCCGAAGAATGGTGAAAAGAAGTTTGGTAAACATCCTACGCAGAAACCGATGGCGTTACTTGAAAGAATTGTTCAAGCCTCCACCAATGAAGGAGATTTGATTCTCGATCCGTTTACTGGAAGCTCAACAACGGGACTTGCCGCCGTAAAATTTGGTAGAAAGTTCGCCGGGGTTGATACAGAAAAAGAATATCTAGAACTTTCTAAGAAAAGGTACTTAGACGCAACAGGAAATAAAAAATTGGGTATATGAGTCTTTTAGATAATCGACAGGTCATTAAGTGGTGCTTTGGTCCAATAACAGAGGTTTCACTGATAAATACTTCGGACGAGAAAAAACTTGCCGGGCCCAAAAAACTTGAAGATGGTTGGGGTAACAGCATTACTGGCAAAGCCGGTGGTCAATGGACAACGAAACTTTGTCAGGATTTGGTTATGGAAGCCTTGATGAAAATGGGCAAAAAAAATGTAAGGAGAGCGGAACCACACAAAGGTACAATACGAAATAAGCGTTATCAGCCCGATCTCGAATGCGATGAATACGTTTATGAGGTAAAGGGAAGAAACTGGACTACGCCGGGAACTGCAGGAGAAAAAATACTTGGAGTTCCATTAAAATATGGCGAAGTGCCAACAATTTATAAAAAACCATTGCAGATTGTCCTTGTTGGTTACCAAGAATACGAAGCAGAAAACGATTTTGCTTTTGGAGATTTGCTGGATCCTAATACGCAGACAGCGGAGCTCAAAGGGAGTCTCGCATATTTTTCAGAGCACAAAATTTCTTATGTTGGTTTAACACACATGTTAAAACTGCTAAAATTTCATCCTTGAGAAAAATCATTACCACAACTTTCCTCACCCTCGACGGCGTCTACCAAGCCCCCGGAGGGCCGGAAGAGGACGCGTCCAACGGCTTTAAGTACGGCGGTTGGCAATACGGGAAGTTTCAGGATAAGGAATCGGGGGAGATTATGGGCGCCATGTTCAAGCGCTCATTTGAACTCCTGCTCGGCCGCGTGACCTACGATATCTTTGCTGCTTTCTGGCCAACGGCCACTACCGACGCCGAAGTCGCAAAGCCCTTTAACACCACGAAGAAATACGTTGTGACCGAAAACCCTGATTTTAAGGCGACGTGGAATAACTCGAAAGTTATTTCCGGAGATGTAGTTTCCGAAATCCAAAATCTGAAATCCGAAAATGGACCGGATTTGTGGGTGTGGGGGAGCGGAAACTTGATCCAGACGCTCTTAAGGCACAATCTGATCGACCGCATGGAACTGATTATCCATCCAGTTACGATCGGCTCGGGCAAGCGATTGTTTGGTACCGGTACGCAACCGGCGACGTGGAAACTGGTTGATTCGAAAGTCACGAGCTCAGGCGTTATTTTTGCGACGTACGAGCCGGCGGGGGAGTTGCTGACAGGTGGGGCCGTTCCAAAATAACCATTGACAGAAGAGCCAAAAACGACTAGCCTTCTGACATGACATCCTGGTGGCCCTGGCAGAAAGGGTTATTTATGCCTAAGTACGTAACGAAAGATGTTTTTGATGGTGGCATTGCTACAATTCGACAGGAAATTCGTGACCTGGTGAAAGAAATAAGGGGTGGTTTCTCCTCGGTCAACGAGGAGATAAAATTTCTGAAAGTGGAAATGAAAGAGGTGCGTAGCGACCTGACGTTAACCAAAGCGGCAGTACTGGAAACGGCGGGCACTGAACAGCATCTCCTCAATCTCATCGACCAACTGCGGAAACACGGAATTCCGATTGAAGATAGCGAAGTTTACAAGCGGAAGTAAATGACCAGCTCTGATAGGACCCAAGCGGAGATTGACCAGCGTTTTGATGAAATCATTACGATCTTACGTCGCCTCGATGACCACAGGACGTATTGTTTGGAGTGGAAAAGAAACATTGAGTTTGAACTCGATCGAATAAAAAGACATTTGAATATTGCTTAACACATGTCCTTCCAAGCCTACATCGACAACATCAAAGCCAAGACCGGCAAAACGCCGAAAGACTTTTGGCGTGAAGCGAAAGCGGCCGGGATGCTCGAGCCCGGCGTGAAAGTCACGCCGATTGTGGATTGGTTAGTAAAGAAATATGGACTGGGGCGCGGACATGCGATGGCGATTATTCAAACCTTTAAAGACGCGGGTTGGTCGGCCAAGCCAGCGAAGAAATAATATTTATCTTATGAAACCCATCACCCCAAACCTCTGGTTCGATACGAAAGAAGATCTCAAGGCGGCGGTTGACTTATACGTTTCGGTCTTTCCGAATTCGAAAATCACCAATACCGTGACCATGCACCAAACGCCGACCCCCGGCGGCGATACGATGGTGATTTCATTTGAATTGAACGGCCAACCGTTCACGGCCATCAACGGTGGCCCGTTATTCAAGTTTACTGAGGCCTTGTCGCTAGCGATTCGGTGTGAAACGCAAGAAGAGATTGATTACTATTGGGAAAAACTCTCGGCTGATCCGAAAGCCGAGCAGTGCGGCTGGTGTAAAGATAAGTGGGGCGTATCGTGGCAAGTAACACCGACATTCCTGAATGAAGTCATGGCCAGCGGCGATCAGGCTAAGATCAGTCGAGTGACGCAGTGTTTCCTGCCGATGAAGAAAATTGATTTGGCGGTGTTAGAGAAAGCAGCGGAAGGGAAGTAAGAATGGCGATGTTTGGGGATAAGTCCTTGACAGCGTATTATAATTAGATTATAATGCAGACATGACGCAAAAAGTCCTGCAAATTGGCTCCTCCGCCGGAGTCACGATTTCCAAAGAAACGCTCAAGCGATTAGGTTTACGAGTTGGTGACCATGTCTCGGTTGAAGTTGACCAGAAACGTGGCGGCCTGGTTGTCCTACCACTACGGAAAGGCAAAAACGAAACGGAATTTTCCGCTTGGACCGAAGAATTCTTGGATCAGTACGGACCAGCCTTGAAAGCGCTCGCCAAACAGTAATCATGGTCTACCTAGATGGTGAAGACGTGTTACGTCTTCATAAAATTGTGATTGATTATGCTGGGGGGAGTCACGGTGTCCGTGATCCGCACCTCCTGGGTTCAATTTTGGAAGCACCGAAGCAAACCTACGGTGGGCACGAACTCTATCCTGATGTTTGGACGAAAGCCGCGGTCTCCCTCGAACGGTTTGCAAAGTTTCATGTCTTTGTCGATGGCAATAAACGGACGGCTTTAGCTACGACGGTACGATTTTTGCGTTTAAATGGATATCGACTGTCGGTAACCAATCCCACCGCTGTTCGTTTTGTCGTTGACGTCATTACAAAAAAACACGACGTCGCGACGATTGCCGCCTGGTTGCAACACCATAGTCGACGGCGGCCAAGCCGAGATTGACTTAGCCACGGTATGCAATCACGAGTTTGTCTGCAATTGGTTTGTCTGGTAAACTTACCTGGTAACTTTGGGAGAAACGATGAAAAAATTATCTTTCAAAAGCACCAGCTTTCGCTGCTGATCTTATAATTCTTTTTTTATGGACCAACCTACACCACTCGCGACGCCAGAACCGAAACTCTACATTCCGCCGACCAGTCTAACCACGCCTCCGGTTCCATCAGCGCCGGTCCAACCACCAGCGCGGAAATCAAAAATCGGTTTGGTCATCGCGCTCGTCATCGCCGGAATTATCATTGTGGGTGGCGGCGCGTACGCGGCGGCCTATTTTGGATACGTCACCTCGCCGGTACCCTTGCCGGGCGTGTCCAACAATATTATTGCCAAGTCACTGGACGGTCTATACAACACCACGGCCTCAGAAGCCACTGAGAATTTTTCGTTGACGATTGCTCCCCGCGATCCGAATATTCCACCACTGCTGACCAACACATCGTCGAGCGCCAACACCAATCTCCCGGGTTTGGGTGAGGCCGGTCTCGGAGCGAGCGCGCCGTTTGATCTGATCCCCGACAATTTACACGTCACGGCCACGACCACCGGCTATAGCGAACGAACCTCAGGCCTGGGTAATGGACGAGCGACGCTGCAGTTTCAGGCCAAGGCTGGGGCGACGCAAGCACTCGGCAATATCGAAGTCCGCTTGCTGAACAAAACACTGTACCTGGCTATCCATAGTTTGTCCGGCATTCCCTTTTTGGACGCTTCGAAAGTAAAAGATCAATGGTTCTCGCTTGACCTATCCTCGGCGGCTGCAGCGGTTTCCAATACGAACCAGACGTCTGAAAAAGATCTGGCCGACGCTCGCCAGACGGTTGAACAAGCCCTAACCTTGGCGCAGAAGTATAAACTCTTTACGACCAAACAGAATTTCGGATCGGACGTCATCGGCGGCGTGACCACCAAGCACACGAGTCACAGCCTGAATACCAAAGAAGTTGTTCCATTCTTGACCGCTTGGGTTGAGCTGCGAAAGAAAGCGGGCCAAGATACCGCGCCGTTCAGCGATGCGCTTGACCAACTCAAGAAACCGGAGAACCAAGCTACCCTGGACCGCGTGGCCAAGGCGTTGACGGTTGAGCTGTGGTACGACGGGAAGGCTAAGCTGGTCAAGCAAAGCCGAATGACCATGGTGATTGTACCGCCGGCGAACGTCGACAAACTCAAGAACTCTGAACTGGTGGCCACGATCACGACCACCTTGAACAGTTACGGAAAAAAACAGTCCATTGAAACGCCAACCGGCGCCAAACCCTTTGAGTCGTTAATGACTGATGTGTTGAACGTGAATGGCTTGGGTCTCACCGGTATTCCCGCGGTCCCAGCTGAACCTAGCACATCCACCAACACGAATACAAACCAGTCGGCTAACTTGAATGTTTCAGGTAATCTCAATACCAACGTTGCAACCACCAAAAAAGATACTGATGGTGATGGTGTCACCGACGAAGTTGAAGAAGTCTGCGGCACCAAGATTGATGCCAAGGATTCAGATGGTGATGGCTATGACGATCTGACCGAGATCAAGAACGGCTACAATCCACTGGGGGCGGGGAAAGCGAACGATACCGGTTGCAAAACATACTTCGATTTGTATAACTGACCATCATTTCGGCGGCGGGTTCACCCAGTGGCTTGAGTATAAAAAAACGGACACCGGGTGAGCCGGGAGGTCCGTTAGGTGAGCTTCAACCGTACTGACGTTGAAGCTGACTGATGCGTCGATGGAGGTTCAAACGAGCCTGGCGGTCAAATCGACCATGGAAGTAACTCGTGTAGTAGAGCTTCGGACGATCCCGAAACGCTCGAAGTACCTCCAGGTGTTTGGGCCAGAACTCCTGATCGGGGATATCGGCGAATTCGAGCCGAATGAATCGGTTGTTGCGATCAAAGGCCGGTATCGGATACCCGAGTCCAGCCAAATCGATATCAGCCAGGGCGGATGCCACCAGTGATGGCGGAGTCTCGAGGTGCTTGGTGACCAAGATCAGACGCTGGATCGCGCCGGTCATATCCGGAGACATACCCTCGTCTCCCAGTGCTTTGACCGCCAGCCCAGCACTCCGCTCCTCATTCAGCGGATAGCCATCGGGGTCGACTCGATAGATGGCGTCGTGGAACAGCCAGGCCCATCGAACAGCTAGATCAACTCCGTATGGGATGTCACCCGCGGTCAGACTATTTTTGAAATCTGACCACAAGTGTAAGCCGTCCCCAATGTGTTCCATCCCGTGGTAGTACCGATGTGGCTCGGTATAGCAGTCGAGCAAGACCTGGTAGATCGCTTTGGGGTCACCCTTCAAATGCGACTTCCGGTAGAGCGACTCGAGTTCCGATAGAAAGAGCATCGCGGCCTCCAGGCCAAGCACCGACAAGTTAAGGAACATGAACAATATTCAGGGCAGACCCTAACACACGTTACAGGCTCTGTAAAGGCCTATCGAAATCTTGATTGGAAGATGAACGATGGTTGACAATTAACAAAAAAAGTTCTACAGTACGCAAGCCTCATTGACAGACCACCAGATGACCGCTGTGTCCGCATGGGCATAGAGGAAAGTCCGAACACCGCCCGGTCTTTGACCGGGAATGGAGAGTCGCTAACCGCGACCGGGAGTAATTCACACATGCTGCCAGTCTGATATCAGTGGCAGGATGGGTGGACCAAGCCCAGGGAGAGTGCAACAGAAACATACCGCCCAGCTGCATCCCATCATGGCACGTATCGTCACGATACACTGACGTGATTGTGGCTGAGTAAGGGTGAAATCGTGGGCCCTCCATCGCGAGGGATACCCCGCTCAGGCGGGTAAAGTAAGAGCCCACGGCGTCCACCAGTGATGTTGGACGCGTGAAAACCCTCTCCGGTGCAAGATCGCATAGGTTGGTCAGGTCATCCGACCTGACTGACGGGTAGATCGCTAGAGGTCGGCAGCAATGTCGATTCGAGAGAGATGGTCATCCTTCAGTGCAAACTGGAGACAGAATTCGGCTTATCGGTGGTCTGTCGTTCGGGGCATATATCTATTGCGCGTCCAGCATGAAACGTATCGAGCTTGTGTTTGCAGCTGTCTTGGTCCCCTTGGATTACGTCGTGCTCTTGTTGGCCGGCTGGACCGCCTATAATCTACGTTTCCACCAGGTGACGTCGTTCTTGCCCGTGGTCAACACTATTCCGGCCGGAACATTCATGAAAATCGCAGCCTTGGTGGCTGTCGGTTGGATCGGGGTGCTGGCTTTAGCCGGGGTGTTCGCGGTTCGACAACCGCGGCTGAGTCGGGAACTGGGTAGAATTTTCTTAGGCGCATCGACCGCAGTGCTCCTGATTATTGTGTTCATTTTTTTTCGGCGCGAGTTTTTCGCGTCACGATTCATTATTGTGGCCAGCTGGGTGTTGGCGGTGGTGTTCTTATGGATCACCCATGCGCTGGTCCGCGGTATTCAACGTCTGCTCTTGCGGCAAGGCATTGGGGCGCGGCAGATTGTGGTGATTGGCAATGATGCGAACTCCGCCGAATTGACCGCCGCCTTTCGTCATCGAGCCGACAGTGGCTATCGGGTACTGCGGCAATTCCCACTCGTTTCACTCGAAACCCTCACCCAGTTGAAAGAACTCTTGAGCCAGGGGAACGTGGATGAAGTTCTCCAGGCCGATCCAAATACATCCCGCCCCCAATCGTTGCAGCTGCTCGAATTGTGTACCGAACACGGCGTGGTGTTCAAATATGCCGCCGATGTGTTTGACACCCAAGTTGGCCGGATTATGACCTCGGATTTTGCCGGCGTACCATTGATTGAAATCCGCCGCACGCCGCTGGATGGCTGGGGCCGGATTATCAAACGCACGGTTGATGTGGTCGGGGCAACGCTTGGTATTGTCGTCCTGGCAATTCCCAGCGCGGTGGTGGCGGCAATCGTGAAGGTAGATTCAGCCGGCCCTGTCTTTGCCCGTCTGGAACGCGTTGGCCAGGGTCAACGCCGATTTCGGTTATGGAAATTCCGTTCCATGATTCGAGACGCCGAGGCGCTGAAGCCGCAATTAGCCAGTCAGAATGAACGGGCCGACGGACCGCTCTTCAAAATGGCCAATGATCCTCGGATCACTCGGGTCGGGAAGTGGCTGCGCAAGACGAGCATTGACGAATTTCCGCAGTTATTGAATGTCTGGCGTGGTGATATGAGTTTAGTCGGCCCCCGGCCGCATGAGCCGGCTGAAGTTGCGCGGTACGAGCAACCGCACAAGAAACTCCTGACCGTTCGGCCGGGCATGACCGGCATGGCTCAAGTCTCTGGTCGTTCCAACTTGTCGTTTGATGAAGAAGCTCGGCTCGATACCTACTACATTGAACATTGGTCCTTAGGATTAGATTTGCAAATTCTGTTGCGAACACCGATGGCAATTTTTCATACTGAAACTGCCGCCTGATATGCGCGTTGCTCTGGTCCACGAACATCTCGCCCAAGACGGCGGCGCCGAACGCGTCGTGCGCGTGATGCAACGCTTGTATCCCAAGGCGCCGCTGTTCACGCTGGTCTACAATCCCGAACGCGCCCATCCGGCGTTTCGGGATACTGACATTCGCACCTCATTTATTCAACGCTTGCCCGGCGGGGTGCAGCATTATCAGTGGTACTTACCATTGATGCCGACGGCGGTCGAACACTATGATCTCGCGAGCTACGACCTGGTCATCTCCAGCGCTTCGGCCCTAGCGAAAGGCGTGATTGCTGCGCCGCACGCCCTCCACATCTGCTACCTCCATAGCCCAACTCGGTATCTGTGGAATGACAGTTTAGAGTACGTTCGTAGTTTACGTTACCCGCGTTTAATGAAAGCCGTTATTTCGCGACATTTGACTGGCTTACGGCAGTGGGATTGGCTGGCGGCGCAGCGTCCGACCGAATTGATTGCGAATAGTCGTGCCGTGCAGCAACGGATCATGACCTATTATCGTCGTCCGAGTAACGTGATCTACCCACCAGTTGAACTCGAACGCTTTTCGATTAGTCCACAAATTGATCGTTACTATCTGGCCGGTGGGCGCTTAGTTCCGTACAAACGTCTTGACCTGGTGGTGCAAGCCTTTAACCGGCTGGGGCTACCGTTGAAAATTTTTGGAACCGGTCCGTCCCTGCGCGACCTACAATCTATGGCCAAACCCAATATTGAATTCCTCGGCCGGGTTCCCGACGAGCACATGAACGAACTGTACAGTCGTGCGATTGCCTATATCAACCCACAAGAAGAAGACTTTGGCATTACGGTGGTTGAAGCCATGGCCACCGGTCGACCGGTGATTGCCTATGGCCGGGGTGGGGCATTGGAAACGGTGAAACCGGGTGAAACCGGGACATTGTTCCATGACAACGAGTGGGAAGCCTTAGCAGACACGGTCATTCGTTTTCGACCTGAGCAGTTCGATCCAAACAAAATTCGAGCCTGGGCAGAAACCTTTAAGGTCGAACGTTTCTCAGATCAACTCCGCCAGCACGTCGATCAGGCTTGGCAACAGCATCAATCTTCGCTACACTAAGCGGGTTATGTCGATGGAACTGCGCGACTACATCCACATCTACTGGCGACAACGCGGCCTGATTATTGCGATGGTCGTGATCGCGACCGTGACCACCTGGATCGTGAGCTCGAGTCAGCCGGTCCGCTTTGGGTCATCCCAGTCGTTTGCGATCAACCGCATCAACCGTGAAAGCACGCCGGATTACCAATTTGACGGTTACTATGCGCTGCAAGCGGCCGATTTATTTTCCCAAACCGTGGTGAGTTGGTTTAGTACACCCTCAGTGCTCCAGGAAGTCTATCAGCAAGCTAAGCTTGATCCGGAAATTGATTCACTCAATAGTTTGCCATCGCGATTCAAGGTGAAAAAATACTCCTCGCAAAACATTGTGGTGCGGGTGACTGAGCGGACTAGTGACCGTTTAGCCAAAGTCACGAGCGCGGTCAAGTCGGTCATGGAACAGAAAGCCGCCCAACTCAATCAAGACCCGAACGGAAAATCCCAATTTACGATTGTCGGCAGTACGCCGGTCATAGCCGAAGTCCGACCGATGGTCTGGTTGAATAGCCTGGTGGCCCTGGTCCTCAGTTTTGGATTGAGCTTGTTCGTCGCGGCCGCCAAGCACTACTTGCGGTCGTAACCGAATGCGTCCCGTTAGAAGTTCGGGCAATTCACGACCCGACTCAGAGGCAAGAAAAAGTTTCCTTCCTCGCAGGACCCATGGGTCAGATTTCAAGAGAGTAAACTTCTAACGGGATGCGCATCGGCATCGACGCGCGGTTCTTCGGACCCCAGGAAAGCGGGATCGGTCGGTACGTCGAGCGGTTGATTACCCATTTAGCCAAACTCAATACGCACCACGAGTTCGTGGTTTTTTTGCGAGCCAAGGCTTGGGATCTTTGGCAACCGCCCAATCCACGGTGGTCGAAAGTTCTCGCCGATATTCACTGGTACGGCCTGCGTGAACAGCTGCTGATGCCCCAGATTATCGCCCGAGCCAAGGTTGACCTGATGCACTTTACCCATTTCAATGTGCCGCTCATGTACCGGCGCCCGTTCGTCGCAACCATCCACGACTTGATCCTGGATGAATTTCCGACCGAGCGCGCAACGACGCTTGAGCCGATCATCTTCAAGATAAAATTCGCGGCCTACCAACGGGTCTTACGTCACGCCATCCGCCACGCCCGGCATGTCGTCACACCTTCAGGGCATAGTCGCCAAAATATTATTGATCGGTTTCAGGTCGATCCTACTCGCGTGAGCGTGACGTATGAATCAGTTGATCCATTCCCAGAACCGGTCCCGCTATCGAGTTTGAGTGAGCGCGGCGTTCAGCAACCATATCTCCTCCACGTCGGTAACTCTTACCCGCATAAGAACCTGGAAACATTCTTGGATGCGGCCGGAATAGCCGTCGACCGTGGGGAGCGTTTCCAAGTCGTCCTGGTTGGGAAGCACGATTACTTTGCTGAACGCATCCGGCAAACCGCCGAACACTTGGGTTTGAAGAACGTCCTGATGTTTGGGTTTGCGAGCGAGCAAGAGCTGGCGAGTTTGTACCGACACGCCCAAGCTTACTTCTTTCCTTCGCTGTCCGAGGGATTCGGTCTACCCGGTCTCGAAGCGATGCTCGCCAATATCCCAGTCTTCGCCGCTCGGGTGTCCTGTTTTCCTGAAGTCTATGCTTCAGCTGCACACTATTTCGATCCGCTCAACGCCGAGGAAATGGCTGATTCGATCCGACTGGCACTCCATGATACACTCCTCAAACAACGTCTCATCACCGCTGGTCAGGCCCGGTTAAAAGAATTTTCTTGGAACCGAATGGCAATCGAAACTTTGGCAGTGTATGAGCACGCTTTACCTGCGTATGGCTCAACGTCCACCGCCTAACCTCCTCGACTTGCGTCAGATAATGGCCGATCGAGAAACCGTCCCAACTCGGCGGCGGTTTCAACGCGGGCCGAGGTTAACGCGCCCGGCGAAACGACCACGGGACTGGCGTGGGTTACGTCGCGAAACGCTGAAATTTGTGGTTGCCGTCCTGGCCGTTATTGCGGTCTGGGTCGTTGGACGTGGCCTCTGGCAAGTCTGGCAACAGGCCCATCGGGCCGAGGGCCTGGCTCGGGATGCTTGGGTCGACATTCAAACGGCGGGTCAAGCCTTGGCTGACAAACATCCTGATCAAGCCCAAACGAGTTTTGCTCAAGCGGCGGCCCTCAGCCAACGCGCCGCAACTCAACTCGATCAACTTGATGGTCTGCATGGTCAGATTGTTGGGCATGTCCCGTGGTTGGGCCACAAATTTTCAGCCGGACAACATGTCGCCAAGGCCTTGGGCTACATTGCTCAGGCCGGTGTGACCGTCAGTACCTATTTAACGCCCGAGGTCTTGAATCAGCCGGGAATTCAGATTGACACGACCGGGGTGGTGACCGGATCGATCGGGTACTTACCGCCGTTGATTGATCACTACAGCGCTTGGCAATCGGTCATTCATGAAAGTTTAGCGGCCGTGAATGAACTGAGTTACGTTCGGAGCCAAGATGTTCCGACTGGTGATCGCGCAGCCTTTCAGGTGCTCGACCGGGTCCGACCGTTGATCAGTGGGCAGTCGAATCGTTTAGACCCGATCGTCACCGTCCTGACCGAGTTACTCGCTTCGCCCGAACCCAAAGATGAACTGATCATTATGCAGAATAATGACGAGCTGCGCGCGACCGGGGGTTTTGCCGGAACCTATATGCTCGTCCAGTTTAGCCGTGGAACGTTTAAAATCCTGGATGCGCCCGGCAACGGTCCGTATGCTTTAACCCAGCAAATTCCCCAAACTATTTTACCGCCGCAACCACTCCTGGCCCTAAATCCATTTTGGGCGTTTCAAGATACCAACTGGTTTCTAGATGTCCCGACTTCGGCCGCGACCACCTTAGATTTTTACCAGCAAGCTCGGGGCTTCAAACCGGACGGCGTGATCTACCTCAATCCGCAACTGATGGAAAGTTTACTGAAGATCACGGGTCCGATCCGCCCACAGAACTATCACGTCGACATTACGGCCGATAATTTTGTGCGGGCGACCGAACAACAGGTTGAGTTTGGGTATGACAAAGCCGTAAACAACCCGAAACAGTTTATTATCGATTTAGTGCCGGCCATGATCGAGAAAATGAAAACCTTACCCCCGGGTGAAGGTCTGCGGGCGGCGTTAACGGCCATGGCCGAAGCTGATCAACAGAACTTGATGATCTACAGTCGGAGCCAAGCCTTGCAGTCGGCGGTCAAACAACTTGGCTGGGACGGGGCAGTCCCAACGGTGACCGGGGACAGTCTCGCGATCGTCGACACCAATTTAGGCGGAGGAAAAACTGATCGGATCATTCGAACCGATGTCAAGGTTCAGGTAGTGGATGATGGGTCTGAACTTCAACATACCGTCAGTTTGGTTCGACACCATGCCGGTAAAAAGAATGATGCCTTAACTGGATTCATCAATAAAGATTTCATTCGCGTCTACGCCCCCAGCAATGCTCAATTCGTCTCGATCAGCGGTTCGACGGTCCCAGATGCGAAATTTTTCTTCACTCCTTCGGCGGGAGCAACCACTCCGGCCTCAGTTGCAAAGGCCGAGGGTCAAACATTGATCGACCCTCAAAATGGAACCCGTATTACCCATGAAAGTGGGCGGACAGTCTTTGGTGCGTGGAGTGTGGTCGAGCCGGGTGAAGATCAAACGGTGGTGTTTACATACACGACTCCTCGCCCGACCGGAAACTCGTGGTCGCTGTACTGGCAACATCAACCGGGTGCGCCAACCCGTGATTGGCGCCTGTCATATCAAACGGCCAATGGACATTCGATCCAATCAGCTCCAAGTGGAAAAGTCCAAGGCCGCACTGTGACGTGGTCGACGACCTCGGACACGAATCAGCTCTTCGAAGCTTCATATTAGTGACCACCCCGGGGTCTGGTTCGACGTAGCTCACCACCGGCCACCACCCCTCCTCAGTTGAGGAGGGGAAGGGGAGGTGGAAAACTTATTTTTATAAGCAAAATAATGATTTTTTCGTCAGTAATTTTGGCTAAGATTAGGCACAATGCCTAACCTTAGCCAAATTGGGTATTGACACCAAAACCATGCGGGAGTATTATAGCTGGTCACATTCGAACTGCGCTCATTCCAAGTTTCAACGAAAAGCCAGGAGTTGTGCCGATCAGTCATCGGTAGAACCCCTGGCATTTCATCCGAGGCGAAGGATCTGCGAACTCGGGTCTGCTGGGGAGAAGTCAAGGTTGCTGGCAGCCTGATTGGAGCGAGTAGTTCCTGGAACACTTCGAAAGTACGCTGAGTACCGGCGCGCGCGGGGTCTCGACCACGCGGCAGGCGCCGGGCAGTACCTGGAAGTCCTTCGGCTGACTGGAGTACCCGACCACGGCTGTGGTCGGCACCGGAAGTACCCTAGGAGTACGGCCAAGCGGGCACCGGTTCCTGTGAGGCCGCGTCGGCAGCACAGTGCAGCACAGTGAAACAAACGGTGGGGGAATGAGAGACGTCTCTTCCTCCACCGCCCTATCCCGAATTCATCATCACGGTGGTGAAGTCAGGAGAGGAACAAAGTTCCTAGTCACATTCAGTTGAGGAGCTGAATGATCTCTACAACTTCATAGTGAACAACCGTTGAGGAGCGCGCGTTCGCCAAACATCATCAATCCTAGGCGGGTTGGATGTATTGACGACAAGTGTCCTCAATACGTCCAGCCCGTTTTGATTTCGCGAAGGCGAAATCATCCTGAGCTAGTAAGCGAAGGATCTAACGGGGTGGAGGAACAGGCTCTGCGGCTACGGGCCGTGTGTTCTTAGTCGCAGAACCTGTTCCCTGAAGTTCAACCCTGGAGGCTCTATGAAGCCCTGGATCAAGCCGCTGCTGCTAATGGCCTGGGGATTCTGCTCGGCTGCACTGCACATCAGCATGGCAGAGATCATCATGTTCATCGCTCTGTTCTGCATCCTTTCCATGCCCCGGCGGTAAAGCAAGTCGAACCTTCAACCCCGAGACGTCAAGCTTCACCGAAGCCCATACGTCTCCCCACTCGAGCACTCACTCTCACAAACAACCTTTCAATATTATTGGAGGGACCTGAGTGCTCAAGTGAGGACAGCAGTTCGAAGTTCATTCACAGCGCTTTATGCGCAGGAGTCACAATGGTTCTGCTCAGGGCTACGCCGGCCTACAAGCTGGAAGATCTGATTCGTCTCGCCCGGACCATCATGAAGGACAACGGCACCCCGGTGACCATCGAGTGGAACGGGGTCAAGGAAGAGATCCGTCCCGACCTTCATGAGGACACCAACCTCGACGCGATCAGCTCGCTACGCCGGATGGCCAACAGCACCAAGAACCTCGGCGAGGGCACGCTTCGGACGACGGCCACCCCGTCCAAGATCAAGATCAGGCCGGACGGTCTGCTGGATGGCTGGTTCATGACCTGCGGGCTCGTCGCTTCATCCAGCGGCGTGCCGGTCGAGATGACGATCTACGGTCGGACGATGGTCGTCCTGCCGAACTCGCCGCTCGGCACGGCCATCGAGGAGTTCCACCGCCTTCTGGCCTAGCAGTCGCACCGTCAATCATCACCGCTACAAGCCGTAACGGTGACGAGCTCGAAATTTCGAGCTCTCACTCGAGCATTCGGAACTGAAACAACTTCGGAATGTTCAAGTGAAGAACGAACTTTACAAGTCAGTCTTACTCACCTCGTGGAACACACGGGGAGGGGAAAGCGTCGGCGTCGCGTGGCTTACAAGCATGGCGCGATCCGGCCGTCTCAACGATGTAGCTCAGCGGGTTTCGACTCGCTTCGCCACGTTCAAGAGACATGGCGGTACCGTTTCGCTTCGGCGGAACAAAGTGCCGCTCCGCTTGCCTCCCGATGTGTTCTACGAACTGAAGTCGGTTTGGCCCTATACCGCCCAAGGCGGAGAAGGAGTTGGTCATGGACCGTAACGAAATCTACGCCCGGTCGCTGTGGGCACAGTACCACGTTCAGCAGATCTGGGAGATGGTCTTCACGGTCATCTTCCTGCTCACGATCGTGGCTGTCCCGTTCGCCTGGATGCTGAACCACGTCTATCACCTCTACACGCTGGGCTGGATGCTGGACGTGGTGGTCGTGTGCCTCGGGCTGGCGATGGCCGGGCACTCCCACAACTCCCTGCAGGTGATCGAGAAGATCGCCGAGGACCTGAACAAGCTGTCGGATCACGAGTCCTTCAGCTACGACCTCGGGAAGTTCAACGACCCGGTGCGGATGTGGCTGACCATGCCCTTCAAGGTGGTCGGCAGCATCCTGGCCCTCTGGGCACTGGTTCGCTGGCCGCAGCTCTAGGCGATCAACCAAGCGCTCATTCAAGCGGAAGTCGAGAGGGTACCGCCGATCTCTGATCGTTACCCCTCTCATCTCACTTGAACGCTTCACACTGGAATACCCCACGAGTTTGTCCGCGGACACCAGTCAACGAAACGTGAAACGTTCAAGTGAGGAAACAGCAGATCGCACCACACAATCAATCCGCTTTAGGCGGAGAAAGATCAGAGCATGCGTAAGGGGGACATCATCGCCGTCATCGCGCTCATCGTCGTTCTGTGCGGCGGGATCATGATGAAGGCCTTCCCGGTTCGAACCACGACGCCCGCCGACCTGAAGATCAACGAGACGTTCGACGCCCGCGGCACGAGCACTCAGCCGATCGCCAACGACGCCACGCTTCTCCTGGCGTACCAGTCGGTATCGCCAGGTAGCAATGACGAGAAGCTGATCGAGGCCCGAGTAGCTCGGTGGATCGTCGATCAGAAATTGACGCACTATGCCCGATTCGTCGTGGCGTCCGACTCGACCTCACAGGTCGTCCTCACCTACCCGGGGTGCCGAGTCGTGCTGGAGGGCAAGTAGATCGCACCGTCAAGATTCACCGCAGTAATCTGTGGTGAGAGCCGGACAACGTCTGGCTCCTCACTCGAGCCGCTCATCGTAAGCCTGTTACGACAGCGGATGGGAAGTTCAAGTGAGGACCGTACATTCCAATATTTCTCTACCAACGTAGAGGGAACACATAGGGAGGGGAACCCGGTCGCAAGACCGGATGTCAAGCACCGGTTGCAGCGCGGCGTCAAGCATGGGTTGCACCGGCCGTCCGAATGACCTAGCTAAGGAGGTTTCGACTTCCAAAGCCAGGTCAAACGGGCATCGCCATGTCGTCCTGCTTCGGCCGGACAAAGCATGGCACGCTTGCCTCCCGATGTGTTCTTGACAACGTGCTCACCATCGTCGAGCAGTGCCGGCGACAATTCGTCGCTACCGATCGTACGCGGATCTCGTACGAAAGCCATGGAGGCTGTATGCGCTTCGAAGCCGCAGGCATGATCGACAAGCTGGCTCGTCAGGGCCGGGCCGACATCTTCCCCAAGGAGACGGTGGCCAAGGCCCAGGAGATCGTCCGGGGCAAGGTCCAGCCCGAACCGGACGACAGGCGTGATCGCAAGCTCATGGTGGCCGAGCCGCACGCGGCCTAGCGCGACCGCCGAGGCTAGCCACATTGCGAGCATTCGTCCCCAACGGATGCTCGCCTGACTCGAGTTTCGATGTCAGTTGCATCGAGATTCAAGACAGGAACGCTGTTTCACAACTCACCACCACCCGCTCCGAAAGGAGCCAACCCAGGAGAACGCCATGGACGCGATCGTTCGGCTGATCCACAAGTTCGAAGACCTGAAGCGTCGGGTGCCGGCGCGTTTGGACGAGCTCAAGTCTCTGATCCGGGATATGCGGGCCAAGCAGCATCGGACGGCCGCGTCGATCACCAACTTCGAGCAGGCCGGCCGGTACGTCCCGAAGGTCCTGAAGAAGCAGCACTGGAACGTCGAGGCGTCGCTCATCAACGCCCAGGGCGAGCACGACGAGCTCCAGAACGAGCTCGACGCGGTGACCGCCAAGCTGGCCGAGGCCGTCGACATCTTCGACACCTCGGCCTACGACGGTCGCCTGAACGACGACATCAGTCAGTTGGAAGCCGAGACGCTCAACCTGCATACCACGTGCACCCGGGCGGCGCGCAACATCGCCCTGGCCACCAAGCAGGGTCGGCCGGCCGACTCCGGCGACATCACCCTCGTCGATCAGCAGCTGCCGAAGATCGGCGAGATCTGCGACCAGCTGGCGGAGTTGTACCTCCGCCGCCGGGATCGCTACGAGCGCGTCAAGTACCTGTGCATGTTGGAGGCGCTCAAGTCGCGCAGCCAGCAGACGCAGGCCCAGGTCGGCACCCACGTCATCAAGGTCGTCGGCGTCGAGAAGAGCAACAAGATCCAGCGGTACCGGAAGCCGCGGCGCTACGTCGCCAAGGGCGAGCGCACCAAGCGGACCGGTCAGGACCAGATCAGGGCCAACGAGCGCATCAGCAAGCGACGCAACAAGGGCGCGAAGACCCAGATCGGGAGCAAGCGCGCCAAGGCGAACAAGCCTCAGCGCGGCGGCAAGCGGCAGATCGCGGCCTAGCGTCCCGCACATCCTCATGTCCGCTCCGGGCCAAGTGGGTGGACTAAACAGAAAGGTGGTGATAACGTGCCGTTCCGACAATGAACCTTAAGAAAAACTGGGCGCGGGAGTGCCAGGAACTGAATCCCGCACGGGGCGAAGGAGATCGCAGAACGATTCTCCTCGCCCCCTCACTCGAGCATTCCATACACAAGCATGGCGTTAGCCGCTAACGATGGAATGCTCAAGTGAGGCTGATCGTCAGTCTCAATCACCCACATGGGTGATCGCACCTCTCACCCCACTCACCGACCAGTTGGACGAACCAACGGCGGAAAGAAGAAAGGGGAAAGAACATGTCTGTGATCGTCATTCTCGATGGACCGAAGAACCAGCCCAAGTGCGAATCGCGTCTCGTGCGGATCGGTCAGGGCCAGGTTCGTGAGGAGAATTTCCTCAACGACGTGAGCGTCGACATCAAGGCCGATGGGGTGCACGTCTACCTGGCGTACAAGCTCGACGAAGCCAAGCCGAGCACCGCCTTCGACGCGGACTCGATCCTGGGCTATTCGGTCCAGGACTACGTCAAGACGACGATCATGCGCGCGCCGGGCCGCTATCGCTTCGGCAGCGCCGAGATCACCGTCGATGAGCTGTCTTCCCACGGCACGCAGAGTGTGCCGGGCTACCAGATCATCGGCTTCGCCAGGAAGCTCGAAGATCTCCAGGAGTTGTACCGTCTCATCCGGAGCGGAGAGATCGCGCCGTACCGGTCGTATGCAGGGCCCCAGATCGGACCGATCGCCGGCCGTCTGCGCCGTGTGGTCGAGAACGTCAAGGGCTACCTGCGGCGCCTCAACCACGACTGGACGGGGCGGCAGCCGAAGGTGAACGCCTAGTAGACAACTCCCAGCCTCACCGGGAGCAGAATAGGTGAGCCGGGTCATGGACAGCGATTCATGACCCCTCACTCGAGAGCTTCACACTGTTTGATCGCACCGTTTGTCGCGAGAGAACAGTCAAAAAAACGTGGAGCGCTCAAGTGAGCAGTAGCGGATTGTTCTTCAGAAGTAAATCAGCATTCATACCCTCGTCGCGTAGTCAACGATGTACTTCCCAAATGGATGGGAGGGTCGATGTTGACACCCCTGATCATCAACCAGCGGTTCGACGATGTACCCGGCGCGTATTATGCCGGTTGGATCAACGACCTGGAGTACCTGACCTGGCTCGAGACGTTCGAGGATGAGGACTGGGCTCCGACACCGCGGGCCGACCTGATGGAGGAGTCGGAGCGCTTGTTCGGTCGAATCTACGACCGCAAATGGGCGCCGGCATACGGCGTCCCGATCAAGCCGGGGTGGAAGATCCGCCACGGCAAGCCGCTCCTCAAGCAGCGGCTCGTCGCGCGTCAGCACAAGTGGCGCTACACGCCGCGGACGGCCGGACAGCATGCCGACCGAGCCGCGATCAGCATCCTCAGGGAGCAGACGAGTCGGCGCGATCTGGTCGACCAGTTGGTCGACTACGAGCGCGACGGCTTCACGAACGTCATTCCCGTCGGCGTCTGGGCCAACCAGATGCCGGTGGATGGTCCCGATCCCGAACAGGCCTACGAGTCGGTTCGGTACGACCAGTACGATGACGAGACCTACCACACGGACCCCCGGGACGACCTGTACAACGAAGACGTCGAGTACTCGCTCTACGACTTCGTGTAGGGCTCGCTCGAGAACGCCGTACTCACCGCCGCACGATGCGGAGGAGGAAGCAGGTATGGAGCTGAAGCGTGGTGAGTGGTATCGAGTTCTTCGGCCGTCCAGCAACTTGGTCGGTCAGGAGTACCTGGATGTCGAGGAGGCCCTGAAGGAAGCCATTCACGATCGGGTAGCGCTGATCGTGGTCGATTGCAGCCAGATCACCTCCTGGTCGAGCGTGGGCCTGCCCGTGCTGATGTCGGCTCACTCGGAGGCGGTGCGGAAGGAGCTCCGACTGGTCCTGGCCTGCGTCGACAAGCGGCTCGAGAACATCTTCCATGTGACGAAGATCACGTTGGTCTTCGACGTCTACCCGACGGTCGACCAGGCCATCAGCGATCATCAGCATCGCGCCACCAGGGTGTAAGCCGTACCTCCGATAGCCCGGAGTAGCAGTTCAGCGAGAAGGTGGCTATATCTTCTCCTCTCGCTCGAGCTCTGAAACCATTCAGGGTTCGCTACAGAGGATGTAGTCGTCCTGTCCAACTCAAACCCGCTGAGCGGGAAAGGAGCGCGGCTATGATGCAGCGTTTCATCACCCTGGGATTCGGCCTGGTCGGTTGCCTGACGCTCTTCATTCTGGCCGTGCTGGGATGGAGAGGCGAGCTGTCCGCGGTGCACTCCGAGCTGCTCGGGTTCACCCTGGCGTGCGCGTGGCTCAGCGCCGGTATCCTGACCAGTCTTCGGATCCTCGAGCTGGTCGCGATCGACCGCCTGATGGTCGCGGTCGGGCTGCTCATCAGTTCGTCGTTCGGGGCGTTGATTTCGTTCACCAACG
>CAYLHT010000010.1:0-35988 GCA_964383765.1 uncultured Gammaproteobacteria bacterium | reverse complement strand
CGGTGTCAGTTCAGCCGCGCCGATGATGATGGCTGCCGCACCGGCGGCCGGTGCCGGAGCCGAGGCCGCTGAAGAGAAGTCTTCGTTCAACGTCGAATTGACCGGCGCCGGGAGTAACAAGATTGCGGTCATTAAAGTCGTTCGCGAAGCGACCGGCAAGGGCCTGAAGGAAGCCAAAGATTTAGTTGACGGCGCACCCAAAGTGATTAAAGAAGGTGCGACGAAAGAAGAAGCCGACAATCTCAAGAAGCAGCTGGAAGCGGCCGGCGCCCAAGTCACCCTGAAGTAAAAGTCTTCGTCATAAACCCGCCTGAGCCCAGGCGGGTTTAGTGTTTGAGAGTCACGCTCACGACCTTTGTTCCGGTCAGCAGGTAGGCCGTCTTCTTTTTTTCATTGACACTCAGATCTCGTAAGTCGGTCCAGTCTGAGGATTGATACTGGTCGACGACCTGACCGGTTTTATCAACGACCACGAGACGTTGTGAATTTGGTTCGAGCAAGTAGAGATAGGTGCTGTTCAAGTCAGTCCAAATGCGAGTAATATTTGTCAAGGTGGGATGAATGATGGCTAGGGCAAAGCTTGTTTTGCGACCGGAATTCCACTGCTCGACCTTACCATTTGGTTGGAGTACAAAGATGGTCCCATCGATTGCCAATCCACGGGCGGCACTGAACAGGGCGGTGGTTTTCAACCATGACGAACCAGTGCCGAGACTGTTTCCACCTCGGACAAAGCGAACAATGTCTTGGTGGTACGTGTCGAGTGCATACAAGCGACCTTGAAAGGTGGCTAACGATTTGATTTCTGGCGATGGCTGCGGCCAGCTGGAGTCTATTGGTCGCCACTGTTTGGTTGAAATATCAAATTCAGTAAATGTTTGGCGGTCGGTGCTGAAGATGAGGCTGGTCGTCGTGCTGACCGCCCCAGTCGTCGGTGTGCCGGTGTCGAGGGTGTCAGCCACAACAGCGGCTGGCCCACTTCCGCTGACCTGACGGACCGCGGCACTACCTGAACTTGGATCAAAGGCCACGAGTGAGGATCCAAGCAGATAGAGTTGACGCGGGTTGTCCAGTCCGTTCAGTCCGCTGAGGTCAAGGACGGTCGGGGAGGTCGTGACCGTGGTCAGGTGATCGAGCTGACCGTGCAACGTGGCTAAGCTAGTCTGCAACGAGGTCAACGTTGCGCGTTGAGCTTTGGTTCGATGCGGCAATTGATTGAGCAGACTATCGGCTTGAGCAACTGCCGTGGTCGCGGTTTGATTTCCCCCGTACAACAGGGCCGCTTGAGCTTGACTAATTAAATTCCGAATCTGCTGCTCGGGGTTTCCTGTCCGTGATGTCGTCCGGCCAACGCCACCTTGAACCACTGCCGTTGTGAGTGCAATTATTAAGACAACCGCCACCCCGATGATCCCACGTTGTAGAGGTCGCAAACGCTGGAACCAGGCGACCAGTGCATGAATCCATCGACTTGGGCGTCGGTCTGAGGCCGTGGGAAATGCTATCTCTGGTTCATGTGGTA
Source organism: uncultured Gammaproteobacteria bacterium (assembly GCA_964383765.1). Lineage (GTDB taxonomy): Bacteria > Patescibacteriota > Patescibacteriia > SBBC01 > CAIJZX01 > CAYLHT01. Next base: position 34,466 of record CAYLHT010000010.1, on the reverse strand, counting down.
CCGCTGGAGTGCGACGGAAGCTTACGTGTAACCGTTGGATGAAACTTCTCAGCTTTAGCCAAGTCTGATTGAGGTTGATCCGAACGGTGGGCCGATTTCGAGTCAATGGAGCCGCTCGAAGTCCGAATGGAACTTTCCTTTTTGGTTGTCGACGTAGGATGATGACCCGGACGAATGATTGTATAAGCTGGCTGAGGCGACGAACGACATCAACGACTGCTGGCCACATTGACGGAGTTAAGATTTTTTCAGTTTGCCGCTGACGTGACAACATGGTTTCCATTGACGTTTCAGGTAAACTTCGTCCGACACTGGTTACGACGGTCGGAGCGACATGCGCAGGGATGACGACGTGATCGGCCGCCTCCGCCTCGAGCACAATCGCGCCTAACCCGTAGGTCGGTTCGGCGCCTAAGATCGTTGCTTCCAATTGACGGACGACTTCATCTGGATGGCTGTCCATCACCAATCGGCGAATTTTTTCCAAAGAAAAATAATCGAACAAGGATGGTGAACTCAAGATGAATCGATCGCCAACTTCAGCGGAGCCGCTAATCACCTGACTGAACATTCGAAGCGGATTTGGCTCAACCCGATCACCGGCTGCGATCAGTGGGTGTAGACGTTGCTGGCGAACCAGGTATGCATTCATCTGACCAACATGAGAAAAGAAGACGGACTGTTGTCGGAAGGCGGCAATCAAGATATTCGCCCCCGCCACCCAGTCGTCAATGCCTTGACCAATGACCTCATGCAACCGCTCGTTCGTTTGTTGGAGGGCTCGTTCAAAGGCTCGATCAGGGGCCGTGTCGGTGGCTTGGTAGTACTGAGTTTTGATTTCTTCTTGCAACAAATTCAAAACCTCATGATTGACTCGCGTCAATCGATCCAGGCTCGACAGGATCATGATCTTCCCCAACGCCGATTCGTCGCTCGGGCTGGGGTGCGCAATCCAAACATGCACCGTGGCCGTCGAACGGTTTGGGTCGTAGTGCAGTAAGGTATCGAGTTGAAAGCGGACGCTCATCCGAGAATCAATCATCTATCGAACGGTATCGCCAGGCGGATAAACAGGTACATTCCGGATCCGACAGGCGACAAAAATGCCCACCTAGTATACACTAGGGTGACGAACTATGCGATCTCTGCTCGACCAGCTTTTCGGCTCACGCACCCGGGCAAAACTCCTGCGATTAGTCATGACGAATCCGGCCCGGTCGTATTTCGTGCGCGAAATCAGCCGTAAAATTCATGAACACGTCAACTCCGTTCGCCGTGAACTCCAGTTTTTAGCCAATGTCGGTATCATTCAAACCAGTGGTCAAGGTCAAAAGCGGTTTTACCGAGCGAATAGCGATCACGGATTGTTCAAAGAGTTGAAAGCCCTACTCTTTAAAGCCCAGGTTCTCGAAGAACGCCAGCTGTTGTCAGCCATCGAATCCGGCGGACGGATTTACCTCTTGTTGCTGACTGGATTTTTTGTTGGCCAAGATGTCGCTCAAACGGACATACTGATTGTTGGCTCAATTCAACGCAAGCGTGTCGAACGAATGATTAAAACCTTCCAAGAACATTTCGATCGCGAAATTCATTTCACCTTGATGACCAAACAAGAATTCGACTACCGTTCGAGTATCACTGATCGATTTTTATACGCGATCTTGTCCGGCCCGACCATTACGGTGATCGATAAACGGAAGACGTGATTCTCGCCATTCAAACAAATATAGCCGGCGAACTTCATGCGTGGATAATCGATCATGGCGTGATGGTGGTTCACCGTAGTCAGAAGGTTGCTTGGCATGGATCGGAAAAATTGTTGCCAATGGTTGACGGTATGCTCAAGCACCGCCGTCTACAAGTGAAAAAGATTCAGCGTATCGTTGTCGTTCGTGGCCCCGGCCCGTTTAGCGCGGTTCGAACCGGGATCATTGTCGCAAATAGCCTAGGCTGGTTATTGAAGATTCCTGTGCTAGGTGTGACGCGTTCAAAACTACTGACTGATCGCGAAATTCTCCGACTAATACGGCAGCGCGCGGGCAAAAAATTTTCAGCCGTTCGGCTGAGTTACGGTAAAGCCCCAAATATTACAAGACCAAAAGCCTAGGCTACAGCTAAGCGAGTTCGGCCCTCGACCATCCGCGGGTCAATCCCACGAGCGAATTGTTGTAGGATCAGACCGGACACGCCGAACCATTGTTTGATCGTCTGGTAAGGAAGTTGGCGAAATGCTTCAAATGTTGTCACTCCGCGTTTTTCTAAGAATCGCGTCGTGCGTTGCCCGAGACCGGGGAGTAAGCGAATTGGTAATTCTGACAAGAACTGACCAGTCATCTCCGGTGTGACAATCGTGCAGTGGGGGACGGATCGGTGTAACGCCGCGGCCCGCGCTGTGGTTTTTTGCTCGGCGGCCCCAAAACGGATAAAGGCACCATAAGTCGCACGCAAGGCTTGATACAAATGGCTGATGCGCGCCTTCGTCATCCACGGCTCCAACAAGAAGTAGACACTGCGCGGCGAATCAATTTCCCAACGCTGTACACCCTGGAGTTTCGAGAAGACATCGAACTCGCTGTAGAGCGTTGATTGGAGTGGGAGTTGAAGATATGCGATCATTATAGGTTGCAGGATTTAAGTTATAGGGAAAGGTTGAAGGTTTTAGGTTGTAGGAAATCGAGCCGAAGAAATACCGAAGCTTATGAATAAAGTTTTATGACCACCCCGGCGCTAGGCGCCACCCCTCCTTACTAAGGAGGGGAAGGGAAAAGTCAGTATTGTCGAATAACCCCTAAAACTTTCCCCTGAATCACAACGCTTTTCACATCAATCGGCGAATACTTACGATTGGCTGGTTGCAAACGAATGAAATTACGCTTCTTAAACATTTTCTTGAGCGTGGCCGTACCGTCATCGAGCAGTGCTACAACCGTATCACCATCGCGTGCATAATCTGTTTTTTCGACTACCACGTAGTCGCCGTCGGCGATAAAACTCTCAATCATTGAATCACCCCGAACTTTCAGAACGTAGGCATTCTTACCACGCACGATTTCTTCAGGCACGGCTAAGGTCTTGTCAGCGTTCTCAATCGCCTCGATCGGACTACCCGCTGCAATTGCACCAACCACTGGTAAAGTAATACTGCGTGCTAAGGCGGTAGCGAACGTCCGCACACGACTGCTTAATGAAATTCCGCGCTCTTCACCATCAGCTCGTTCAATAAATCCTTTGGCTTCCAAAAACTGTAAATGCTCATGTACGGTCGATAAGGCCGAGACACCCATGTGTTTGGCGATCTCCGTTAAGGTCGGCGCATACCCATGTTGACTAATATAGTCCTTCAAATACTGGAGGACTTTCTGCTTGGTTTTGGGGAGGATGGTCGCCATAGGTTAGCGGTTTAGCTCGTTAGTTTTTAGCTCGCTAGCTGGTCGATCGTCGGAGAGTGGGAGGGGAGCGGACCTCATCCCTCCCGGTCTCGCCGTGAACTATGTGATGTGGTTACCCTTCGACTAGCTGCGCTCGCTCAGGGCGGTGGCCGGGAGTCTTAGGCTGTACTCAGCATAGACCGAAGGAAAACCGAAGTCAATAGCAGTACAAACCTAAGGAAATAGACTATTTTCCAAACAATCCACAGATGTTGATTCATAGCCTGCACTGAGCTTGTCGAAGTGTGGATAAGTTCGGTTTTTGTTCGGTACATGGTTTTGATTGACAATACACGATGAGGATGATAAGACATGGCCAGCTCATTTACATTGGCACTGGATGGAGCGCGGCGGCAAATGCCCGTCGAAGGCCATTCACTGCCCCCACCGGTGGAACGTACGGGTCCATCGCTTCGGGAGGAAACATGAGCGAGCAAACGGGGTGCAAACACTGTGAGCCGTTCGGCTGGGACGACAAGCGTATCTGGTACAAGAAGATCGGACGAGCGTTCGGCATCAGCCCAAAGGGCTTGGCGTGGCTGAATTTCTTGGCCATCTTCGCTCTCTCTTGGTGGTTTATCCGCCTGGCCAACGAGAAGGGTACTGAACTCAGCGTCTCTGAGCACATCTTTGTTACGTTCCTCCTTAGTTTGTTCCTGACGGTGATGTCGTTGTTGGTTTGGAATCTGCCCACGATGCTTCGGAGATTCTTCATCGGGAAACGGCAGTGCATCTTCATTCTCGACGACGATGTACACATTCATCGATCTCCGATCTTTGAGGTACGAGCACTTGACCGAACCCTTGTCCCGTTGTTGGATAAAGCGCCCCCAGAACACTGCTACCTTTCGATCCGTTTCGGCCTGTTTCAATCGAACGGAATCTACTACGGTGCAGGCCTGAAGAGAATGAAACTCGGTCGGACAAAGGGATATGAGGTTGCCGTTGTGAACTTTCAGATCCGGATCAGTGGTCACAAACTTCCGTTCTGGATTCCACCCACGGAGGCGCTCCGAGCGGCGCAGCAACGGATTAACGCCTACGAACTGGTTACGCTTGGCATCGGATACCAGGGACTCAAGCGCGAGAATTCGAGCCTGGAGTCTCGGATCGAAGGTCTGTCGAGCAAAGGATTCGTCGGTGAGGTGCGGCGCTACTTGACGGCCGTCATCAGTGACCTGCGGAATAGCCGGAAGGCTCAGCGGTCGCAGGTAGCCGGCCAGGCGAGACAGATGCTCGAGCGGGCCATGACCAGGCTCCGACTCGCGGAGGCTCACGACGGCGTGAACGAAACGATCGCCGAGTTGAAGTCTGATCCAGAGGCGTCATCGGTAGGTCAAGGTGAGGCGATGACTCAGGTAAGTACCGCCGCGCACGTTTAAAGGCTTGGGAAGGCTCACCACCTTCCCGTTTTTTATTCTCAAAAAATACCGTATACTCAATCCCATGTCGGATCTGCACCTGACCGAAACATCAATCAAAGGGCTTTTCCACATTGACCTAGTCATCAATGCCGACTCGCGTGGCTCGTTTCGTGAAGCCTATCAAGCCGAAAAATTGGAAGCCTTAGGTCTGCCAAAACTCGGGCCGGTACAATGGAATATTTCGGAGAACCTGAGAGCGGGTATTGTGCGGGGGATTCATGCCGAGCCCTGGGATAAGTATATCCATGTGATTGCCGGCAAAGCATTTGCTGTCATCGTCGATATGCGGCCCGAATCGGACATGTTCGGGAAATATCTGACATTCGAACTCGACCCCACTCAGGCCTTATTTGTGACGAAAGGTCTTGGGAATGCCTATCAGGCGCTTGATGCGAACACGATCTACGGCTACCTCGTCAACGCGCATTGGCAGGCAGGCCTGAAATATCCGTCAGTCCATTATGCTGACCCAGACCTGAAGATTACCTGGCCGCTGCCGATCGGTTCAGACGACGTGTCGGAGAAAGACCAGAAGAATCCGACGTTGCGAGAAGCCTTTCCACATAAGTTGTAATTTCATAGTTTGAGGCCTGGTAAGTTTGCTTTGAATATTTTCGTATTGACGAAAACAAATTTCACGGGTATAAGTGTTGGGCCGAACACTCGAACGCTCTTTGGTATTGCAATATACCGAATAGGGGGGGTCATGAACTGCCAGAGCTTTCAGGAACAGTACCAGGCAGACCCACGTGGGTTACGTGCCGGATCACAGTTGGCAGAAATTCGCGCCCACGCTGAGGAATGTTATGACTGCCGAATGTGGATGTTGGGGGAGGAACAGGTCAATCTGATGGTGTACCTCCAAGCCGAAACAGCCGAACAGGTCCTGGCGAGAATGACCGCCGAACAGACTGAACAACTGGGTGAGATACTCCGATTGGTCAACCAGTGGAAGACGGAATTTCCGGGGTGGACCTTAGAGCAATTGGCCGACGGCCTCTTCATTGCCATTGACCGTTGGCATCAACCGGAAAGGCGACCATCGAACTACTACCGGTTCGAGGCTCGGATCCCAGTCCTCGCCAAGATCATGCTTGAGCTCTACGATGAGCTCGTGAGCGTCGGCTTCCACACCCTTCCGCCGAGTGATCAGGCGCGGCTGCTCCGGACGAAGGAATTTGGCGGGACCGAATAGCCGATTCTCAAGGAGGCCCATCCTCCTTTTTTCTTGAGTAAAAACTTGGTACACTCTTGCCGATGGCCACGACCTACGTTTTAAAAAAATCCTTTGACCCAAAGGATTTCAAAGTTGATTACCGCAAAGAGCTGAATGCGGAACAGCTCGATGTTGTTCTCCATGGTGACGGACCATGTTTAGTGTTGGCTGGGGCCGGGTCAGGAAAAACCCGGACGATTGTCTACCGTGTCGCGTATTTGATTGAACGGGGTATCAAACCAGAAAATATTTTATTGGTGACGTTCACCAATAAGGCCGCCAAGGAAATGTTATTCCGGGTGGAGGAATTGCTGGGCACGTTTCCGTCGACACTCTGGGGCGGGACCTTTCACCACGTAGCCAATCGGTTACTACGAAAATACGCGAAAGCGATTGGGTTTGACCATAATTTTACGATTCTCGACCAGGAGGACAGCAAAGATTTAGTCAGCGTGTGTGTGAAAACGCTACGCATCGATCCGAAGAAAACGCGATTTCCGTCGGCCGGCGTGATTCAAGGCTTGATTTCGCTGGCGGTGAATACCGGTACGGATATTTCCGAGCTTGTTAGTGAAGTTAAACCGGAGTTCATGAAAGTCCAAATGGACTTGGAGCAGGTGGCCCGGGAGTATCATGACCGCAAACGACGAAATAATTTGATGGATTTTGATGATTTATTATTGAATCTACTGAAACTCTTGCGCGAACATGATGGCGTCCGACAGCAACTCGGACAACAATTTCGGTACGTTCTGGTCGACGAATATCAAGATACGAATCATTTACAAGCGGAAATCGTGAAACTGCTGGCCAGTGTCCATAACAATATCTTAGTGGTTGGCGATGATGCGCAATCAATTTACTCATTCCGCGGCGCGGACATCAGTAACATTTTGAATTTCCCAAAGCTATTCAAAGACTGCCAAACGTTCAAATTGGAAATAAATTACCGCTCGACCCAGCCGGTGCTCGACGTGGCCAATGATGTGATCAAACACAACGTTGAACAATTTCCAAAAAAACTGAGACACGTTCGCGAAGGGAGTGTGAAACCTGTGATTGTTCCAGCGGTTTCGGATGAACAGGAAGCGGAATTTGTCGCGCAAAAAATATTGGAATTGCGTGATGAAGGCGTGCCCCTCAAAGAAATCGCGGTGTTATTTCGCGCGGCGTATCACTCACAAGCGTTGGAATTTGAACTGACGCGGCGCGACATTCCGTACGATTATCGTGGCGGTGTGCGATTTTTTGACCGCGCGCATATTAAGGACACGTTGGCGTATTTGAAATTGGTTGATAATCCACGCGATGAGGTGGCGATGGGACGGGTGTTACGATTACAGGTTGGGATTGGGACACAAACCGCTGGACAATTGTTCGATATGGTTCAGGAACGTTTGGGAAATGGAGAAGATCGGCACGCCTTGGAATTGGTGTTTGAAGAATTAACGCCGCCATCGCGAGCGGAAACCGGTTGGAAAAATTTCCGGGGCACAATGGAATCGCTCATCGCAGAGCGTGAGCATGGACCAGAAACGCTGGTGCGCCTAGTGATGGATAGCGATTACCGTGATTATCTAAAAAATCAATATCCCGACGCTGATGATCGGTTGGCGGATTTGGAACAACTAGCATTGTTCTCGGGGAAATACGATACGCTCTCGAAATTTTTGGCGGAAGTCTCGCTGCAAGAGGAATTCGGGGTGGTCGGTGGTGACGAAGAAGACACGAATCAGGAACGAATCGTCTTGACCACCGTACATCAAGCCAAAGGATTAGAATGGCAAGCCGTCTTTATTATTCACCTCAGCGACGTCTATTTTCCGAACCCGCGGGCATTGGCTGAAAACGGGGGATTGGAAGAAGAACGACGGTTGTTCTACGTGGCGGTGACGCGCGCCAAGGAATATCTTTTCTTGTCGTACAGCTTGGCGGCTGGATACAGAACAATGTCAATGCAACTCCAGGCACCATCACCATTCTTGAAAGAAATTCCGGATCGGTTGCTGGAGTCGTATCAATTATCGGAATCAGAAGCCGATCTCCAAGACAGCTTGAGTGATCCAGATGAAATTATTGATTTAGATGATTCGGGAAAGGGGAGAGGATTATTGGACCGAGTCTTGAAATCGAATGCCGACAAGAAACAGCGGCGCAAAAAACGTGAATCCTGGTAAAGGTGAGCTGATCATTCTAGCTCATAACATTCGATCGGCGTACAACGTCGGCTCGTTTTTTCGCACGGCCGATGGGGCGGGCGTGACCAAAATAGTCTTGTCGGGATATTCGGCACGCCCGCCCCACACGGGAATTTCCAAAGTCGCGTTGGGCGCGGAAACCTGGTTGCCCTGGGAATCGGTCAAGAACCCAGGACCGTGGTTGAAACAAATGAAAAAGGCAGGGTACACCATCGCAGCGCTTGAACAAACGCGATCAAGTAAAAATATTTTCGAGTGGAAACCCAAATTTCCATTAATTCTGATCGTCGGGAATGAAGTTAGGGGAGTCAGCAAGGGTTTACAACGCTATGCAGATGTTCAACTTGAAATTCCGATGGGCGGCCGGAAAGAATCACTGAATGTCGCCTCGGCCATGGCAGTTGCGGTATACTCAGTTCTATGGATGAAGTGAAAAAACGGCCCATCGTCGGCACCGGAGTTCTCATCATGCGTCAAGGTAAAGTGTTGCTTGGTCTACGCAAGAACAGTACCGGCGAAGGTACGTGGGCTCCACCCGGCGGCCACTTAGAGTTTGGGGAGTCACCGGAGGACGCAGTCAGAAGGGAGACCCGAGAAGAAACTGGTCTCGAGCTCAAAAACATTCAGCCAATAACTTTTACGAATAACATTTTCGAAAAGGAAAATAAACACACCGTCACACTCTACCTGCAAGCGGGATCAGCACCTGGCGAAGTAGTAAATCTCGAACCCGAAAAGTGCGAACGCTGGGAATGGTTTGATTGGGAAAAATTACCTCAACCCTTGTTTTTATCCTTGGCTCATCTGATTGAACAAGGTTACGATCCACGCCATGCAGCCTAAGCTCTCCATTATCATTGTCAACCACCGGTCTGAAAAAGATTTAGAATACTGCTTGCGGTCGATTCACAGCGCCACGCGGGAACATGTTGAGGTGATCGTGGTTGATTTGTCACCGAGCGGTGGATTTCATGGTCGCTTAGTCAAAACCACAGCCAAGCAGGTGCTCGCCAAGAGTGGCGTCACCGGACACTATTTTATCGCCAGCGGCGAACACCATCCAGCCAATTTCGGTGCCGAACACGCGAGCGGCCAACTGCTCTGCTTTGTGAATCCACGACTGATGTTTGGCGGACACAGCCTCGATCGCTTAGTCGAATGGGTTGAAGCACATCCGCGAACCGTGGCAGGCCCACGCATGTTTGATCATGACGGCAAAGTGTTCACTTCAGCCTTTCCACTCTCGGTTCATTTGACCGGCGGCTTTGCGAGTCGACACGCCTGGCAACCGTGGCTCTCATGGTTGAATCGCGATTATGTTTACGCGGAACTGTGTCGGACGGCGACGCAACCCGAATTGGTGCAATCCATAGGCTCTGATTGTGTGGTGATGTCGAAGGATATCTGGCATGACGTCGGTCCATGGAGCCAAGCGGATGCGCAAGTAGATCGGACCTGGTTTCAACGCGCTCAAAGCTTAGGCATTGTCGCCTGGTTTGTGCCAACTGCCGAGGCAACGATGCAATCATAAGTAGGAGAAACTAACAGTTACCAGTCTTGGATTGACATCCAAGGTCAGTTTTGTCGCAATCTCAAAGACTGTTCCCCGGGGAACAGTGTGTTGACGCGTGTTGGTTTGTGGTGTAAAATGGTCATATAGGGTGAAAAGTGGATAAAAGTGGGGATAAGTCAAATCGCTTATCTTCGCCAAAAACCATCACCACACGCCCTTTGCCAAAATATCCCATGTTTATCGGTGAGTACCATCACGCCTTGGATGAGAAAGGCCGGATCCAAATTCCGGTAAAATTTCGCGCGAGTTTATCCAAGGGCGCGGTCGTGACCAGGGGATTGGATAATTGTTTGTCGGTCTACCCCAAGGGTGAATGGACAAGCTTAGCCGACAAACTTTCGAAGTTACCGATTTCCAAAGCCAATACTCGAGCCTTTGCCCGCTTGATGTTAGCCGGGGCAATGGAACTTGAGGTTGATAAGCAAGGTCGGGCGATGGTGCCAGAGTATCTCCGTCGCTTCGCCGGTCTCAAGAAAATGGTGGTGGTGGCCGGATTGGCTACACGACTTGAGTTATGGGACAAGGACGCTTGGGAAAAGTATCGGAGTGGGACTGAACGACAGAGCGGGGACATCGCTGAAGCCTTAGGTGAGCTCGGCGTCTAACGTTCCACCGCATGTCCGGTCACACGCCGGTCCTTTTCTCAGAAGTTCTCCAGTTCCTTCAACTCCAGTCAAACCAGTCAGTGATTGACGCCACGCTTGGTGCGGGTGGTCATGCCCGTGGATTGTTACAGGCGATTGCGCCAGATGGAAAACTCCTGGGCATTGAAGCTGATCCTCGGACGCTAACGTCAACCGACACAGAACTGAAACGCGAGTTTAGTTCGCGAGTCGTGACAGTCAATGCTAATTTCCGAGAGCTGCGTGAGATAGCTGCGGCGTATGACTTTACTCAGGTCGATGGAATATTCTTCGACCTCGGGCTGTCCTCGCTGACACTGGAGGATCCAGAGCGTGGTTTCTCGTTTCAAAGCGACGGCCCACTTGACATGCGCTTTGATCCTGAGCATCAAACGGTGACCGCGGCTGAGATCGTCAACACCTGGCCGACGAACGACCTGGCCAGCCTCTTCCGTGAATCTGGTGAGGAACGGATGGCTGATCAGATTGCTCGTCACCTGGTTGAACGACGACCATTCACTCAGACGGTGCAACTGGCGGACGCGATCGCCGAAGTCAAACACCGCCGTGGTCGAACGCATCCGGCCACCCAAGTCTTCCAAGCCTTGCGGATGGCAGTCAACGATGAACTGGGTAGTCTCACGATCGCTTTGCCCCAAGCCCTGTCATTGCTTAAACCGGGTGGACGACTGGCCGTCATCACCTTTCACTCGATTGAGGATCGCTTGGTCAAACGCTGGATGAAAACCGAAGCCGCCGCTGGTCGACTCGACCTGATCACCAAACACGTGGTCACGCCGAATCGGTCAGAACAACTGGCTAACCCGCGATCACGTAGTGCCAAGCTCCGGGTCGCTCAAAAAAAGTAATTCAACTCATTTATTCACACCAACACAAACTGTTATGCGCCGACTCCGCCAATCTGATGATATGCTGCAACCCACCGAACACTGGTGGCACCGTTTCAAATTGTCAACCCAGAAATTTGCCGTCCTGCTGACTGTCGGCGCTTTTCTGGCCGGCTTTGGATACGTCATGTTGACCAACCGAACCGCCTCCGAAGGCTTTGCCATCAAAGATTTACAGCGTCAACTTGACCGGATTGAAGCCGACAATCAAAAACTCGATGTCCAAGCCGCTGATTTGCGAGCCTTATCGGTTGTGCAGCGCTCAACCGAGACGATGGGTTTGCAACCGACTGACACCGTCACGTACCTGACGCCAACCGGTGGTCCGGTGGCCTTGAAATAAGCCTGAGGCATGGCGACACTGCGTCGCTCGCGCCACCCCCGCTCCGGGACTGACCGGGTGAGTTGGCTAGCCATCGGCTTCGGGGTGTTCGCAGCGCTGATTGTCCTACGGTTGTTCACCTTACAGGTTCTGCAGCACGGTTTTTACGTGGCTTTGGCTGCCGATCAACATCAACTCAGTCAACAGCTCCAGCCGACGCGGGGGGAAATTTTCGTGCACGATCCACAAGCTGAGAGCGGGACGTACCCATTAGCCGCCAACCGGACGTTACACCTCCTCTATGCGGTGCCGAAACAAATTCAGCAACCAGAAGTAGTGGCTCACCAAATTGCTGGCTATGTTACCACCCCAGAAACCGATCTCGTCCGGCGCCTGTCAAAATCCAATGATCTGTATGAACCGTTACAACATAACCTGACGGATGATCAACAGACGCGAATCGCGGGTCTGAAAATTACCGGTTTGTATTTTCAAGATGAAACAGTTCGGTACTATCCCGAGCAGAATATTGGCAGTCATGTGCTTGGGTTCGTCGGGTACCAGGGGGATACCAAGACCGGTCGGTACGGATTGGAAGGGTACGACGATAAGCTCTTGTCCGGTCAACAAGGATTCATCAAGGCCCAGAAAGACGCCAGCGGGCAGATTATTGCCACGGCTGCCCAATTCTGGCAACCGGCCACCGATGGCAATGATTTAGTGCTGACCATTGATCGCTCAATTCAATTCACGGCTTGTCAGCAGTTAAACGAAGCAGTCCAAAAGCACGGCGCCGACAGCGGCAGTCTCGTCATCCTCGATCCGAAAACCGGCGCGATTAAAGCGATGTGCGGTAGTCCGGATTACAACCCGAACGAATACTCAAAAGTCACCGACGTCAAAACCTTTCTGAATCCGGCCACCCAAGTGCCGTACGAACCTGGTTCGGTCTTTAAAGCCTTTACCATGGCTGCCGCCCTGGACCAAGGGAAAGTCACGCCGGATTCCACCTACACCGATACCGGCCAAGTCAAAATCGGCAGCTTCACCATCAAAAACTCGGATGACAAAGCCCACGGCGTCCAAACCATGACGCAAGTCCTGGAGCAATCACTCAATACCGGAGCAATTTATGCTATGCGCCAAGTCGGAGCCGCGACCTTTACGAAGTATGTCCAAGCTTTTGGGTTTGGTCAGCCGACGCACATTGATCTGAATGAGGCGGCGGGCAATATTGCAGGACTCAAGACCGGAAAAGAAATTTATGCGGTCACCGGCGCCTTCGGACAGGGGTTGACGGCAACTCCATTGCAACTCGCGGCGGCCTACGGCGCAATTGCCAACGGCGGGAAACTGATGCAGCCATATGTGGTGGAACGGGTGAAAAAATCCGATGGGACAGAAACCATCACACAGCCCCATCAAGTTCGCCAAGTCATTTCGTCTACCACGGCCGCGACCTTGAGCGCCATGCTTGTTCGGGTGGTCCAAAATGGCCATGGGAAGCGAGCCGGCGTGCCGGGGTACTTCGTGGCTGGAAAAACGGGTACCGCCCAAATTCCTGATCACGAAACCGGAAAGTACTTGCCGAATGTGACGATTGGAACGTTTGCGGGATTCGCTCCGGTCGAAGATCCAAAATTTGTGATGGTCGTCCAGATCGTTAAACCGCGAGATGTGCAGTTCGCCGAATCCAGCGCCGCGCCCTTATTCGGCACCCTGGCCAAATTCTTGCTGCCGTATTACGATGTCCCTCCCTCAACCACGGTCGCTACCACCAAACCATGAAACAGATTGCGCGCTGGGTATTCCGGACATTGGCCAGGCGAGTCTTACGCCGAGGCCAGCCGGTCGTGATTGCAATTGCCGGCTCGGTCGGCAAAACCGCGACCAAGGAAGCTATCGCCGCCGGGATTACCAATGGCCGCACGGTCCGGCAAACCCAGGGAAATTTTAATGCTGAAATCGGCGTGCCCGTGACGATCATCAGTGGTGGCGAGCGCCGGAGTTCAGTCTGGCAATGGCTGAGAATTGTCGTGGATGGCCTGGCCGGCGGCCGTCCATCGGCCTACCCTTCGACACTCGTATTGGAACTCGGCGCCGATCATCCCGGTGACTTAGGGCCATTGCTCGAGTTAACGACTCCGCAGATTGGCGTCTTAACGTCAGTCGCCCCCGAACACTTGGAATTCTTTGGCGATGAACAAGGCGTGGTCGTCGAAGAGAGTCTGGTTGTTCGTCGATTAGCGCCGACCGCAACGGCGATTCTCAATGCCGATGATCCAAAAGTATTGGGGGTGCGTGATCAGCTGGCGTGCCGAGTCGTGACGTACGGTTGGCACTCGGACGCAGACATCCGAGCTGTCACATGTTCAGTGACGCGAAACGACCGCGGTTTGCCAGATGGTCTGGTGGTCACGGTTCAGGTTCATGGCCATACCTTGCCCATTGCACTTCCGGGCGTGATTGGTCGCCACCAAGCCTATCCGATTCTGGCCGCCCTAGCTGTTGGTCGAGCCCTGGGCGATGATCCGGTCACCGTCAGTCAACGTCTGAGTGCCTACCAACCGCCGCCAGGGCGAATGCGTTTACTTGAAGGACGCGATGGTTCGGTGATCATTGACGACAGTTACAACGCTTCACCGGCCGCAGTCTTGGCTGCGTTGGAAACCTTGGCTGAGCTGGACATTCCGGGCCATCGACTGGCAATTCTTGGACAAATGTCGGAACTGGGTGCGGCGGCGGCCGAGTGGCACGATCGAATTGGTCAGGCCGTGGCTCAGTATCGGGTCGATCAACTGGTCACCGTTGGGCCGTTAGCTGATCGAATTGGAAAGGCGGCCATTCAAGCCGGCTTCAAGGCTGATCACGTGCACAATGTGGCCACAGCCGAAGCCGCAGCCTCAATCATTCAACCCGAGTTGCACAGCGGTGATGCCGTGCTGCTCAAAGGATCGCGATTTGCTGCTCGGTTAGAAAAAGCCGTGAGCTTGTTATTGGCGCACCCAGATCGTGATCGACGTTTACTCGTCCATAGCTCTTGAGAGGAGGTGATATCGATGGACTCAGAACCCGGACCCAGTCTGGAGAAGATTGAACCGAGACATGCCCAAACATCAGACGAGGTTCGAGGCTGGTTACGCAGTCGATTAGTTGATGGAGCGTTTGATGTTCTACGGAATGGCCATGAAGATGAGGTCGTCATCAGCGACGGTCGGCACGTGTACCGACATCGACTCGATCGGACCGAAGCGGCACAGTTGGAAGAAGCGGCTTGGTCAGCGGGTGAGGACCGGACCCTGGAAGCCTTGGTTGATCTGATCGTCAGCGAGGTCGAGGGGGCTGGCATTACCTTCGGCGAGCACGACCTCGATATCACCCTCAGTCTACGGCCGGAAAGTCCACATCACTAACCAACCGGACGTCGACCACCGTCACGGATTTCGTGGCGGATTTTTTGTTACCGGGCTAGGCTCAGCTCGATATTTCCGCTACACTGTGTGTATGCGCCAGTCCGACCTCTTGACGAAAACCCGCAAACAAGCGCCCAAGGATGAAATCTCGAAGAGCGCCCAGCTTTTAATTCGAGCTGGGTACATCCACAAGGATATGGCCGGGGTGTATTCGTTCTTGCCCTTGGGTTTGCGTGTCCTGAATAAGATTGTCGGTATTATTCGAGAGGAAATCAATGGGATTGGCGGACAAGAAGTCGAGTTAGCATCGTTGCAGGATCCGGCTATCTGGAAAGCCAGCGGCCGTTGGGATGACAACGTGGTTGACGCTTGGTTCAAAACGAAACTCAAGAGCGAAGCAGAATTGGGTTTAGCCTTGACGCATGAAGAGATGCTCGCGAAGATCTTGAGCGATCATGTTTCATCGTACCGCGATCTGCCGAAATTCATCTATCAATTTCAAACGAAATTTCGAAATGAGCTTCGCGCGAAAAGTGGCTTGCTGCGTACCCGAGAATTTTTAATGAAAGATTTGTACTCGTTTACAAAAAACCAAAGTGAACTCGATGAATTTTACGAAAAGGCAGCTGCAGCCTATATGAAGATATTCACTGAAGTTGGTTTAGGAGACCGCACGTACAGGACAATGGCAAGTGGCGGGATGTTTTCAAAGTTCTCTGATGAATTTCAGGTTATTTGTGATGCTGGTGAAGACACCATATACAAAACTCAGGGTGAGTCGCATGACAAACCGACTGTGATTAATGCAGAAATATTTGAAGGATATATTGAACAAATGAAAATGGATAAAAAGGATTTCAAATCTTTCAAATCGATTGAGGTTGGCAATATTTTTAAATTGGGAACAAAGTATTCAGAAGCTGAAGGTCTCGCTTTCCAAGATGAGGATGGCCAATCTTACCCGGTTTTCATGGGCAGTTACGGCATTGGTGTACCGCGGTTACTGGCCACGATTGTTGAAGTCTTGGCAGATGACAAGGGGATTGTCTGGCCGGGGAGCGTCGCGCCGTTTGACGTGCACGTGATCGAACTCAACCCGAAACAAGATTCCGAAATCTCCGCAGCCGCCAAAGACCTGACTCATCAATTTGAAGCAGCCGGAAAAACTACGTTGTGTGATGAACGCCAGGCGACCGCCGGAGAAAAGTTTGCGGATAGCGATCTGATTGGCATCCCCACCCGCGTGATCGTGAGCGAAAAAACTTTGGCCGCTAAGAAATTTGAAGTGAAAGACCGACGGACAGGCGAGGTCAAGCACGAATCACTCAAAACGTTGATCGCTCATGCCTGAAGAAGAACTCGATCTGAGTCGAGAGTTTGAAACTGAGGATGCGGCGATTGATCGCATTACTGATGATTTACGTCGGCATGAGATCCCGATTCCAGAAGTCGACACGGTTACTGCTCAGCTGAAATCGAGCGGCATGACGAGAATCGATCGGCCGCGCTACACGATCACCCGTGACCCGGTCAAATATTTTGATATTGACTGGAAAGAAGCGGCTTAAGATTTGACCCGCCGAAAGTAGTATAAGTCGCGATCGTGGAGGACCAGCTGCCAGGTCGGATCGTGTTCGAGTTCCTGAAGTTTCCGTTTTATCTCCGGCGCGGGTAGGACGTCATAATCTCCGGAGGGCATAGCCACAATCGCGTCGGCTTGTTCGAGATGGTCGGGGAAGGCCCATTCGTATTCGCGCTGGGTAAAGTGGGGGGCCAGGTTATTTGTGACCGCGAGTTTGTCGTCGGGTTTGACCAAG
This sequence comes from uncultured Gammaproteobacteria bacterium, assembly GCA_964383765.1. Classification (GTDB taxonomy): domain Bacteria; phylum Patescibacteriota; class Patescibacteriia; order SBBC01; family CAIJZX01; genus CAYLHT01. The sequence goes on along the minus strand of CAYLHT010000010.1, from coordinate 17,544 downwards.
GTGGCAATCTTCGCAACGCTCTGACGATAGGCAGAACTCTTGAAGGGTGCTAGGGCATCCTTGGAGTACCGTGTGCCGGGCAAGGGTGCCCACCAGAATAGACTCAAGGCTTGTGTCACCGCTAACCAGGTTATGACTGCTCGCCATAATCTTGGTCGTGATTTCAACCGTGCTCGTATCCAATGTACGCCCAGGACCGTTGACAAGAAAATAATTGGGGTGATGACGGCGGTGTATTGAAAAAAAATAGTTTGTTGGTTGGCATTATTACTCAGCAAGTTCAGGGCAAATTCTGGAAGCATCAACACCAGGAGGGGTAATCCAGCGATGGCTAACCAACCAACTGGCATGAACAGGGCGGCCAAGTAATCAAGGCCACGATAGGTCAGGGCGTGACGAATGATCGTCCAGGGGTGCGTCAGCACGTTCTTTGTCACCGATGCAACTGTCCCGCCATACTCGGCGTAATACCCGAGCGCGAAGTGACCGGGAATTTGTCGGGCCTGGGGAATCGCAACTTGCAGCATCAAGACGGTCCAACCAATCCCGACTACACACGTGGCCAGTCCAATCCAGCGCGGACGATATTTCCAGGCGGTGTACAGACCGAGCACGCCAACGGTAATTCCCACCTCTTCTTTTGACAGTAACACAGCTGCCAGGCAAGCAGCATAGATCCACCAGCGTCGCTCGGTCATGGCCCACGCGGCCCATAGCAGCAGTGGAGTGGCGAGCACAACTGCATGTACATCAAAAATGACTGACCACATCAAACTCGGGTACAGCAAGAACGACAGACTGAGCCAGGCACTCAGACGTTCGGACAGGTATTTTCGTGCAAACCAAAACAGTGGCAACGCCCCGCTGGCCACGGCTAGGACTTGGGCAATCATCATCACCTGAGGATTCGGCCAGATGGCGTAGAAGGGGAGATAGGCCAGCAGTAAAAAGTCGGCGTGGATGGCCGTGCGCGGTTGGTGGACGGCATCAATCGGGCTCGTCAGCGTAAAGATTCGACCGTGCAGGGTATTCCACATGACTTGGTCCATGTTCCCGAGATCGAACTGCGAGGTTTGCAGGTTACGATGGCGAAAAACATTGACCAAACTAAAATAGACGGCGAACACAAGCATACCGATGATCACCCAGGATTGCGGTCGTCGCCACCACGCAGAGGTTTGCATATGAACCGGTAGAATAGCGGTCAAACAAACGTCTGACAAGCCGCATCGAGCCAGCGTCGTCTTGACGAGCCCCAGTATTCGTGCTATCTTTATTGCGCCGTCGCTTCTTTTTGAGACGGCGCATATCGTATGGCAAAGCTAGAACGGAAAACCATCGGCCTGTTCTTCCTGGGTGGCAGCACCATCGACGAACGCGGCCGCAGCGGAGACGTGGTTACCAAGCCCAAGGATATTGGCCCATGGCTGCGCAACATGTCCGAGACCGACATCATCGCTGATACCGATGGCGTGTTTGTCGCGTCCGGCTTAATCCCAACCGGCTTATCCGAGTGGACGGCATGTGCGGAAGCCATTCGTGACCATCGTGACGAATTCGATGGATATGTCGTCATCCACCAACTCGAAACTATGCCAGCTGGCGCGATTGCGCTGTCCTTGATGTTACAGAAGCTGGAAAAACCGGTGGTGCTGTGCGGTTCACCGTTGTTGTCGCCGGCGGAACGTAACGCTGGGTTGCGGAAACTCAAAGCACCCGAGACGGGTGAGTACGGCGCGAAGGCCACGGTCATTAACGCCGTCCAAGTTGCCGTGTCCGATGCCGCAGAAGTGGTCATGATTTATGGCAGCCATATTTACCGTGGTTCAACCGTCAGCGGCCCAATCACCACCGCCCAAGGCTACATTCTCGGGAAAATTGATTTCGGTATCCGATTCTTTGGCGAGCAAATCAAGCGCGCCAAGCGTGGATTCAAGACGCAGCTTCAATTTGATCGCAATGTGGCAGTCGCCGAATACCTCCACGGTCTGGATTTGTCGCAAGTGGTCGAACAAGCTAAACGCAATCATGCCTTGTTTTTATCCTCAGCTGACGGCAGCGCCGTCGTAGGTTCAGCGGTTAGTCACGTAGCCGCGGCTTTGCCAGCCGACTTCCCAATTGTGGTGTTCGGCCCCGGTGTCGATAAACTGAGTTTGCCAGCCAACACTATTCCGATCACCGGTCCGAACCGGACGGTCGGGCTGATGCGCTTGATGTGGGCACTTGGGCAAACGCAAGATAAGCGCAAGTTACGTAAACTCTTGATGAGCTAGTATGCACGTCTATTTCTACGGTCCGCCGACGACCAAACACGAGCTCAGTCAGGGGTATGCGCAAATCAAGTTGGCTTTGAGTCAAACAGATTTGTACGTGTCCACCAACACCGAGAAAGATGAAGTTCAAGTCTCGGCTGAACTCCTGGCTGAAACCAAGCAATCAAATGTGCCGTTACTCGAACGCATGGATGCGTTTATTATTGAAGGTACGACCTCGGATCCCGAAGTTGGCTTCTTATTGGCTCACGCGATCGCGCTTCGTAAACCAACGCTGTATCTCTACCAACGCGGCACCGTCCCGCAAGTCTTTAGTCACTTGAGTCAAAAAGAGCTACCCAAGTACATCAAAACCGTGGCCTACAGTGATGCCCCCGGTCAAGCGGTGATGGATTTCCTGCGTTCCATCGACGGCGTCAAGATTCGTGAAGTTCCACGTCTGAAATTTACCTTGCGCATTACAGGCTCGATTGAAGAGTACTTGCATTTCAAAACACACAACACCAAGCTGTCGAAGGCCGATTACCTGCGCGAGCGGATCGAGAAGCAGATGGACGAAGATCAAGATTGGCAAACGTATCAACGTAAGCGTCGCTCCGCTTAAAAAGCGCCCCCATCATCGCTGACGGAGGCTGTGTTGCCGAGATGAACCGGTCCAATTGAGAGCGATCGCCACGAGAACTGCCAGGGCCAGTCCAATAGCCTGAAGATGGTCAACTGCCATCCCGAGGGCCATGAGGCCGACCTGCTGGCGATGATCGCCGATAACCGGGTCAATGACCAGGTACAACACGGTGGTCGCGAGAACGATTATCATCATGCCAGGCCGCATGATAGACCTCCTTGTTCAGGGTAGCTCTCGCGTGGACATCTCGACCATACCACAGTCGAGCTCTTTTGTCAAGCTATCGAGTAGTCGTAACCCAGTGATCAGGCGTATCCAACCCTACCGTCTTACGAAAGCCAATCCGATCCGGGGCGTCGTACTCATCCAAGCCCCAGAAATTGCCACGACTGACGGTGAAATCTCCGTAGCGGTCATTGACCTGATCGAGGGCGCGGGCCAGCGCTGGCGGATCATGCTTACCGCGTGGCCACAGTTCGAGTTGGTCGACTCTCGGTTTGAGATTGAATAATCCGAGCGCCAAAAAATTTGGGAAGGCACCCTTCGGTAAATCGGCTAGCAGGAACTCCCAGCAGTGCTTGAAAATATCGCGCGTGTCGATCAGCGGGTAGGGGAGTTTCCGGCTGCCACCGCCGCCGGCTCCGCGCCAATATTCAGCAGCCGTGTTTGATAATCCATACGACAAGTAAAATCCATAGGCTTCTAACCCAAGCCCGCGGAGCCGGCGGCCGGTTTTCTCGCATAGCTTGGCCAGGATGGCTTGTGGGTAGGCGAGCGATTTGGCCCGCTTCGCAAAGACGTGAGAGTGACCGACCGACTTTGGCGTGCGCGGCGTTTCCAGACCCGGCACTTCGAGGCCGTTGACGTTGGCCCACAGTTCATAGCCGAGAATCCCAAAACTCTCCATCAAATTTGCGACCGAGTATTTTCTCAGGTCGCCCAAGGTTTCCAGCCCGAGCGGATGCAAGTGACTGGCCATGCGTTCGCCAATACCCCAGGCGTCAGTCAAGACGTGCGGATCAAGCGTCTGCGGTAAGTTCTCACGCGAGACGATCTTCGTTTTGCCCTTTGGGGCCGTGTCGCCGGCGAACTTGGCGAGCCAGCGCGTCGGCGCGACGCCGATTGAACAATTCAACCATTCGCCGACCTCGTCCTTAATCCGTTGTCGAATTTCTTCAGACAGTTCTGCCGTTTCTTCGAGCGACCGAACAAAACCAGTTAAATTGAGAAACGCTTCATCGATACTATAGAGTTCGATGTCCTCGGTGTACTCTTTCAGAATCGACATGAACCCGGCCGTGACCGTGCGGTATTTGCTAGCGTCGTTCGGCATGAGAATAACGTTACGATCAATCAGGCGCGCCTCCTTAACCCGAACACCAGTTTTGATGCCTTTCGCCTTGGCTTCGGTCGAGGAGGCAATGATGCAGCCATTCGGGGTCATGGTCGCCACCACGCCGATTGGTTTGCCACGCAAAAAGGGATTCGCTTGCTGTTCGACTGACGCGAAGTAGCTGTTCAGATCGAGATGAAGAATAGAAGAGGTCATAGGATTGAACCGCTGCCGCGGAGGCGTACTTTTTCTACTTGACCAGAAAAAGTACCAAAAAGACTCAAGCGCCGGCCAAACTCGCGCGCCCAAGATTCAGGCCAAGCGCGCTCAGACAGTGGCCGGCGCGGGGTGCCTGGTGTAGTCACGAACCACCCTCCACCGACCAATGGTCGGTTTGCTCCCTCATCGTTGGGAGGGGGACTTGATGTTGGATGAATTTTGACATTGATATGATGTGAGTGTAGAGTCAGCGCACTACAACGGAGGGCGTTGTTCGCACCTTCCCATAACGTTGAGGGAAACAGGAGGCACACGATGAACCTTCTGGCTTTAGTGGTTCGCGTGATCGCGGTTTGTATCGTGCTAGTCGTATTCGTTGGCTGGTTGAGGATGGATCTTCATCGGTGGGCCTGCCCGCGGTGCTGGCGCGAGCTACCAGTGTGGAAGAAGTTCATAGTCTTCCTACCCTACCTGGTTATGGTGGCAATCTGTACCGGCTCTGTGTTCTCGGCCATCTTCGCCTGGTGTTTCATCGGCCTACTCGTGTTTGCTGGCATGATCGACGCCATGATCCGCGGAAGACGCATAGGGGATCATCCCGTCCTTAAAAAGTGAGGTGAGACGACGTGCAGACGCTACTACTGTTCATACGCTTTATGGCGATGCTCATCGGCGGCGTGTTCTGCTTTGCCGCGATCGTGCGCGGCCTGACCGTCAAGCGGGAGGCTCTGCCCAGGAATCTGAGGTTTATTTTCTGGGCGCTCTTTGTTGGGTGCACAATCATCATGCTGGCCAAGAGTTCAAGATTGTGGTCGATTGTCGTGGTCGTGGCGACCATGATCTGGCTGATCCGACAGTCACGGCCGAAACGCCCAAGCCGCCGTCCGCCGCTCTTCCTGAACGAGTTGAACCGAAAGTGAGGTGAGAGAACGTTGGTTGGTCTGGTGCTGGTCATCATGGCCGTGCTGGTGCTGCCGATTGCTCGCTGTTGGCATAGCGTGATCCGGCTGCGCATCGTGGCGGTAGCGACCGGAGCGCTTAGCCTAGTGGCGGGTTGGCAAGGGCAACGAGCGTTTCTCCACGTACACACGGTCCCGGCCGGCGCTATCTGGACCATCAGCGGTTGTGGCTGTCTGATCTACTGCCTGGTCTGTCTGACTCGGTCGAACCACTTGGTTGACCGACATCTCTAGAGCTGTGGGCAGGGAGCGAGGTCTGTCAAAACCAGAGGGGTCTGGTGCGATGGACATTCGTTCCCTGTCCGTTTTTTATAACGAGTACACTTCCTCTAACGTCCAATGCAGGTTTTCCGGATCGTACAGCAGCACAAAACTATTGACCTTATCCGAGACGGCAAAGCACCACTGGTACCCATCGCCATGCCGGCGTTTGTAGACCAGGTTGACTTTCTCGACGGTGTACTTCTTGGCACCCCAGACAAACGCCAGGGGCCGGATTTTGGCGCCATGGAAATCAACCGCCACCCGGACCGGCTCGCGGACCTTAATGGGCGTGGCCGCGGGCAGGGGATAATCGCGGTTGTACACAGGTAGAGCCATTATCCCATTCTAGACCCGAAGAAAACCCGAAGTCAAATTTTACCCAAAATCCAGCCTGCCCTGAGCGAGCGGAGCGAGTCGAAGGGAAGAAAAACCGAAACCCATTAGTTGCTGATGGGTTTCGTCCCGAAGCGTTCCGCGAGGGACCCTACAGCAATCTTCAATACCCCTTGACGACTACCTTTTTTTGCGCTATCATTTCTGTAAAGTTAAGCCGTCGCGAAAAGAAGAGCCGTCGCAAAAAAAAGTCCTACGACGGACATACGGAACCTGAATTGCTCCAACCTTCGCGGCAAATCGAAGTCCACAACATTGCGCCGTCGCTTTCTAGAGCCGTCGCGAGCATGGTGGATAACTTGTCATACCCAAGAGTTTCGGACCTTCTCATCAGGCCGGCTGAACCTTCCATCTCAAATCGCCAAGCCACCAAGATTTGTCTATCCGGCCTGGTGGGGAGATCCGAGACTATGAAACATCTATTTACATTCATCATCAGTTTGTTCTGGATCAGTCCGGCGCGGCTGGAATAGCCCCCGGGCCTGATCTCCCGCCCCGCTACAGCCTCCCTGGTGAATCTGCGGCGGAGGGGGAGCTCAGAAACGCTGGGTTCCAGAGGTCCTTTACAAAGAGAGGTTCATCATGACTGGTTTCATGAATCGCGCTACGCTCGTGGTGGCAGCAGCCGTGACCGGAATGCTGCTGGCCGATTGCGGGCAGCGTCCGACGGCTCCCAAGTTGGACAACATCCTCACCGCCGGTTTGCCGGGCGACACTCTGGTCGCCGTGCAACTGGCTGTTCCGAAGTCCTTCGTTGAACTGGATGCCTTCGCCAGGCAAACCGGCGTCTCAGTCGAAGTCATTCGACTCGATTATCCGGGTTTCGGCATCGAGTATCAGCTCAACGGGCGCCATGGCTCTGATGCCCAGGCGGACTTCACGGCCAAGCACCAGCATTGCCTGGATGTTCTCCAGTCAATGACGGAGCAGCTTGGTATCGAGCATGTTCCTCCCGGACTGTCTGCATCACTGTCTCAGGCCAAGGCCGAGATCGCCGGCGGCAATCTCCGGTTCAGCGTCGTAGGTCTGCGCTTGCCGAAAGGTTCGCGTGCCAGCCCTCAGGGTACGAGTCTTCGATCTGACATTCAGCTCGATGATCAAGCCCCGAACCGCGTGAACACTACCCCTGGAGACAGACGGACCGCCCAGCCGTACGCCTACAACCATCCGGACCACAACTGGGCCCCATACGAAGGGTTGTCGGATGTCGGTCGCGACTACACGTCGCAAGCCTTCCGGTTCAACACTACCTTCGGGGGCCTGGACACCTACGAACACGAAGTTCAAGTAGCCAATACCAGCTACGCCAGGTACGATGGCTACTCGTCGTCTACGATGCCGGAGTGGTACGTCCACAACGAGCAGCCCAACAACACCGGCTGGGACACCTTCGTGGTTGGAAGTGCCCGAGCCAACCGGATGAGCGTGGACGTGTACTACTTCACCTATCAGGCCCTCAAGCCCGAAGGTGCCAGCACCTCCGCGATGAGCCTCAAAGGGCAGCTCCATCGCCGCCTCTTCACTGGTGCTGCCTGGTGGATGGCCCAGCTGATCGACACGACTGTTCCAGGCCTGACCAGCTACACCATTCCGGGCATGGTGCACTGGCACTACTAGTCGGACGTGGTACCATAGGCCCTGGAGGATTTTTTCTCCTTCGGGGCCTGCTTTTCTCTATCACTATCTCCATAGGTATGTATACCCAAGCTAAATTTACTCAACATTCTCTTCGCATTCTTGGTACACTCCTCATCATCTTGCCATTGGTCTACCATTGGTATATTTCTAAACCAGATCGTTTCATCACAATGATTCAAGGACCCTTCCCTTTCAGCCACCTGGGGAGCGGACTGTATGGCTTTACACTTGATGCGCTTGGGTACATTTTGGGCGCGACCTTAGTTGTCTTTTCGATTCACATCGCTGATACATGGCAGCCTTCAACTCGCCGCCTCTTTGGCATCGGAAAAAAAATCTTAATGATCTTGAGTGTGGGCATTATTCTTTTAGCTGCTCGGTTGCTTGTCCGGCCGTAGGATATGACTGTATCCAAAGTTAAATCAGGATTTATTCAGCGCCGGGAAGTTAATGACACCATGGGGAACCTGTGGTTTTTCTGGAAGCATGAATGATCTCAACAAAATGCAACGAGCTGTTGTAGGGGTATTATTAATCCAAATCATATTTTTCATCGTATCCTTCCTGGCCCTGAATGTGATCCATTCTCTCCCAAATAAATCCTTACCTGTCGATGTTCAAGTTGTTGAGATGGAAGACTATCGCGGATTTCTTATCCGGCTAGGGCTGATCGGGGTAGTGCTTGGTTTTTTCGGTCTGACGATCGGTTTTTTCTCTAAACGACGGATTGTCCGACTTACAGGCCTTATGATCATGACCACGACCATTGTGCTGGTCTTCATTCAGTACCTCCGAGCCCATGCTTAAACGAGCATCCTGCCTTCAAGTCATCTACTTCACACGCCCAAGAATAACCTAATGCTATATTTCTACGTTCTCATCAGTCTAATCACAGTTTCATTCATCGCCGGCCCAGGTTTCGGATTAGCCGGAGCGATGGCTACGTGGTACTTGATCAAGTACCGGCAGGACGTGTTCCGACGCTGGCCGCGTTTTGCGAGTCTTCAGCCTGCTGTCTTTGGTTTCCTGATTGTACTCGCGATCCTAATCGTCAGTGGTGGGTTTATCATTGGACTAGGTAAGCTTGTTCAATCGGCAATGGGACCCGGAAAATTCTGATGGCCTCAAAGTTGGAACCTAACCACTTCAACCACCAACACTTCACTTCGATTGTTTTCCAAAATATTGAACCAGGATCCAAAGTTCTTGATCTCGGAGCCGGTGACGGTCGATGGAGCAAGAAATTTGCTGCGGTGGGTGCAAAGGTCGTAGCGGTTGATCGTCGGACATCACCTGAATCGATCCCGGAAATAGCCTGGCAGGTGTCTGAAGTGCAGAAGTACATGAATCAAGTTGGAGACAGTGATAACTTTGACCTTGTTTTTCTTCGTCATCTTCTTCAGTTTCTTCCCAAGCGTGATGCGGTTGAGTCATTCCTACCTCAAGTTTCAAGGCATGTGCGCAATGGTGGGTTGGTGGCAATTCAAACTTTCTTTGCTCAGCCAAAACCTTCCTTTCCGAACCCGGTTCCGTCGCTCTATTCGCTGAACGAGCTTCTCCCGGTTTTTGGTACATGGGAAAAACTTTGGCAGTTGCAGAGTGTTCAGACTGGACAGGACCTGGCCGGTACGCCTAGAGTATTTTCGGTGACAGAACTCATTGTCAGAAAGCCGAAAAGAGCTTGACAGCGTTTCTGAAAGGTGTAGGCTAGTCTCAGTTCAATCGGTGGCTTGCTTGTTCTGAGACCCGCGCAGTGGGTCGAAGGAGCTGTGCAACGCCGGAGTTTGCGTTATTCAAGACCGGCGATGTATCGGCCGGCTTGATGTACGTTGGTTGCAAGAATTGTCGCTTGCGGCGAAGGTAGATCACGGTGGCGCCCGCTTCGGTGGGTTTATTGAAAGGACATCAGTATGGACCTGAACAAGGTTACGCTGATTGGGAATATGGTCCGCGATCCGGAAAGTCGGTCGATCCGGAACGGCCAGAACGTCACGCGCTTCAGCGTCGCGACGAACTACGCTTGGCAAGACGCCAAGACGAAAACCAAGAAGGAAGCCGTGGATTTCCACGACGTGATCGCTTGGGGCAAACTCGGCGACATCGTCGCCCAGTACGTCAAGAAAGGCAGTAAGATCTATGTCGAAGGCCGCTTGCGCAATCGCAAGTATACGACCAAGGATGGTCAGAATCGGACCGCCAAGGAAATCGTGGCCGACAATATGATTATGCTCGGCCATCGCACCGCCAAAGCCGGCGGTGATAAAGTCGGCGCCAAGTTGGTCAAGGAAGACGTCGACGTCGATCAAGTCGAGGAGTAACGCTCCTCACCACCGCGGTTAACCGGCGGAATGCTAAAACGCTGGTTGACCGCTGCCTCCTCTCCGCTGTTCCGTTCAGCCGTGGCCGATGGTCCATTCTTTCACCAAGTAATGGGGCGCCATCAAAATTTGTCTACATGGTTACGACTTGGACGGGCAGTGGGGAGAAGGCAGTCATGAAATCCGTGGTTGCGCTTGCCTGGTAAGACTCCAGTACTTTTCTACCCTTCGACCGGATCAGGGCAAGCTTGTCTTATGCACTTGACCTTAAAAAATTATGGAGTATGCTTATTGTGGAAACGGTGACTTGGCACTCAACTTCGGTTGAAGACTGAGCCGCCGTTTTGCGTTAGCGCAAAGCCGTGCAGGTCGACGCGGTGGTGGCCAATCTTTTGGTTCAACTTGAGTTGAGGCTTATTGACTAACTAGCATGCTATGAAAAAGATTCTTTTCTCTGTGGTTACCCTGGTCGTCATGCTTGTTCCGTTCAGTCCAGCACGTGCCTACCAATACGCTGGGTATCGCTGGGCCGGAACGTATCCGACGGTTGCCATGGACACCACCAAGCTCTACCTCACCAGTTGGCGGAATGTCGCGACTGATGCCATGAACAACTGGAATAACACCGGGTCGCGCTGGGCGATCGTCAATTATGCGCCCTCGAATAACACCATGTCGTTGTATTATGAAACCGGAACCAGTGTTCTTGCGTACACGCGCACGTATCGGACTGGCATTTTCTGGGGCGACGTCTACCGTGGTACGATTACCGTGAACAACGCACAAAACTTCAACCCACCGTACACCTCGGGTTGTTGGTATGACCTTCGATCGGTCATCCGACATGAAATGGGACACCTGCTGGTGCTCAATCATGAAGATCGGTTCTGGACCTTGATGAACTCGACGATTGGATGTGGCGAGGTCAAAAACATTACCAACGACGAGTGGACGGCCATTCGTAATATCTATGGTGTACGTTAATATCACACCTATGAAACTTACACAACGTCTTGCACTCTACAGCCTAGGTGGCCTGATCGCTCTGGGCACGGTGGTTGAGTTGCCCCATGCCAAACACTTCAAACAAACTAGCCTGGTCGCCAAAGTTGATGTTGCGACCATGACTACTGAGGCTGATCTGATTGTGTCCGGTACGGTGAGCAAGCGCTTAGGTACTACTCGCAAAACGGACCAAACCGGTGAGGACATGGTCTATACGCGTTGGCAGATCATTCCCGATCAGGCACTGAAAGGCCAGGGTAATCAGCCAATCATTGTCTGGACGGCCGGTGGGCAGTATCTGACCACCGTCGTCGACGCCGAAGATCAACCAACATTCGTTGTCGGTCAGCGTGTACTGGTGTTTCTACAACAATTACCAGACGTCAACAATGCCTACCGTACTGTCGGTGAATTCCAAGGGAAATTCTCCCTTTCGAATACTGGGAGTACAGCGGAGGCGACACAAGATACGACTGGTGAGAGTCAATCCCAAGTTTCACTTGAAGCCACTATCCACCAGCATCTGAAGTAGTTGTCGTTTAATTGGGCGCCCCGCCGATGGCGGGGCGCTTGTGCATACTGCCTCTTGACGGTTTGGGTGTGAGGAGTAAGCTGTAATCACGAACCAGTGGCTTGGTTCTGAAAGTACCGCAAGGTCTTCAGATTCGAGTCGCCGGTTTCTTTGTTTTCGGCCGGCGATCTCGTCGGCCGATTTTGTGTTGTCCAATGACAACACACACTGGTTCAGCGCACCTTACAACTGAAAGGAGGTCATTCACACCAAACCTGTTGTTGGGGTCATCAACCACGATGTTCACAGAGGTGCCAAAGGCACAAACAGAAAGGATCTGACGATGAGGCGCTTCATGTTGTCGCTCGTCACGGCGCTGTGTCTCGGCGCCACCATTCCGCAGGCGGCCTTTGCTTTCCGATGGCCACTGGACAATGTCCAAGTCGGCGGGTACACGTTCTACCAGTACGTCTCTGGCTGGGGGTATCACACCGGCGTGGACTTGAGCGCGCCGGCGTACACCTCCGTCTACGCACCCAGCCCGATGGTGATCAAGTTCAAGGGCATCATCACCAATGGCGGCGGCTGCATCGTAGCCGAAGCCAACATCTGTGGCGAAGTGGTGTGCTACGAGTTCATGCACTGCTTCACGGATGCCACCTGCCCGTGGAAGGTCGGAGACACCGTCCCGGAGGGCGCGCTCCTCACCAAGACGGCCCCATCGTACAGCACGTATAGTGGGCCATTCGCTGCCCATCTGCACTTCGGTGTTCACCGCGGCGCCTACCTGACCGGGTTGGCCTGCGACGCAACCTGGGTCTATCACGGGTACGATCGCAACGGCTGTGACCGTGGTAACTGGTACGATCCGATGATCTGGGTGAATTTCGGTCGGGCGTTTGTCCGATTGGGTAACACCGGTCAGATCGGCTACCCGGTAACCGACTTCAGTATTCCTTGCGGCTGTTGGCTGCGGGAGTACAACGGCGGATCCTTCGGTCGCTGCATGCTGGTGTGGAATGGCAATCCCGATCAGATCTACCTGGTCCGGACTGGATTCTACAACAAGTACATCCAGCTCGGCGCAACCTGCTCCCGGATCGGTCCCCCGACGTCGAATGAGTATATCGGGATGGATCCGTACAACTTCAGTTCCGCCGCCAGACAGAACTTCCGGTACGGCTACATGATCTGGTACCTGGGTTATGCCTGGGTGTACACCTCGGGCGGGGTCAGAATCGCAGCGGCGACTCCAGCTGGTCAGGAGGAACCACCTCAAGTTCCTACTCAGTTGTCGATGGCGATCAGTACCAACCCGGTCCATTCAACCACCGAGATCCAGCTCAGCCTGCCCCAAGCGGGACCGGTGACGCTCGAGATCTACGATGTCAGTGGACGTCGGATCGTGAGTCTGCTGAATGGTGAGCAGCCAGCTGGTGAGCAGCGTCTCAACTGGAACCGCACCACCGATCACGGTGATCGCGTCGGTCCGGGTGTCTACTTCGTGCGGTTGTACACCCCGCAGAAGACGCTGATGCAGCGCTTGGCGGTGCTCGACTAGACCTCCAGTAGTCCCCAGTACCACCATCCTGTGAGGTGATGGTACTGGATTTTTCCTTGCCCCCAATACTGATTGGCGGCGAAGAAGAATACTCTCTATACTCAACGTATGACTCCGAAAAATCTTGTGATCGCTGTACCGGTTGTTATCGTTCTCGCGATAGCATTTGGCGTTACTTCGCGAGAATCGGACATATTGATTCCGAACTACACACATCAAAACCAAAACACTCCGCGGGACACAAACAATTCAAGTGCCCAGCTCCACGATCAACAACTAGCCGAAGAACACGCTCAGCAATTGTGGGATCAAATTCTGGCCGATGCAAACGGCCCAACGAAAGCCTGGTCGTATGCCGGACTGACGTTCGAAGTTCCAAAGTCAATGGTCTTTGAGCAAACCGGCCAACACTTTCCAGCGATTCGATTCCCGATCGATCCAAACGTCCTGCCCGAGCAGCCAACGATGGTTTTCAGTACCTCGACATCTACTCCAAATCAACTGAACGCCGATGCCAAATCTAAGCTTAGCCAGTATGAAACCATGAAGGTAGAAAAAAGTCTTAAAGTTGGTGACCTTACCTGGCTGTACACTCGTCAAAGTACAGATTTTGGAATTGATAATGTTGTCTGGGCTGCTCGGGTTGGAACAAAAACAGTCGTAGTGTCATATCCGTATGCCCGCGGGGTTGAGATTTTTGAAAAGATTGTTCGATCGGGAAAGTTATCCACTTGACTGCTAGGTAGCAAAGACTAAAATATTCATAACGAACCAGTGGCTTGGTTCTGAAGCTCTCCCCAGCGGAGTCACTTCAGCGTCGGGCCGCTTGTTTATTTTTCGCTTGAGGTGAGGCGGGTGGTCCGCAGCGCCTGTTTCGTGTTGCTCATTACAACTAAGGAGGTTACCGACACCGAAAATGTTGGACCTGTTCACGATGGCCGCACCAACCCTGACCGAGTCGCCTGAGGCGAACTCGTGCCAAGGAGAATCTCATGTCGAAGTTGGTTGCAGTGCTCGTCCTGGCGCTCGGCGCCACCCTGATCACGTCGTTCACCCGTCCGACCATGGCGGTTGCCGCCATGCCGGATATGCTCATCACCCTCAGTCCGATGGTGTTGGCCGACGCGCCGGCCGATCAGACCGGCCAGCCGACGGTGCATCATTCCACCTGGGGCGCCGTCAAGGTGCGGTATCGGGGGCCGAACAATTCAAGTGTGAGTCAGTCGACGGTGGAGAGTGACACACGAAAGCAAGGCGTCGTGGGGCTGTTGGCTGTTTCGTGGCCCATGTCATACAAGAGCTTGAGCGTTCCCTGGATTTGTCAGGCGGGCAGCAGCTGTGAGTTGGCCAACTCTCATCGCTGCGGATACGCGACGTCGGTGATGCTCGGTGGTTATTACAGAGGGTATCCGGTCAGCAACTGGGCTCTCGATGACGTCGGGAAATGGCTGGCCCAGGTAGTCAGCGGTAAGCTCGATGATGGGAAATATAACACCCCATGTGGTAGCGATACCTACTTCAGCGGTGACAATCCCCTAGGGAGGTTGCTCAACCGCTACTACGGGTTTGGTTATCAAATCCAGTACGGATCATCCAGCTCGGACATCACCAAGGTGTTGTACGGAATCTACCTTGGTCATCCAGTCTTGGTGGGCGTGAGGATTTCAGGCGGTGATCTGGTGAGTTCGGGCGGGTCGGCACATTGGGTGCTAGCGGTGGGGTTCGACCAAGCCAACAACCAGATCATTCTCAACGACCCTGGGACAGACCGGAATGTCCGCCGAGGTGACCACATTCGGTACTCACTATCAACCTTCGATGCTTCCTGGAGCACCTCAGGGCGGATGTACGTCTCGATTTGGCCTCAGTAGTAACATCCTGAGGAGGGGGATTGCTGATAATCTCTCTCCTCACCTTTTCTCTTTCTCATTCAATTTGTATACTTTGTTTATGCACAATTCATTAAAGACAATTATTTCAATTTTCTTGAGCCTACTTGTGGGTGCCATCCTGGGGTATGGTATCGGTTCACATCGCCAGTTAACGTCTACCATGAACACAAACACCAACCTAGCCTCAGTCGCTGCCGGTGATGTCATTGTGAGCACCCCCTTAAACTCCGATGAAGAAAAAATCAGTAGTCAATATTTTCATTACTCCCTTACGCTGCCCGGAACGTTTAGTTACGCAAGTTATGGAGGCAACGCGTTAAGCCCGGGACAGCTTTTAAGTGCTTCTTTTCGCTCGACAAACATAGACACTAGCCAAACGCGTAACCGCAATACGCCAAACGGTATCAACCCATCAAGTCAAAATGTGATTGGATTATCGATTTATCCGAATTCAACTCACTTGAACGTCAGTCAAGAAACTTCATTCCGTTCTTGGTTGAAACAAATCGCACCGTTCCGATCAATTGAGAAACTTGAAACGATCAGTCTAAACGGCGAACAATTATTTGCAACCCTCGAGAAGGACGGAGACCCCGGCTCTCAAAGTTTCTTTTATTATTTCTTTGGGCCGCAATATATTTACGCCTTTGGGACTAGTGATTTTCCTGACCAAGCGATGCGAGAAGCTTATTTGGCTAGGTTCAGCATGAATTAGAATAATAGATCCTAAGTTTTGAATATTGCTAGCTGAAATGTTTCCACATAAAAATCCATTGATTATTGCCATCGTGATTGGATTGGCAATTTCCGCCGGAGTATTTTTAGGTTTATGGAGCCGATCACATCGAACTTCTCTTCAAGTCAATAGTACGAACAGCTACGAATCAATTGTTTCGTCAACCCCGGTCAATCTGACTGATATTTGTAATTGTGATCTGATTATTTCAGATGGTGTGTCCGTTGCCTTGTTTGATCCTGTGACACAAGCAAAAACAGCGACACTTACGTCCGGAGGGAACGGGGAAGGCAATTCTTCTCAACCGGGTTACATTACAACTTCCCCATCCGGAAGGCAGGTTCTCCTTGATGACCGATTGAACAAAAAAGTCTTGTTAGTTGATTCCACGACCGGTAAGACCATCCGCACACTGGCAGTCACAGCTGATCAATTTGTCAACACATGGGCATGGTCACCGGATGAATCGACTCTTCTGCTTGGTACCAATCATCAACCAACCAGTGCGGCATCAACAGATACAGCATTTGAAGTACTAAAGTGGAATAAGGATGGTGGAATAAAAATTCCAATCCCAACGAATTATCCACTGAACGAAGTGTCCAATCTTTTCAGTATAAGCAATAACGGGTCGCAAGTACTTCTTGGTTGGTCGACTGGTCAAACGGTGGAACTGTACAGTCTGCAGTCGGATAAAAGCTTAAAAAAAATTGCATTGCCATCAATTTCCCTGAATCTACAAAATTCTCACGTTACACTCTCAGCCATTAGTGATGGACGGGCTCTACTTGCCACCGGTCAAAACATATATCGGATTGATCTAGCAACCTCAAGCGGTTTGTCGGTCATGTCTGACGCGATGTCGTTGTTCCAAATTTCGCCAACCTCGCCCGATGGAAATAGCATTCTGATTGTCCGCCGCAAACCAGGCACGGCTCACAGCCAAGTCACGCGGTTTATCCCATCGCTGAATACGAATGATCAAATTGTCCCAACCTTTGATGTCGGTGATGGGTTTCAACAATCGGTGTGGTTACCCGGCGGAAGATTTTTGGCCGTCCATAATTCATACGGTGACAAGTGGTATGTTATTGATGTGAGTCTAGGGCAGACTCCTTTTCGCCCGTTGACCCTGCCAAAGACGGACGTCAATGAGCAAATAATCGGATTCTGGCAAACATCACCCATGACGATCGAAAAAGTTTCACTCTACGATCTCGGCGGCCACGAACTCTCTGCGAGTGAAAAAAACACCTTAGAAGCGAAAATCACCGACTGGTCCTTGTATCAACCGGATACCAACATCCATTTTCTCCCTGGTGAATGCGGTCACCCTGATGCAGATCAACAAACAGCCCGCCTCGACGCTTCGGACAAGAAGTCGTATCTATTGAACGGCGTATTTCAATTAATTGAGACGCCAAATCTTTTTCATTGGGATGCCGCTGGCCTAAAGTCGTATGCTGATAAAAGTATCTGCGGTGTTGGCGGACCATTTCCCAATGCTATCGTTGAGGACAAAATACTCTGGTGGCAACAATGTCTGGGTGGGAAAGGCCCAGATCATGGAGAGGTAACGCGAAAAGCAATCGTCTTTTGTACAGGCGAAGAAAGTTGAAAAAAAATCGCGCCGCTGCGCGGCTGCAGTCGGACCTCCCCGCTCCATCTCCTTCGTGCGATTCTTCCTTGTGTTTTGCACTCGCAGGATTTCGAGCGTGAAATGAAGAATTCTGTTGGACAGGAGCATCTGCGTGAGAAGGGACCGATTACTTCTAATTCGTAAATCACGCGGACTAAAGAGTACGCGTAAAGCCAAA
>CAYLHT010000009.1:22665-49626 GCA_964383765.1 uncultured Gammaproteobacteria bacterium | reverse complement strand
CTCACCAAAAAACTCTTCACCGCGACCTCCGGTTGGCCGAACGTCAACCCGCCGTGCCTCAAGCTATTCCCCAGCCGATTTCCCTCAGCCAAGCCTTGAGTTCAAGCAGTCATGGTCAAAGCAGCCATCGGTCCGAACGCTCTGACCAGCGTCCACGGCCGCCTGAACGCCATGCTGGCCAACCGAATCGGGGTGATCAACGTCGCCGCGATCGGCCCCGCCGTGACCAGCGTGATCGTCAGCCCTCCAATCGTGGACCGCAATCTTCCACGCCGGCTGCGGCTACACCCCGCCCAGTGAATCCAGCTCCAAACATCACCCCACCCCCATCGCCGCGTGCGCCCACGACCCCGGCTGCGAATCCATTGCAACCTGGGCAAGTCGTGAAACTGTAATAGGGAGAGTTGAGCTCGGGGCAGTTTTTTGGTATACTGCGGCGGTATGAAAAAGTTGTCATGCGTGGTTCCGGCCTACAATGAAGCGGAAAGTCTCCCGCATCTCTGGGAGCGTCTTGGGCCGGTACTGAATCAGTATCCAGATTGGGAGTTGGTGGTCGTCAGCGATGGAAGCACCGACCAGACAAAACAGATTGTTCAGGAGTGGCAGCGACGCGATCCCCGGATTCGCTTGATTGAATTGCGCCGAAATCAGGGTAAATCAGCGGCGTTAATGGCCGCCTTCAGCGCCGTGACCGGCGATCGGGTAGTGATGCTCGACGCCGATTTGCAAGATCAACCGGAAGAAATTCCGCGACTATTGCAAACGATTGAAGACCAGGATGTCGATATGGTGACCGGTTGGAAACAAGATCGTCGGGATCCGTGGATTAAACTCATTTCATCAAAAGTATTCAATTCGATTGCCAACCGCGCGCTCGGCACGAATTTCCATGATCTCAATTCCGGCCTCAAAGCTTATCGGCGGGAAGTCGTTGATCAGTTAGATCTGTACGGTGATTTACACCGTTTTATCCCGTTGCTCGCCGTGGCGCAAGGCTGGCGCGTGATGGAAGTACCGGTCAAGCATCAGGCTCGTCGTCATGGCGTGTCCAAATATGGTTTGCGACTGAATGGCATCTTCGATTTGGTGAGTGTTCTGATGGTCACACGCTATCGCTGGAAACCATTACACCTCTTTGGGCGATGGGGGCTGATCCTGTTTGGGGTAGGGCTGGTGATCTTCGTGTATCTGACGATTGAGCATTTTCGCGGGCACGCTATCTCCGATCGACCACTTTTAATTTTTGGATTATTACTGATCTTGTCTGGGTTACAGTTGTTGTTTACGGGTTTGCTCGGAGATTTAATTGTTCAACGTCGAAAGTGAAAAGTTCCAACCAACACAAATACGAAAGTCGAAACCCCCTCCGCAAGATGTGGCTTCGACCGTTCCAAAAGAAATTTACGAACGCGATCGCTTCCTTGCACCCTGAAAGTGTTTTAGAAATTGGGGCGGGCGAAGGTTTTTTACTGCATCAACTCCAGACGCATTTACCAAACACAAAGTTTTTGGGGTATGACCTGATTCCGGAGTTTGTGGCCGAAGGTCAACGTTTATTTCCTGAACTTCACCTAGCGGTCGGCGATATTTATCAGATTGACCAACCTGACCATAGTTGGGACGTCGTCGTCGCGAGTGAAGTGTTTGAGCATCTTGAGCGACCGGCTGACGCGCTAGTGGAAGTCAAACGGGTTGCCAAAAAGTATGTCGTCTTATCGGTGCCGTGGGAACCGTATTTTCGTTTAGGCAATCTCATCCGAGGCGGCTATCTATCTCGGCTCGGCAATCATCCCGAACATATCAATTTGTGGAGTGACACTGGGTTTGTGCAATTTGTCCAAACCCAGTTGTCCATTCAGCGCGTCATCCGATCAATGCCATGGACGATCGTGGTGGCCCGAGTCTAGGCCGTTGGCGTTGGGTGGGCTGGGTGGTCAGTGTGTTGGCTTTGGGTTTTGTCGTGCGTTGGTTACTGCGTGTTGATCGAAGTGTCTGGCATAGTTTTTCATCGCTCAATCTCGGCTGGCTAGCAGTTTCCCTGGCCTTCTTCCTGGTGTGGTTCTGGCTGCGTTTCCGCGTCTGGGAATTTATCATCCATCGCCATGGTTATGAACATGGGCGTGGACAGAATCTGCGGATGTGGACGACGACCGAGCTCTTACGCTACATCCCGGGGAATGTCTGGTCGTTTGCTGGACGCTACAAAGGCGCCCGGGCCGGCGGCGTTGAACGAGGGGCAACCATTCAAGCTATCGCTTTGGAAGCCGGTGGCCTAGTTGCCGGTGCGGCCCTTGTGACAGCTGTCAGTGCCGGTGGTCGTTGGATATTTGTTGCAGGACTGTTATTCATCCTGGTGATGGCCTATGGCCCTCGTCTCCTGCAACGCTTATTGCGTTTGGTAAAACAAGAAACACCCCTGATTTCACGCTTGGAAAGCTTGAGTATCCTCGTCGGCTACACGGGAGTTTGGATTGTGTATGGTTTTGCGCATGTTGCGCTGTTTTTCGCCATGCGATCAACCCTCGGAACCATCAGCTTTGGTACGGCCATGTCCGTCAGTGTTTTAGCCTGGCTGATTGGGTACATCACGTTGATCACTCCGATGGGCTTGGGCGTGCGTGAAGCCACCTTAGCCAAAACCTTAACGCTCAACTCGAACATTGCGTTATCAACCGCCGGCGCCGTAGCACTCGTCAGTCGCGTGTGGATGGTCGTGAGCGAACTGGTATTTCTCGGACTAGTGATGGTGGTCTCGCGACGACGATGAAAAAAATTAGTTTGATTGGCGCTGTGCTGTTGAGCCTGGTGTTCGCGGCCTATTTTTCCTGGTTTGATATTGTTCGGCATCAAAAAACCAATTCCACCAGGTTTGATTTGGGGAATGTTGAGCAACTTGAGTGGAATCTGATTCACGGTCGCGGGTTTGTGAGTACTGATCCATATGGAACGGCGACCATATCACGATTTGCGTTTCACGCCGATCCTTTCTTGATTGCGCTGGCGCCATTCTACGTACTTGCTCCGCGCACAGAAGCATTGCTCATCCTGCAAGCCGTCGCAGTTGCGAGTGGGGCAATAGCAGTTTGGTTGATAGGAAAAAAACTTTTGTCAGATTGGTGGGGATTGTTATTCACCGCGCTGTATATCATTAATCCCGCAATTCATTGGGCCACGATGTTCGATGTGCATGCCGTTACTTTTGCCACTCCGTTGATACTCTGGGCAGCGTGGTGTGCTTTGAGCAAGCGCTACTGGGTGACCTTCATCTTGGTAGGACTAGCGATGATGACGAAAGAAGAAATCGGTTTAGGACTCGCTCTGATCGGAATCTTCGTCTGGTGGCGACAGCGTAATAAGATTTGGGGACCAATTCTGACCTTGCTGCCGCTGATTTGGTCATTGGCAATGCTCTTCTTCGTCTTACCGCATTACCGTGGATTGTCAGCTGCTAATGGTGAGGTGTATCAAACGGTCTTCGGCCCCGGAGCTATGAATGTGGTAACCGGCGCGCTGCACCATCCCGTAACCTTTGCACATCAGCTATTGTCCAAACAAAATCTGACGATGGCATTCCAACTGGTGTCGCCATTGGGATTACTACCACTCCTGTCATGGTGGAGTGTTGGAGGAGTACCTGATTACGGAATTAACGCGTTAAGTTTGAAACCAGCTCAACACTTGGTCATTTCGCACTACACGAGTGGTTTAACACCATGGTTGTTTTTGGGAGCGATGATGACTGTCGGGTGGCTGCTCAAACATGTCTGGCCGAAAGTGAAATTAGAACATGACCGAAAAAGTTTAAGCCTCGGATTAGCTGCTTGGCTGTTGGGCTGGTCTGCCTACAGTGCCTGGGCGATTGGACCACTGCCGGGCGCGAAAAATGATAATTCAGCGGTAGTCAGGTGGCGAAATGACTACGCCGCCTCAGTTCGAGTGTGGGAGAATTTCATACCATCGTCAGCTGCAGTTTCCGTCACCAATGATATCGGCAGCCATTTTGCTCGGCGCGAACATGTCTTTAGTTTTCCCTTGGGTGTTGATCAATCAGATTACGTGATTGTGCTAGAACATCACGCCACTCCGGTTGTTGCGACTGATGTTGAGGTATCGGCCAAGATTAGTGCGTTACGTCATGATTCGACCTGGGAGGTTTTACAACAGCAAGGTGATTTGACGGTCTTGCACCGAAAACGGTAGGCTCTCGGCATGGATCAGAAACCAGGCAAAGTTATTGTTGGTCTTTCCGGCGGCGTTGATAGCGCGGTCTCAGCATTATTGTTGCAACGCCAAGGACATGATGTCCAAGCCGTCTTCATGAAAAACTGGTCAGAGGATGATTTTGGCGGACCGTGCCCGTGGGCAGAGGATCAAGCCAGTGCCCAGGCGGTCGCTAACCATCTGCGTATTCCGATCGAGACTTGGAATTTCGAAAAGGAATATCGCGATCGCGTCTTCCAAGTTATGTTGCATGAATACGAGCACGGGCGAACTCCCAACCCCGACATTTTGTGCAACCGCGAAGTGAAGTTTGATTTGTTCTTGCAACGGGCTTTGAAACTCGCCCCAATGATCGCCACCGGTCATTACGCGATTACGAATGATGGAAAATTATTCAAAGGCAAGGATGGATCAAAGGACCAATCATATTTTTTAGCCGCGGTTTCAAGTCAGGCATTGAAACATACCCTCTTTCCAGTCGGTGAGATGTTGAAAGGTGATGTTCGAAAACTAGCTAAAGACGCCGGCTTGCCTAACTGGGATCGGCAGGATTCAACCGGAATTTGCTTTATTGGCGAAAAGAAAATGTTTGATTTCTTAGCGAAGTACTTGCCAGTCAATCCGGGTGAGATTGTGCTTAGCGATGGTACAGTGATTGGCCAACACCGTGGTTTGCAGTTTTACACCGTCGGTCAACGTCACGGCTTTGGCCCAGGTTTGGATCAAAAAAAACTCAGTCAAGCGATTGGTCCGGGCAAACCCGTGTTTGTTACCGCTAAACAAACCGCCACCAATACCTTGGTTATTGCGCCAGCTGATCAACCAGAAAATATTGAAATCATGGAATTCTTGGTGAGTGAACCGCATTGGATATCCTATTCATGTTCATTTCCGTGGACCGGCGCCGCCAAGCTGCGGTATCGCCAGGCTGACGTGCCGATCACGCTTATTCCGGAAGGCGACAAACTGCGCGTGATTTGTAAAGAACCCCAACGGGCGGTCACGCCAGGTCAATATGCTGTTTTTTATCAGGGTGACCAGTGCCTGGGCAGTGCGGTGATTGATAAGGTATAATGTAGTCATGACCAGTCAGCACATCCGCGACGAATTCACGAAGTTTTTCGTCAAACATCAGCACAAAGCACTGCCATCATCGTCGCTGATTCCCGACAATGATCCGTCAGTGCTGTTGACCACGGCCGGGATGCAGCAATTCAAACCATATTTTTTGGGTGAGAAAGATCCAGCCAAGGATTTTGGTACGAAGCGAGTCACCACGATTCAGAAATCGTTCCGGACCTCGGACATTGATGAAGTCGGGGATACCTCACACCTGACATTTTTCGAAATGCTGGGAAATTTCAGCTTCGGTGATTACTGGAAAGCAGAAGCGATCGATCTAGCCTGGGAGTTCCTGACCAAGAAAATGAAAATTCCTGATACGAAACTCTGGGCCACGATTTTTGGCGGTGACAGCGATGTACCAAAAGACGCCGAGGCTGAAAAAGCGTGGTTGAAACATTTGCCCAAAGAACGAATTGTGACTTGTGGCCGTAAAGATAATTTTTGGGGTCCACCGGGAAAATCCGGCTCCTGCGGCCCTAGTTCAGAAATTCATGTTCAATTGGTTGATCGACCCAAGGGTAAACCAAACAGTTCCGACGATTTTGTTGAGATTTGGAACTTGGTCTTCACCGAATATAACCAAGACGAAAAGGGGAAACTTAAACCATTGCCGCAAAAAAACATTGATACGGGCATGGGATTAGAGCGGTTGGCGATGGTCGTGCAAAACAAGCCGCATCTGTTTGCGACGGACATCTACGAGCCAATCATGGCGGAAGTGATAAAGCTCCCTGGATTTGGTGATGCCGGACAAACTGACTTGAATGCACGACGGACGAGACTTGTGGCTGATCACATTCGCGCTGCTTGTTTCTTGTTGGCTGACGGAGTGCGATTCTCAAACAAAGACCAGGGCTATATTTTACGGCGGATTGTTCGTCGAGCTGCCGATCAATTTATGGTCGTGGAGTTTTCGTTTGATGCGGTTGTCGATACCGTCGTGAAACATTTTGGTCATGCCTATCCAGAGCTCGTTAAGAATCACGACAGTATTCAGCAACTCTTGAACGGCGAACTTGATCAATACCGAAAAGTCTTGTCACTTGATGTTAGTGTGCTAGTCAAAAAACTTCGAAAGGGGAGTGGGCAATCCGAAACTGAACCACAACTAGGTGAATCATCTCTCAAACTTTCGGCTGATGAAGCCTTTACCTTATTTACGACCAACGGGATTTCGCTTGATCGTTTGGAACGGCTTGGGTTTTCTTTTAACAAGGCCGCAGTTAATGAAAAGATCACTGGTCACCAAGCACTGTCTCGCGCCGGCGCCACAAAAAAGTTCGGTGGTCACGGGTTGAATGATCCTGATTTGGAAACGAAATACTCTAAGGACCAAATATGGATGATGACCAGGTTGCATACGGCCACCCATCTTCTGCAAGCCGCACTTCGCCAAATTCTGGGTGACTCAATTAAGCAAAACGGCTCAGACATTGACCCAACCCGGTTGCGGTTTGATTTCAATTTCGAGCGAAAACTCACCGCTGAAGAAAAAACCAAGGTTGAAAACCTTATCAACGAAAAAATTCAAGCTGATCTACCGGTCAGCTGGAAAATCATGCCGACTAAGCAAGCCCTGGCTGAAGGCGCGTTAGCATTTTTTAAGGAAAAATATCCGGAGGAAGTGAAAGTCTATTCGGTCGGTGATTTTTCCAAAGAGTTTTGCGGTGGACCGCATGTTGAGCATACAAACCAGATCGGCAGATTTCGGATTACGGGGGAGCAGAGTGTGGGGAGTGGACTTCGACGGATTAAGGCCGTTGTGAGTTAATAGTATACTTATGCGACTAGTTTGCCTGAATGCCTGGGGAGGCACGGAATTTAAGAACTTAATCAAGTTTATAGAAGATCAAAAAAATCGTACTGACATTTTTTGTTTTCAAGAAATATTTTCTACTGGAACTTCGATTAAAGAAAGCCACGGCATGAGGCCCAATCTCTATCAAGAACTCCTCCCGGTCCTAAAAGAATTCCAACCCTTTTTTGAACCAGTTGTGGAGGGAAAAGACCTACAAGGAGACGTCGATTTTCCCGTCGAGTTCGGACTCGCGATCTTCGCCAAAGGCAATATTTTGGTCAAGAATCAAGGCTCAATCGAAATATTTCCTGGAACTCGCACAGCTGACGATGTTTGGCGACACAAACGAGTGCTGCAGTATATTGTGGTCGAAAATACCGATCAAAATATTATTGGCAATGTTCATGGCCTTCACTTAGGGGGGAACGGAAAGAAAGATACTCCCGAGCGAATTCGCCAATCACAAATCATTCAAGAATTCTTTGCTTCTCAAACCGGTAAGAAAATATTATGTGGCGATTTTAATCTTTTGCCCGATACCGAAAGTGTTCGCCTACTCGAAAATGACATGCGAAACTTAATTTCGCATTATAAGATACCAACTACCCGCAGTAAACTGTATACTCGCGGGGTTCCTTTTGCCGATTATACTTTTGTTTCTCCCGATGTCAAAGTGAAAAGTTTTGAGGTCCCGAATGTTGAAGCTTCGGATCACCTACCAATGATTCTTGAGTTTACATAAATGATTACTATTATCTTCGAAGCCCACGGCACCACTTTCGACAACGAAGCGCATTTATCCTCAGGTTGGAATGACGTCGAATTATCGCCGCTCGGTGTTCAGCAATCGAAAGAAATGGGAGAGCGGTATAAAGAAGACCACTTTGATGCGATTTTTTGTTCAGATCTGAAACGAGCAGTGAATAGTGCTAAACTCGCATTTGATGGAAAGTTTCCGATTGTTGCTGATCAGCGCTTACGGGAATGTGACTATGGAGATATGACCCAGCATCCGAGCGCTGAAGTCGACGCGGAAAAACCAAAACGAATCCAAGAACCTTTTCCCAACGGCGAGAGTTATGAGCAGACTACGGCGCGGATGAAATCGTTTCTCGATGAATTGAAGCAAAAGTATGATGGGAAACGGGTCATGATTATCGGTCATCGCGCAACACAGTATGGGTTAGAACATTTGATTCTGGGTAAACCTTTGGAAGAAGTCATTCCCGCTCCGTGGAAATGGCAACCGGGATGGAAGTATGAGCTGAAATGATCCTCAAAACCAAGTCATTCGCCATCCGCCAATACACACCGGATGATGTCGATAACCTCGCCAAATATTTTAGTCACCCTCAAGTCTTACGTCCGGTACTCGGCAAAACGAAAAAGTACGGACCGGCCGATGCTCGACAATATATTCTAAAAAAACTTCGTCAGTATCAACGGAAAAGTCTTCGGAGCGCGCCAGGCACTGAATCGCGAGGGTATGCAATTACAAAGAATGGCCACCTGATTGGTGGCTTAGGATTTACTGACTTTGGCGAAACTGCTGAAATTGGGTACTGGCTGGCCAAGCCGTATTGGGGACAGGGGATTATGTCACGGGTCGTTGGCAAGTTTGTACTTTATCTCCGAAAGAAATACCGATACAAGAGAATTCAAGCCAAAGTTTTTCCATTCAACCAAGCCTCAATAAAAGTATTGCGAAAGAATCATTTTCAATTTGATGTTCGCCTTGTGAATAGCCATAAGATCGGCAAGGGAAAGTTTTTAGATGACCTGGTCTATGTCAAAACATTCCGCTGAGAAAACCCGCTGCCCCTGGCCGTCCGACGATCCGGTCATGATTCAGTATCACGATCGCGAATGGGGCGTGCCGGTGCATCGCGACCGAAAAATGTTTGAGTTTTTAGTGCTGGAATCTTTTCAGGCTGGGTTGTCATGGCGCACGGTTTTACATAAACGCCAGAATTTCGAACAAGCATTTGCCAACTTTGATCCAAAGAAAGTCGCACGATTTACCGGTCGAGACATGCAGCGATTAGTTCATGACAAAGGCATCATTCGTAATCGCCAAAAAATTAGAGCCACGATTAATAACGCCAAACGATTTCTTGAGGTGCAAAAAGAATTTGGCACGTTTTCAAAGTATCTCTGGAGTTTTGTCAAACATCAACCAGTGCGGAATCGCTGGACGCACACCAAGCACATTCCAGCCGTGACGCCCCTAGCTGAAAAGATTGCGACAGATATGAAAGATCGAGGATTTCAATTCTTAGGGCCGACGGTCATGTACGCGCACTTACAGGCCACCGGCGTGGTGAACGATCACTTGACCAGCTGTTGGCGCTGGTAAATGGTATACTGAATTCAACATGCCTCATCAACTCCTCGGCCAGAAAATATTCTTAATTATCGCCCATCCGGACGACGAGGGGTTTTTGGCAGCTGGACTATTGTGGCGAAATCACAGATCCGGTGGGCGCAACATCATTGCTTGTGCAAGTTTAGGCGAGAAGGGGATTGCCCATTTAAAGAAACCCATGCTCCCAACTAAACTCAAAGCTTTACGGCGAAAAGAAATGCGCGCGGCTGGAAAGGTTACGGGTGTCGATCGAGTCTACGAACTCGGTCTGCCGGACGGCGGTATCGCGAATGCACTCCCACAACTTATCTCCAAGTGCCGTAGCCTGATCAAGCGTGAACAACCGGACGTCATCCTGAGTTTTGGCCCAGACGGCTACACCGCCCATCGCGATCACATTGCCTGTTGGAAAGCCGCTAGCACATTATCAAAAGAGTTCAAGTTGACGCAGTATGCCTTTACTGTTCCGCAAACTATAGCAAAGCGTATGCCTGGCTGGCTAATGAAACAGCGGTATAATCCTCATTACGCTAAAATGAAACCATATCTCAAGCCGACAGTGAGCATTCCAACTCCCTCAGGGTTGAAACTTCATATTCTTCGAATCTATCGATCGCAAGTTAGCCAAACCAAGCCCTACAGTCATTTACCGGCGTATGCGGCAAAGATGATGTCACGGGCTGAGTACTTTGCGAGCGTCAGGTCGTAACGATCGAGAACTTGGACCAGGCAGAGTTTGAAAACATCGTGGCCGCATCGATCGCTGAACTGCCGTCGAGATTTCGCAACAAAATCGAAAACGTTGCGTTTGTGGTTGAGACTCACGCTCGCCGCATGAGCCGTGGAGAGCAACCAATACAGGTGCGTGGAGTGCTCCTCGGATTATATCAAGGTGTTCCGTACGGTCGACGTAACCAAGGTTACTCTGGCGTACTACCCGACAAAATCACTATTTTTCAAGATGCGATTGAACTCGTCGGGCAAAACGATCCCCAGCAGATTCGTGAGATCATTCGACATACAGTCTGGCATGAAATCGGTCATTACTTTGGCATGAACGAATCTGAGGTGCGTGATTGGGAACGTCGGCGGGGCCGACGACCATAGGCTGTGAGTAGTAGTCTTGACATAAGTAGATCACTTATGTTTGACTGTACTCAATTACCGAGGCTGAACTCGGAAGAAATAACCACTAAAGCATACTCAGTATGAAGCACCGATCACCATTATTCATTACAATCACTTTAGCTATCGCCGGGGCGTTTGCGTTTGCTCCAATCGCTATGGCGAATCACAGTTGGAACGGATACCACTGGGCTCGAACGGCTAATCCATTTACACTGAAACTGGGAGATAACGTCAGCAGTGCCTGGGACAGCGTTTTGAACACGACCGCGACCGATTGGAGTAAATCGGATGTGCTCGATACCACGGTCGTTGCTGGCGGCGTGAACAATATCCGTCGTTGCAGCCCTACCCCCGGACAAGTTGAAGTCTGCAATACAACCTATGGCAACACTGGCTGGCTAGGTGTAGCGCAAATTTGGGTTTCGAGTTCCCATATCACCCAAGGCACAGTCAAATTGAACGACACCTACTTCAATACCACGAAATACAATACAACTGCCTGGCGAAACTTGGTCAGTTGTCAAGAAGTTGGTCATACGTTGGGACTCGACCATCAGGATACGAACTTCAATAACGCCAACCTGGGGACCTGCATGGACTACACCAATGATCCGAGCACGAACCAGCACCCGAACCAGCATGACTACGATGAACTCGATATTATCTACGCCCACCTTGATTCGTTCACCACGCTTGGACAAACGGTCACCAAACATGGCAATGGACAAACCGCCGAAACTCCGGCCGCTTGGGGTCTGGAAATTCATCGCTCGGCTGATGGTCATGTTTCAGACTACGCACTCGATCTCGGTCATGGCCATCAAATCTTGACTCACGTTATTTGGGCAGAGTAATTCACTCAAAACCGTAAAAGGAAAACACCCGCATGGGTGTTTTTCAATTTGAGGATTTCGTAGGCGACACACATCGAGGCAATCATGAGTCTTGACAAATCATAGGTTTTCGTGTAGTCTCCAGCGTTAACGTCGAGGTTTTGACGTTGACGTTACGTCCACTGCCGCAAGCCCATTAACCCCCCTTGCCGCAGAAATGGACAGTTCCATGTCGCCCCTTACCATCCTGGCTGTTGACGCCGAACCCAACATTCTCGAAGTCATCCGTTTTGCCTTCGAGCGAGAAGGGTGCACGGTCCGGATCGCCAACACGGCTGCCGCCGCTTTGGTGGACGTCTCCATGGTTGTCCCGGATGCGGTCATCATCGGTGATGTCTTTCCGATGCCGGCCAGCAGCTTGAACCTGATCACCGATCTCCGCACAGCCACCGTCGGGCTGAATCTGCCGATCGTGGTTGTGACCACCCAAGCCCGCCCGGCCAACCTGTCCCAGTGTCTGAAGCTGGGCGCTAACCTGGCGGTGCCGAAGCCGTTCAACGTCAAGAGCTTGACCCTGTCAGTTCTGGCCTTGATTGCTGGCTATCCGGTCAACGCCTGATCACCTTCCGGTCGTTCGAACTCCCTCTGGGGACATCGGACGACCGGTTTTCATTTAATCTAAAGTGACGGCAACCCTTCGTCGACAAATTTGATATACTGACGGGCGAAATCATGAAATTATTATTGACCTCAAACGGGCTCAGTAATCCCTCGATTGCCAAAGCGTTATTTGATTTAGTTGGCAAACCACCTTCGGAAACCAGTATTACATTCATTCCAACTGCCATGAACCCGACTCTGGGTGAAAAGGATTGGTTTATTAATGATTTAGTTAACATCAAGAACCAACAGTCCAAGTTTATCGACATCGTTGACATCGCAGCTTTGCCGAAGAAGGTTTGGCAACCCCGGATTGAACGGGCCGATGTTTTGTTCTTTTCCGGGGGCAATAGTTTTTATCTGATGCACTGGCTTCGAGAGTCCGGCTTATATCAGATGTTGCCAACATTACTCAAGACGAGAATATATGCCGGTATCAGCGCCGGTAGTATGGTCACGAATCCATCTTTAGAATTAAGCGGCCAAGATAAAAAACTTTATTTTGAGGAAGTCTTCGGATACGCGGACGAGAAAGCTTTGCACCTCGTAGATTTTTATACTCGTCCACACTATAACTCTCCTGATTTTCCGAATGTCAGAAAATCAAATCTTGAAGAGATCGCTCAAGGCATCAAATACTCGATCTATGGACTGGATGATAATTCTGCTGTGAAAGTAGACGGCAAAGCCATTGAAGTTATTTCAGAAGGTCAGTGGGATAAATTCAATTAGTTATGCTTAAGGCTAAGACTGTTACTGCCTATATCACCGCCGCTCCACCAGAGGCCCGGCCGATGTTGAAACAGCTTCGACGTATTATCAAGACCGCGGCGCCGCAAGCCAAGGAAAGTATCAGTTACCGCATGCCATATTACAGTTACCACGGTCGCTTAGCGTACTTTGCGGCGGCTAAGCATCACGTTGGGTATTACGTCATGCCCGGCAAAGCCGCGACACGATTTGCCAAACAGATCAAACCATATCGGACTGGTCGAGCCACGATGCAATTTCCGTATGGGACGAAAATACCGCTGGGACTAATTTCCAAGCTGGTCAAAGCCCGAGCCCAGGAAAATGAACATCGAAAATCAGGCACAAGGTACTGATTTGACAGGCTTCGGCATTTCTTTTATACTCCATCAGCGTTTCTTTCAGCACTCACGACTTTGGGCAGATTTGCTGAGAAGTTAGCCGATTTTTCTGCCTGAGCGAACTGCTGTTCACTCATTTTTTAGCGTTATCCCTCTGCCCCAAAACAAGCGTCCCGCCTTTGTCCCGCCGCCCCCGCCGAAAGATAATTCGGCCAAAGGGTTCATCCAGGTCGTCGGCCAAGTCCTTGAGCTTCTGCCGGCCACCATGTTTCGGGTTCAACTCGACAATGGTCACCTGGTTTTAGCCCACCTCTCGGGCAAAATGCGGATGCGGCGGTTGAAAGTCCTACCGGGCGATAAGGTCACGATTGAAATGACGCCCTACGACTTAACCAAAGGCCGCATTGTCTACCGTCACTAACTGCTATGAAAGTTCGATCGTCCGTTAAACCAATTTGTGCCAATTGCCGCGTTGTGCGCCGGGGCAAGAAGATTATGATTGTCTGTTCGAACCCGAAACATAAGCAACGTCAAGGCTAACTATGGCTGTCGTCCGCATCGCCGGTTTAACTCTCCCCGCCAATAAGCGGGTTGAAGTTGCGTTGACATATTTGTATGGCGTGGGCTTAACCCGTTCGCAAAAGATTTTGCAGGATACCAAGATCGACCCAAACACCCGGGTCAATAAACTGACCGAACAAGAAGCCACCAAGTTGCGTGATAACGTCGAAAAGAGTTTTAAAGTTGAAGGTGATTTAAAGCGAGAAGTCCTGCTCAACATTAAGCGTTTGAAAGAAATCGGCGCATATCGTGGAACTCGACATAGCAAAAATCTACCCACCCGTGGCCAGCGCACCAAGACGAATTCCCGAACCGTTCGCGGCAATGTGCGTCGGACCATGGGTTCGGGTCGTAAAGCTGCCGCTGAGAAAACCTAATGTCTATGGCTGACGAACCGAAAACTATGGTGGATGGGCAGACAGTGACCGAAGCGAAGCCAGAAGCAGTCGCTCCGGCTGACGCCGCTCCGGTTGAAAAGACCGAAGCCGGTGCCAAGACGCGTATCAAAAAGCGCAAGAAATTCGTTCAAGCCGGCCGCGCCTACATTCAAGCCACCTATAACAATACCATCGTGACGTTGACCGATCAAAGTGGTAATGCCTTAGCCTGGTCATCGGCCGGTAAAGTTGGTTTCAAAGGTCCGAAAAAGGCTACGCCGTACGCGGCTGGTGTGATTGTCCGCGATGTGGTTGATCGCGCCAAATTGATAGGACTGAAATCGGTTGATGTATTTGTGCGTGGAGTTGGAATGGGTCGCGAAGCTGCGGTTCGTGCCTTGGCAGCCAATGGGTTGATCATCAACGCCATTAAAGATTTGACCCCAATCCCACATAACGGTCCGCGTCCGCGGAAAGTCCGCCGCGTCTAATTCTATGGCTCGCAAAACTGGCCCACAAATCAAACGCTCGCGTCGGTTCGGACAACCGCTGTACTTTACGGCTAAAGAAGCCAAGATTTTACAACGTCGCGGTTATCCGCCTGGGCAACATGGTTTAAGCGCCACCTCACGGCTGAGCGGCTACGGTGTCCAACTCCGCGAGAAGCAAAAAGCTAAGTTGATTTACGGTTTACTCGAGCGCCAATTTCGGAAATACTTTGAAGAAGCTTTTGGCCAGAAGGGGAACACCGGTGATTTCTTGATTCAGATTTTGGAACGCCGTTTGGATAATGTTGTCTATCGCTTAGGTTTAGCCACCACCCGTGCCCAAGCTCGCCAATTGGTGTCCCATGGCCACATTAGTGTGAATGGCCGGGTCACCGATGTCCCATCCTTCCGCGTTAAAGCCGGCGATGTCGTCACACCTCGCCCACAAAGCACCGGCAAAACCTACTTCACCGCAGTTCAAAAAACTTTAGAAAATCATACCGCTCCGGCCTGGTTGACCATGGATAAATCAAACATGACCGGAAAGGTGTTAGCTTTACCAACTCGTCAAGACGTTGAGCTCAGCCTCAACCCGCAGCTGATCGTCGAATTCTACTCGCGGTAATTTTTTACACATATGGAAACTTTACCTCTTCCCAAATCTATTTCGGTTGTCGCCACCAGCCGCGACCATGGCGTCTTCACGATTGAACCGCTCTACCCAGGCTATGGCATGACCGTCGGCAACGCCTTGCGGCGTGTGCTCCTGTCATCCATGCCGGGCGCGGCCATCACCGCCGTTAAAATTGATGGCGTGGACCACGACTTTTCGACCATCAACTATGTCAAAGAAGATGTGGTTGATATTTTGTTGAACCTGAAGCTCGTTCGCTTGAAACTGAATAGTGACGAACCAGTGACGTTGACGCTGGAAGCCAAAGGCGAAACCGCGGTCACGGCTGGCATGATTACACCGAACAGCCAAGTCGAAATCGCCAATCCTGACCAAGTGATTGCCACTTTAACGGATGCTGCGGCCAAGATCTCAATGGAACTAACAGTGGCCAAAGGTCGAGGATATGTACCGGTTGAAAATCGTGAAAAGGAGAAGCTGCCGATCGGCACCATCGCGCTGGATGCGATTTACACGCCCATGAAGAACGTGAATTTCTCGATTGAGCATGTCCGGGTCGAACAAATCACCAACTTCGACAAGCTGATTCTCGACATCACCACCGACGGTACCATTACGCCAACCGAGGCCTTGACCCTGGCCAGCTCGATCATGGTTGAACACTTCCAATTCGTGCATAGCTGGGCTGTCACTCCGGAAGCCACGCCGGCTGAAATGTCACAACCAGCGGTCAGCGAGAAACCGAAAAAGAAAGCCACGCGGAAGAAGAAAACCGACACTGGCGAGACTGACGAAAGTTCTGCCACCTAACTATGCGTCATCGCAAGACCAAAGTTACGCTCGATCGCAACGCCAGCCAACGCCGGCGGTTGCTTCGCAGTTTAGCCGTGGCCTTGATTACCCGTGAGAAAATTACCACGACGGCGGCCAAAGCCCGTGCCGCGCGGTCGATGGTGGAACGGTTGGTGACAGTTGGGAAAACCAACGACCTGCGGCATCGTCGCATACTCATCCGAGATTTAGCCGACGCGAACGCTGCCAAAAAGGTGCTCGACACCCTCGGCCCCCGGTATCAAAGTCGTAAAGGTGGGTACACCCGGATGGTGAAATTAACCCCGCGCTTGGGAGATGCAGCGGAGCGCGTGGTGCTCGAATTTATTTCATAAATCTATGCGGACCGTTCAAATTGACGCGCAAGGAAAAGTTCTCGGCCGATTAGCGACGCAGATCGCCTTGGCCCTGCGCGGGAAAGATCAACCGGATTTTCGACCCGACCGGTTACCGCAGGTTCAGGTGATCGTCAAACACGCTAACCAATATAGCTTGACCGGTCGTAAGTCCAATCAAAAAATGTACTACCATTTTTCTGGTTATCCGGGTGGATTACGCCGGACCAAGTTTTCAGACATGCAACCAGATGATGTTCTCCGCCAAGCGGTTCGCCGGATGCTCCCAAACAACCGCTTACGTGATCGGATGCTTAAACATTTGACTTTAGATATTTCGGCGTAATTCTATGCCTCCGCGTAAAACCACCGCAACCAAGAAAACCACGACTCGGAAAACTACCGTTCGCCGGGCCACGAAGAAAGTGACTACCGAACCGACGGCTGTCACGACGCCGCACCACCCGGTCAAAAAAGTTCACCGCACCTACACTTTTGCCGTTGGTCGCCGGAAACAAGCGGTGGCGCGGGTGCGGATGTACCCGACGGGCCAAGGAGAAATTACCATCAATGCTCGCCCGCTGGCTGAATATTTTCGTGGGTTTGAACTGCAACATACCGTCGTCGGACCGCTCCAAGTGACGCAACAAGAACAACACGGGGCGTATACAGTCAAAGTGGCTGGCGGCGGCATTCAAGGTCAAGCGGAAGCAGTCCGGTTAGGCATTGCCCGGGTCCTCGTCAAACATGATGCGGATGTCCGAATCCCACTCAAGCGGGCTGGTTTTCTCTCGCGTGACCCACGGGTGAAAGAACGCAAGAAATACGGTTTGAAACGGGCCCGTCGGGCGCCGCAGTGGCAAAAACGTTAAGATCACCGATTCCGCTATGTCTGTTCCATCGGAGCAGTCGAGCGGCGGACCTACCCGCCCGGATGGCGGGCGGGTAGCCAAGAACACCACGTACTTAACTCTGGCCTTAATTGGTCAGAAAATATTGTCGGCGCTGTATTTACCGATTGTGGCGGGAATTATTGGCCCGAGTGCTACCGGTGATTATTTAACAGCCTTGGCCTTTGTGAACGTCTTCACGGTGTTTATTGATCTGGGGTTAACGCCCGCGTTTATCCGTCAAACTGCTCGCGATCGAACCGAAGGCGAACGTCAATTCCATCAGATTGTTTCATTGAAGGTCTTGACCAGTGTGGTGGTCATTGGGATGTTAGCGGGAACGGTTGTCATCATTCAGCACAGCGGGTTGTCCCATCCTAACAAATTGTTCTTATCGTGGGCCGCGATTGGGATGGTCCTCGACTCCTTGACGGCGACGATGTATGGGTTCTTTCGTGGGATTCAACGCTTGGAGTTTGAATCAGTTGGCACAATTATTCACCGGGTAGTGGTCATGATTGTGGGTTTTACCGCCCTGTACTTCGGGGCCCCAGCCGTGATCGTAGTCATTGCATTGCTGAGCGGCAGTAGCGCTAACTTTTTGTATGCCGCTTTTCACCTCTGGCGCCAAGGCTTAGGGTGGCAAGGTAAACTCGACCGAAACATCGGGCCGCTCCTACGAACGTCCATGCCCTTTTTCATTGCGGCCCTGTTCATCGCAGTCTACAGCAGCAGCGACAATATTCTACTTCAACTCTTCCAAGGGCATCGCGCGGTCGGACTGTATGGCACGGCCTTTAAAGTTATGAATGCATTTTCGGTATTACCCGCCGCCTTGGTCGCCGCGATTTATCCGGCCATGAGTGCGGCTTACGTCGAGAGTCGGGAGCGGCTGGCCCAGATCTTTAAGGATTCGATGCAGTATTTGATGATTGTGTTTATACCCGTGATGGTCATTTTGATTGTGCTTGGTCATCAACTCGTCCTTCGTTTCTACCACCAGGTCTGGGCCGATGCAGCTTGGCCCTTGCGGGTTTTAGCCTTTGGCATTCCATTCGTTTTTCTAAATTTTCCGGTCGGCTATTTGCTCAATGCCAGCAATCGTCAAACTCAAAACACGGTCAACACCGCGATTGTGGTCATTCTGAACGTTGGTCTCAACCTAATCTTTATCAAAGAATTTTCCTATAAATCAGTCGCTGTGGTGTCAGTCTTTTCGTCGGTGTTCTTATTTAGTCTGGGGATGATTTTTGTGCGCCGAGTAATTTCTATTCCCTGGCGGGCGCTGGCCAGCACGTTTCTCAGAACCTTAGTCGCTGGCGGGTTACTAGCAGTCCTAGCATACTACCTGTTGCCATATGCTCAGGGTAAAGTTCAGCTTCTGGCCACGGCAGTTGGGCTGACCTTGGGGTATGCGACCCTGGCCTTTGGTTTGCGGATTATCCGTTGGTCTGACGTTCAAGCTCTGATGTCACGTTTGCGGCGAGCATGAGTCGTTGGGCACTGCTGACAGAATTTTTCCCACCGCACCGCGGAGGAATTGAGGATACCCTCGGTCGTTTTGCGGGTGCCCTCGGCCACGACCTGACCGTGCTGACTCCGGCGGTGGCTGGTGATCGGGAATATGATGCGCGCCAGTCGTATCGGATTGAGCGTCGATCACTCTTTAGCGGTCAAACCTGGCCACACTGGGGGTGGTTGATGGGATGGTTGCGAAATCATCCTGCCGAGCTCGTCATTTTTGGGCACTATTCCATGGCTGTTGTAGCCGGTTGGTTCGTGCGACGACCATACGCTATTCTCATCCACGGCCATGACCTGCTGTCAGAATTGTCGAGTCCATTTCGACGCTGGCTGGCAGGCCGAATTCTTCGTTCGGCCCAGTGGGTCGGCGTCAACAGTCAGTTTATGGCAAAGCACGTGCACCGACTGGGCGTGCCGTGGATGCGGATTGTGTTTGCCCACCCCCTGGTTGACGACCAGCGCATTCAACCGCCTGTTCAAACCGCACTCACGGCTCCACACCTGATCACGGTCTGTCGTTTAGTAGCCAGGAAGAATCTCGCAGCAGTTGTCGATCTTTTGCCAGGGCTGATGAAAGAATTTCCAGGTTTGCATTACGACATTATTGGCGAGGGTCCGGACCACGACCGGATCAGCCAACATGTTCATCAGCTCGGATTAGAACAGTCCGTCACCTTTCATGGAAACGTCGATGATCAAAAAAAGTGGCAGCTGCTCCGACAGGCCTCAATCGGAATCATGCTCCCGGTCGCTCAGGGAAGTCAGGTCGAGGGTTTTGGACTTTTTTTTCTTGAAGCCAGTGCCGCCGGATTACCAGTCGTCGGCAGCCGGAATGGGGGAGTAGCCCAGGCGATCATCGATGGGACGACGGGGTGGTTAGTCGACCCAAGTAATCTCTCAGAGGTATCAGACCGTATTCGAGAATTGCTTCGCGAGCCTGAGGTGGCCCATCAGTTTGGACTAGCCGGACAAGACTACGTGCGTCGAGAATTTGCAACTCATCTCCGGCTCCAACGCTTTACTCAGCTCCTGGAACGAGAACAACAATCACAGCCCCCCCTGGTGTCGGTGGTTATTCCTGCCTATCAATCAGCCAGGACTATCAGCCAGACGTTGGACGACCTGCTGGCGCAATCGTGGCCACGACTTGAAATTATTGTGGTTGATGACGGATCTACCGATGATTTGACCACCGTCATGCGACCATATGCGGAACGCCTGAAATTCATACAGCAATCCAATCAAGGTGCAGCCGCCGCCCGCAATGTTGGTGCGGCTCAGGCGCGCGGCGAATTTCTATTGTGCGTGGATGCCGATTGTCGCCTTGACCGTGAATTGATGACGACGATGGTGGTGGCGTTACAAACCCACCCGAACATTGATTTTGTCTATTCCAATTTTCA
Organism: uncultured Gammaproteobacteria bacterium; assembly: GCA_964383765.1. Taxonomy (GTDB): domain Bacteria; phylum Patescibacteriota; class Patescibacteriia; order SBBC01; family CAIJZX01; genus CAYLHT01. The sequence continues at coordinate 29,362 of CAYLHT010000009.1, read as the reverse complement.
ATTTGGACCAAAAGGTTTTCGTCTGTTCGAATTTGATGAGCGAAAACTGAAGGATCGAAATTATATTCACACCACTAGCTTAATGCGTCGATTGGCCTTCCCTGGGTTTGATCCAACCCTCAAGAAGTTTCAAGATTGGGATCTGTGGTTGACCATGGTTGAGCATGGTCGCCGGGGACTCTGGATTCCACGCCAATTATTCCGGGTTCAACAACACGCCGGTGGTATGAGTACCTGGCTACCACGTTTTGTGTACCGCTTGCCCTTGATCGGTCAGGGTCGCGGGAGCGCTACGATTGCCAAGTATCGACAAGCCGAACAGAGTATTCGCATTAAACACCATTTAGGCTAGGATTGCAGAAATTCTGGAAAAGTGGTAGAGTAGCGACCGCATGTCTGATCAACCGCTGGTCAGTTTTAGTATCGTCAGCTGGAACGTCCGCGAACTGTTGTGGTCGTGCTTGACGTCAGTGGAGCGCTATGTCTCACAACCGCATGAGATTATCGTGGTTGATAATGCGTCGACCGATGCGACGGTTGAGATGGTCAAGCGTGATTTTCCCGACGTTCGATTGATCGCTAATCCCAACAATCGCGGTTTTGCGGCAGCGAATAACCAGGCCCTCGCCCAAGCCCGAGGAAAATTTTTAGTCTTATTGAATCCTGATACCGAAATCACCGGAGATTTTTTGACCCCACTCATCGAATATCTTACTCGGCATGCTGACTGTGCTGCCGTAGCGCCGGAAATTTTGAACGTAGATCGGAGCCATCAGCAGTCGGTCAGAAACTTTCCAACCGCGGCTGACCAAGTGATGGTCTTATTAAAATTGCGACATTTTTTTTCTGGTTCAAGAACCATGCGTCGGTACCTCGCCGATCCGGGTGCCGGCCAACACCAACCGCTGTCCGTTGACCAAGTCATGGGTGCCTGTATCGTGATTCCGCGCGAAAAACTTGATCTGATCGGCGGTTTTGATGAAGGATATTGGATTTGGTTTGAAGAGGTCGATTGGTGCCAGCGGGCGCATCGGGCTGGGTACAGTGTGGTCTACCACCCTGGTAGCCAAGTCATTCATCGGGGCGGACAAAGTTTTCATCAGGTGGTCAGTTTCAAAAAACAGGTGTGGTTTATTCGCAGTCTCCAACGTTACGCCCATAAATACTGGAGCCGATTCGCCCAGTGGGCGATTGCCGCCGTCATTCCGCTGAATCTCTTGTTGTCGGGATTTCAAACACTCTTGATTCGATACTAATGCACGCCGACCGACGATTATTCTGGTGGTGGCTGGGTGCTGGAAGCATTTTTGAAATCGCTTCATACATGCTGTTTCACAGTCAGATGATGACCGCGGGCTGGATTGTAGCCGGAGTTATTCTGGCGATCGTCGCTTGGCGCCGGCCACTGCTCCTCGTCTCGTTCTCGATAGCAGAAATTGTGATTGGCGGAAAGGGGTATCTTCTATTTATTCACGTCGGATCGCAAACGTTATCAGTCCGACTGTTACTGTTTGTGATGCTGATCATTCGCTTTGGGCCAGGACTGATTCGATCGTGGAAAAGATTCTGGAACATTGCTCCATCGCGACCGCTGGTTTGGTTGGCGATTTGGGTTGGGCTGATGACCGTGTTTGGTATCGCTCGTGGGAATTCAAGCTCAAATGTTTTTTTAGACGCTAACGCCTTTGCGGCCTTAGCCTATCTGCCACTCTGGTGGATTGGGGTCCAGTCAACACTCCATTGGCGTTCAATGGTTTGGGCAGTGGTTGTGGCTGGAGCGACCGTTGTCGGCCTGAAGAGCTTGGTGGTGGTGTATTTGTTTGGCCATCAATTTTCATGGTTGCCCAGTGTCTATGCGTGGATTCGGCAAACTGGCATTGGAGAGATTACCCTGATTAATCAAAATGTTTTTCGTGTTTTCTTCCAAGGTCAAGTAATGGATCTGCTTGTTTTTATCACTCTCTTTGCAGCTTGGGTACGTGGAACACTTTCGCGTTGGCTATGGTTTCCGATGATCGCTGCGGCGTTGGGAGCTTACATCAGCTTATCTCGCAGTTTTTGGTTGGGAGCGGTCGTTGGTCTCATCGTCTTGATTATTTTAGTGCTTCAACGGCAACCCAAGTTGGTTTGGAAAGTAACTCTTATCGTTCCAATCCTGGGGGTAGTTTGGGCCTTGAATACCTGGGCCATAAATTTTCCAACCTTCTCAGGTGGTCAGGTCAACCCGGTCCTGGCTCGACTCCAATCAGCTGATTCAGTCCAAGCGTCGACCGCTCGGGTGAATCAAATTCGACCGCTCCTTCGAGCAATTCGTCACCATCCAGTTTTCGGCAGTGGTTTTGGTACGGCCGTAACGTATTTCAGCACCGATCCGCGAGTGCATGGCTGGCGCACAACGACGGCATTTGAACTCGGATACTTAGACTTGTGGTTAAAAATTGGCATCGTCGGTCTGGTCCTCTACGGTTGGTGGGTGGTCAAACTCTGGACGCTGAGCCTCCGAAAGGATATGATCGGTTTGAGTGTGGCGCTGGTCGTATTGATGGCGGTGCATTTGACCTCGCCGTACCTGAATCATCCTTTGGGGTTAGGCTGGCTGGCGTTGACTGGAATCTGGTTGTATGACTGAGCCCTCACGAGTTTCCGTGCACATGGTCACCTGGAATAGTCGGACACACTTACCGGCCAGTTTGCCGGCCCTGATGGCCCAGCACTACCGGCCAATGGATGTCATGATTGTTGATAACGGTTCGGTAGATGGAACGGTCACCTGGCTGGAAGAACACTACCCACAACTCCACGTCCTCCGGAATACTCGAAATCTGGGTTTTTGTCGTGCTCACAACCAGGCCTTACGCCTAACCGATGCACCCTATGTGCTGCTGCTCAATCCCGACGTGGTGCTCGAACCGGATTGGTTGCAACGTGGCATCAATTTTCTTGAATCGCATCCGACGTACGGAAGTTTTGGTGGTAAACTGCGCCGTTTCAACTACAGTCCAGATGAGCTTAAGGAGGTCCAAACATCGGATGTGATCGATAGCACCGGCTTGCAGGCTCATCGCAGCCGCCATGTGGTTGATCGGGGGAGCGGAGAATCTGACCGCCGGCAGTATGATCAAGCGGGCGATGTCTTTGGCCACAGTGGAGCCTGTGGCTTATTTCGTCGGTCGGCCCTTGAATCAATCCGTTTTCATGATGAATATCTGGATGATGATTTTTTTGCGTACAAAGACGACATTGATCTGGCCTGGCGACTCCAGCGTCGCGGCTGGCTGAGTTGGTATGATCCACTCGCGCTCGGTTGGCACCATCGCCATATTCAAGGGCTGTCCTCAACCAGTGACCGACTGATCGCTCGCCACCACCGCACTCGTGACCGGTTTAACTCATTCTACTCGTACCGAAATCATTGGTTATGTTTAATCAAGAATGAACGCTGGAGTTCCGGCTGGCGAGATGCACCCTGGATCATTGTCTATGAGGCAAAGAAAATCGTATACTTGCTTTGGCAACAGCCCCAGGCGCTCAGTGGATTAGCAGGTGCCTGGCGCCTGCATCGACGGATGAAAGCGAAAGCCAAACTGATTGATCGTCATGCCAAGCAAACTCCGCTCGATATTCGCCAACACTTTTTTCTTCGCCCATGACGTTGTCAATCATCATTCTCAACTATAAAACGAAAGGGCTTTTGAAACAGTGCTTGCGCGGAATTGTTGAAGCCCAATTACCGATTTCGCATGAAGTGATCGTGGTCGATAACGATTCAGGTGACGGCAGTTTAGATATGGTCCGTGAACTCTTTCCCCAGGTCATTCGCATTGCTTCTCCCACGAATGTCGGTTTTGCCGCGGGCATGAATCTTGGCTTTACTCGGGCCACGGGTCAATACGTCATGACCCTCAATACAGACGTAGCGATTTTTGGTCCTGCCGTCCACGCCTTGATTGACTACCTCAACGCCTCGCCCCGGGTCGGTATTGTGGCGCCGCGGCTGATTAATCCGGACGGAACGGTTCAATGGTCATGTTGTCGTTTTCCAAGTCGGTGGGTTCCGATTCTCCGGCGAACTCCACTCGGTACTCTGCCGTGGGCTCGTCAACATATACGCGACTTCTTAATGAGTGACTGGGATCATCGTGATAATCGAGCAGTCGATTGGGTTCTGGGCGGTTGCATGGTAGTTCGTCGCAGCGCGCTGGATGCCGTGGGAATGTTTGATGAACACTTTTTTCTGTACATTGAAGATGTTGATCTCTGTCGACGGATGTGGCAAGCTGGTTGGGCCGTCCACTACCTGGGAACGGCTGAAATGGTTCACTATCATCGTCGAGAATCAGCTGAACATCCTGGGTTACGCGGCTTATTAAGTTATCCCACCCGAGTTCACGTCCGAAGTTGGCTGTACTACGAAAAAAAATATTTTCGCCGTCCAATTCCGAAATCGACCGCCTAACTATGCCCCGTCAGACCACCGCACATCGTACCATCGCACTTCACCTCATGCCATCCAGACATCGGCGTCCGGTCCGATGGCGACCATGGTTGAAGTGGGGTGGAATAATCTTTGGTGCTCTCGTATTAATTTTGGGGGTGTTCACGCTCTACTATTACCCGAAGGCTCACCGAGTCATTACCGACGCGCGGCGCGTCCAACGGACAGGCAAAACACTCTCACAACAAATTACGCAACAAAAATTTACTGAGTCGGAAACGACCTTAGCTCAGTTAAAATTACAAATCAGTCAAACCTCAGACGATCTCCATCAGATGGCCGGACTCAAGTATTGGCCATATCTCGGTCGTCAGTATCAAGCTGGCGATGCGCTGATCAATGTTGGGAGTGATGGGGCGGACGCCGTCAAGCCATTAATTACTTTCCTGGAACACCTGTTTGCTCCATTCGCAGGCCAGGGCAGGATCAGTCTGAGTTCAATCAGTGCCGAGGATAAGGGCAAACTCTTGGCCGGAATCTCAGGTCAGGAAGACAGCTTACGCCAAGCCCAAACCGCCATTCATCGAGCGGCCGATGACCTCGATCGGATTCCAACCAAAGGACTTTTACCCCAGTTAGCTCGAGTGATTGTACCGCTCAAACAACAATTTCCTTCACTCACTCAAGCCCTCGATCAAGCTATTCCCGCAACGCACCTGATCCCACCGATTCTCGGTTACCCGCATGCCAAGACCTATCTCTTTTTGCTTGAGAACAACACGGAACTACGTCCGGGTGGGGGATTCATCGGAACCTACGGTTTAATGAAGGTTTCATCTGGTGAAATAGTTTCATTGCAAACCGATAATAGCTACAATTTGGATGAAGCGGCCAAGAAACTTCCGGTGATTGCTCCGCCCGAACCGCTCCAACACTATCTCAAAGCCCACGCCTGGTATTTCCGAGACGCAAACTGGTCGCCTGATTTTCCGTCGTCCGCCAAGCAAGCCCTGACACTCTATCAACGTGAAGGTGGAAGTCGAAACGTCGACGGTGTGCTGGCGGTGACTCCGACAATGATTAGCCAACTCCTTCGGTTAGTGGGTCCAATCAGCGTCGGCAAAGTTCAATTTACTGCCGATAATTTTACTGACAAGCTTCAATATTATGTCGATCAAGGATACGCCTATGCCGGCCAGGATCTAAGCGAACGCAAAGATATTGTCGGTGTGTTAACTACCGAATTGGTCAAACGTTTACTGGCGTTACCTGTCACCCAGTGGAAAGACGTCTTTCTGATCGTTAGCCAACAACTCCAGCAAAAACAAATGCTCTGGTACATGAACGACACCACGACGCAAAGCCTGTTGGTTGAACAAAATTGGGCCGGGGCCATGACCCCGACGACCGGGGCAGACTACGTGTTAGTGGCTGATGCCAACCTAGCAAGCTTAAAAACCGACCCCACGGTCTACCGGACCTATCAATATCAAGTGAGCGTGCCTGCCCATGGGCAAGCCGAAGCTACCCTGACAATCCACTACGACCATCGGGGAAAGTTCGACTGGAAAACCACCCGCTATAACACCTATGTTCGCGTGTATGTACCCAATGGCAGTCAGTTGATTGACAGCCACGGCGCTCAGATCAGACAACAGTCAAATCGCAGCGGACCAGTCAACACCTCGAACGAACTGGGTCTGACCGTGTTTGGAGCTTTCAAGTCAATTGAACCAGGTACCACGAGTGATCTGATCCTTCACTATCGTTTACCTGACGACGTAACGCAGCAGATCCAATCACATCACTATCGCATCGATATCCAAAAAGAAGCCGGCGTGATCAATGCTCAACTCCGCTTGAATGTCACGACCTCAGGCCAACGACCTCAATCTGTCGATGGTCTTGACAAACAAGCCCAACTCAGCCAGGATGCCGTCTCCTATGTTGGAGCTTTTGAAACCGATCGCAGTATCGTGATCAACTACTAGCATGGCTTTTCTCACTCGCCAAGTCGGCATTGACCTCGGTACCACCAACACGTTAGTCCATCTTCCCGGGCGCGGGATAGTGCTGAGTGAACCATCGGTGGTGGCCATGTCCCTGATCGATAAAAAAGTGTTAGCGGTCGGCGACGAGGCCAAGGAAATGATTGGCCGAACACCCGATACGATTGTCGCCTCACGACCGCTGAAAGATGGCGTGATTGCTGATTACCGGACAACTGAAGCGATGCTCCGGTACTTTATCAATAAAGCGCTG
>CAYLHT010000009.1:0-22655 GCA_964383765.1 uncultured Gammaproteobacteria bacterium | reverse complement strand
AGCGCTGGGCGGTGTTCGTTTTTTTCGGGTCGAGGTGATGATTGCAGTGCCGGGCGGAATTACTTCAACCGAACGTCGAGCGGTGATTGACGCCACGCTAGCGGCCGGAGCCCGGGAAGCCTACATTATTAAAGAACCGATCGCGGCCGCCATTGGAGCGAATATCCCCATCGGTTCACCATCCGGTCACATGATTATTGATATCGGCGGTGGCACGGCTGAAATCGCTGTCATTAGTTTAGGCGGGATCGTCGTAAACTCTTCAGTCCGGATTGGCGGAAACAAATTTGATTATGCCATTCAGGAATTAGTTCGAAAAAAATATGGGTTAGCGATTGGTGAACGCACCGCCGAGGATGTCAAAATTACGATCGGCAGCGCCATGCTGATGGATGACAAACTGTCGATGGATGTGCGAGGTCGAGATATGATTTCTGGGCTGCCGAAGACCGTCCATATTGTTTCCGATGATGTGACTGAAGCGATTCAAAACGAATTGGCCGGAATTATTCAAGCCGTCAAAAATGTTTTGCAAGATACACCACCCGAACTATCAGCTGACGTGATGGACAAAGGTATGGTGCTGAGTGGGGGATCAGCCCAATTGCGAAACATCGACAAATTGATGTCACACGCGATTGGCGTACCCGCCTATGTGGCGGATGAACCGATGTTGTGTGTGGCGCGCGGAACCGGCGTCGCCTTAGACAATTTGGAATCCTACAAGCGCAGCATTTTGGGAGCCAAGTAGCTATGATCATCGGTCTGGACGCTTCCCGCGCCAACCAGAAAGAACGAACTGGCACTGAACGGTACGCCTGGGAAGTTATTCGTCGATTACCGACGTTGCTACCCGAACACACGATTCGCCTATACGTGCGCGAGGCTCTACGTCCAGACCTTCAGAATCTCGGACCGAACGTAGAAACACGAATCTTAGATTGGCGACCCGGGATTGTCTGGTCTCACGTTCGACTCAGCTGGGAACTCTGGCGACATCCACCTGACGTATTGTTTGTCCCAGCCAATACCGTTCCGCTCATTCATCCTCCGCGCACGATCACGACGATCCATGACGTGGCGTTTGAGCGATATCCAGAATTATATCGTGGTCGAAGCGTGCAACGACGCCTGGGTTGGCTTCGCCCCTTGGCTCACGTGCTGGTGCGAATCTTTACCCTCGGACGCTACAGCGCCTCAGAGCGTGATTACCATCGCTGGTCCTCTCGACATGCTCTGCGCAGTAGCCGTATCATTCTGACCGTTTCGGAGTTTTCCCGACAAGAAATTATTCAACTGCTGAACGCCAACCCGGAGCAAATAGTGGTCACACCACTTGGGGTTGATCAGTCACAGCCTAATATTCAACCGACGCCACGTTTGCAGGATCTGGAAAGACCATTTATTCTCTTTGTCGGCCGATTGGAGAAAAAAAAGAATATTGACGGCCTAGTCAATTCCTATCTACGTTACCGGCAACTGACACAAACCCCCAGCGACTTAGTCCTGGCTGGTGCACCTGGCTATGGATGGGAAGACGTTGCCGATCGACTCAACTCACTCCAACACCACCATCAGGTTCATCAACTCGGCTGGGTTAGCCCGCGCGAAATGAGTTGGTTGGAACGCCACGCGACTTTTCTTTGGTTTGTAACGCGGTATGAAGGCTTTGGGTTACCTCCGTTAGAATGTATTGCCAGCGGCGTTCCGGTTCCCGGGAGTCGGGCTGGATCATTACCCGAGGTACTTGATTCAGCCGCTAGTTTTGTCTCAACAGACGAACCTGAAACTATCGCGTTGGCCATGCATCGACTGTCTACTGATGAAGGCTTACGTCAGCAGTTAATTACCCGAGGTCGAGACTGGGCACAGCAGTTCACTTGGGATCGTACCGCCCATCAAACAGCCGAACAAATTCGGACTCTGGTTGGCTTGCCAATCAGCCCGTAATGTGGTAGAATCGCCGAGCTCATGACGTCGCCCAAAAAAATCTTCTCCCAGTTTCCTGTCTGGCCATTCATTGGCCACGCTGCTCTTGGTCACCTGATGATCAGTGGTCTTGATGCCGGGACTTTTCCGGATGTGAGTTTATTCAGCGGTCCTCGTCACGTCGGAAAGTCCAGTGCGGCGACGTGGCTCGCACAGCGAGAACGCTGCCTTGATGCTACCCAAAGGCCGTGTGGTCAATGTTTAGCATGTCGGCAAGTCGCCTCGGGCCAACACCCGCTCGTTATTTGTCTTGACGCCGGCAGTCAGGATGTGACGTTATCTGATGTTCGACTGGCCTTGGCCCGCTGGCCGACGCGATTGACACCACCTGAACATCGCTGGCTACTCATCTTTGAAGTCGATCGTCTGCGCGAGACTGCCGGCAATGCCATTCTCAAATTTTTAGAGGACCTGCCAAGTCAAACCCATGTCATCATGACGACCAGCCATCCATTGGACGTTTTACCCACAATTCGTTCGCGGGCCGCGATCTATCGATGGCACTTGGTCCAGCGTCGAATAATCGAAGAATGGTTACGGACGATTGCTCCGCGGCTTCCTGCGAGTCATATGACGGCGCTCGTGGCGCGATCCGCCGGTCGCCCAGGTCTAGCGAGAACTGGCCTTGATACAGTCCAAACCGAAGAAGATTCTCTGGCAGCTGAACTACAAAGTTGGCAGTGGATCGAGGGTGCGAAAGTCCAAACGGACGACTCCAAAGATGAACAGAGTAATACGCAACTCCTGTACTTACGAGAGGTTCTGTTGACTCAGATCCAAGCCTCCAGACGTCTGTGGCCCGAACGACAACAAGCGTTTGTATCCCTAGCCAATCGTGCCCCTCTGGCTCAATGGTTGGCTGCAATCGAACGCCAATTGATGGCACAATCACGTGAGCATCTTCACTTACAATCTCGCCTGTGGTGGTATGATCTCCACTTGGTCTAAACGTGGGCTCGGGCTGATAATGGTGGGCTTGGCCGTGATGGGCCAAAGTTGCTCTATTTCCTTTGGAACCGCGGGGAGCGGTGACGGGGGTGTTTTTCGGTCGGCTGACCACGGTCTGACCTGGCATCAACGCGTGTTCGTGCGTCAAGACAAAAAACAAGTCGTCTCATTAGCCGGGGTCTCCGTTCGTGACTTCGCCTTCGAGCCTGATTCATCCGACCACATCTACCTGGGAACTCGGGACAATGGCGTTTGGCAAACCCACGATGCGGGTGCGCACTGGACGTCGACGTCTTTACGGAGTGGTGACTATCAATGTCTCGACTTCGACCCGCTCAATCATCAAATTATGTACACGGCTTCCGGGGCGACGGTTTTGAAGAGCGTTGATGCTGGACAAACATGGCAAGTCGTCTATACAGAATCTCAGCCAGCAAACACGCTGACGTGCGTGGCTGTCGATTCTATTAATGGACGGTTTGTCTGGGCTTTTACGAATGGTGGAAAAGTTCTCCAGAGTGATGACTATGGTCAAACCTGGACGCTCCAGACCGTCTTAACTCCGTTTGAGCCGCGTCTGATTCGGGTCGAGCCCGATGGATCCGGAAACGTCTTAGTTTTTACTCGGACGACCGGAATTTTTTACGGCACCCAGCATGGTTCAACCTGGTCACAACTCAAAGGTAATTTAGACTCTATTCCGGGCTCCTCAGATATTCGCGACGTCGTTATTCACGCCACTGGCTGGTACCTGGCGACGGCCGGAGGTTTGCTGCGGAGCACCGACAAAGGTCAAACGTGGACCGTCATGCATACCCTGGTTACTCCTGGGAGTATCGCGGTTCAAAATGTCGCCGTTAATCCGCATACCGGCCAAGAACTTTTCATTACCGTTGGACAGAAACTTCAACACACCACCGACGGGGGAGTGAGTTGGTCAGTTTCGACCCTACCGACTAGCCGAATTCCAGTTTTCTTACGCTTTGATCCGAATCACGACGATATTATGTACTTTAGTGCTTTTAAACCCGCCAAGTCGTAACATGGCCATCACTATTGAACCTGAGCTCGATCAAAGTCTTGAGCATCTCGATCGAGAACTGACTGCGATTCGAACTGGCCGCGCATCCCCGGCGGTGGTTGAGTCGATCCCAATTGATTGTTACGGTTCGAGAACACCGTTACAACAGTTAGCCGCCATTACTGCACCTGAACCTCGATTATTAGTCATTCAGCCGTGGGATCCATCGATTATCAAAGACATTGAAAAATCATTGTCAGTTTCTTCACTCGGCATCTCGCCGGTGGTCGATGGCAAAATTATCCGACTCCCATTTCCGACGATGACCGAAGAACGTCGACGCGAGCTCAGCAAAATTGTTCAAGAAAAAGCTGAGCAGACTCGGGTGCGCATTCGAGGAATTCGAGAAAACGAACTTAAACGTTTGCGCCAGTCAGAACGCGATGGGCAATTGTCGGAAGACGAATTGACCCTCACCACCAAACAACTGCAAGTCTTGATTGATGAAACCGTGGCCAAGGTGGCGACGGCGACTGAGCAAAAAATCAAAGAGATCGAGACTATCTAGCTATGACCATACTTTGGTTTGTACTCATCTTAGGTGTTCTCGTGTTTGTCCATGAACTTGGACATTTCTTAGCGGCCCGGCGGGCTGGCGTCCAGGTCGAAGAATTTGGTTTTGGATTTCCCCCGCGCGTTTGGGGTTTTCGCCGCGGTCAGCTTGTCATTTCGTTCAACGCTATTCCCTTTGGTGGGTTTGTACGTTTGCAGGGTGAACAGGGTGACCCGAATCGACGACCTGATAGCTTTAGTTCAGCTACATGGCCAAAACAGATTGTGATACTGGCGGCCGGAGTCATCATGAACTACCTCTTAGCGTGGCTTATCCTGTCAACCATTTTTGGTGCTGGCTTGCCGGTTCAGACCGATCAGTTGCCAGCCTCTGCCAGTCGTTGGGTTCGACAACAGCATGTCGAGGCGGTGGTTTCCGACAATAGCCCAGCCGCCCAAGGCGGACTCCATACAGGCGATCGGGTGCTTTCGGTCAATGGTCAGGATTTTACCAATACTCAAGATGTTATTCGGTATACAACTGATCAACATTTTCCAAGTCTGGAACTTGTCATTATACATGACAACGCCCGTCAAACTTTGCACATTCAACCTCAAACGACAGCCGCGAACCAACCTCACTATGGATTTGGACTTCAATCCGTTGGCATTCTCCGCTATCCTTGGTACCAGGCGCCACTTGCGGGCGCGCGCTCGACCGCCGAAATTACTGCCCAAACCTTCCGGGGTTTTGGTACGTTAGTGCGTGATTTGATTGTGCATGGGCAAGTCAGTCGTGATGTGACCGGGCCAATTGGGATAGCCGTGTTGACTGCACAAGTCAGCCAACTCGGACCGATTGCGTTGCTGCAGTTCGTAGCGGTTCTATCAATCAGTCTTGCGGTCATAAATTTTCTGCCACTCCCGGGGTTAGATGGAGGTCGTGCCTTATTTGTGGTGATTGGAAGAATGCGACGCCGCCCCCTTAACCCACGCACAGAAAATCTTATTCACGCCGCAGGATTTTATGCCTTAATTTTGTTAGTGCTGGTCATCACGGTCCGCGATGTTCGTCGATTTGATATCCTCTCACGAGTCTCTCAACTCTTTCACTCCAGCCCATGATCAATCGATTGCTTGGACGTTTTTCTCAAGATATTGGGATTGATCTTGGGACTGCCAATACCTTGGTCTACGTCAAAGATCGGGGAATCGTTATTAACGAACCGTCAGTGGTGGCGGTCAACACCCGTACCAACCAAATATTAGCAGTTGGTGATTCCGCTCGACGGATGGTTGGTAAAACCCCTGGGCATATCCTGGCGACCAAGCCATTGGTGGATGGTGTTATTTCAGATTTTGAAGTGACTGAAAAAATGCTGAAATATTTTTTTGATCGGATTCATCGTGAATCCTTTAGTTTCTTACCGCGACCACGGGTCGTGATTGGGATCCCACTGGGCGTGACTGAGGTTGAACGAAAGGCCGTGGAAGATGCTGCCCTCCATGCTGGAGCTCGCGAAGTCTACCTGATTGAAGAATCAATGGCGGCTGCGATTGGTGCGCGACTTCCGATCCAAGATGCAGCTGGGAATATGGTGGTCGATATTGGCGGCGGCACGACCGAAATCGCCGTGATTAGCTTAGGCGGCGTCGTCGCTTGGCGCTCTTTACGTCTCGGCGGCAATCGTTTTGACCAAGATATTGTCCAGTATGCCCGTGACCACTTTAACTTACTGCTGGGTGAACGGACCGCTGAAGAGATCAAGATGAAAATTGGCGCCGCTGTTGACATTGACCACCTCGAAGCGAAAATGCGTGGTCGAGATTTAATTACTGGATTACCCAAAGAAGTGACTGTCACCAGCGAACAGATCCGCGAAGCCTTGCAACGAACGTTGCAAACGATCGTGGAAAATATTAAAGCCACCATTGAGTCAACACCACCGGAATTGGTGGCTGACATCTATGAACGAGGGGTAATGTTGTCAGGGGGAGGTGCATTACTTCGGGGAATTGACCGAGCGATCATGGCTGAAACCAGAATTCCGGTGCATGTCACCGATGATCCGCTCACGGCAGTGGTTCGCGGCACCGGCATTGTGCTTGAGGATCTTGACGTGATGCGCAACGTTTTAGTGTTGTCGTCCGAAGGACAACCCTTCGCCAGTTAAGATATGGCTCAAGCCCGGCGTGCCTTGCTTCCGCGTCGCTTGACGTTGGTGATCGCGGTCGTACTGATCGGCGCGGGATTAGTTTGGTTTACATCACGTAGTCAAGCTGCTTGGATCGGGACGTTGCGTCCGCTGTTTCACTTTTCACACTGGATTCGACCAAGCCAAGAGTCTCACAATCTGGCTGAACTTCAACATGAACGTGATCAGTTACGGACTCAAGTTGAGGCGCTCAGTCAAGCGGTGGCTGCCCGGGATCAGGAGTTATCGCTCAGTCGTCATCTGGACCAACTGGCCGATGTCCAGGCTTCAATCCATCGCCAGCTTATTCGTTCGCCTATCATCGGCATGAATCCTGATAGTGGTATTCAAAGCCTGGTGATTGGTAGGGGAACGAAAGACGGTATTCGCCTCGGACAAGCCGTTTTGAGCCCAGGCGGGACCGTGGTCGCAAAAATAATTTCCGCCCATGATCATCTCGCCACTGCGTTGATGCTGACTGATAGTCAATCGGCTTTAGCCGCTCGCTTAGCCAGTAATGATCGAAGCCCAGCAGTCATTCATGGTAAAAGGGGGTTGAGTCTCCAGGTTGATTTTCTTCCAAAAACCGCACACGTCAGTAGCGGTGATGTTGTCGTCACTGCTGGTACTGAATTGAATATACCGAGTGGATTAGTCATTGGTACGATCGGTCGCATTACGACTCGACCCGGCGATGTTTTCCAAACCGCAACTTTACAATCGCCGATAGATGTGAATGAACTCGATATCGTTGGAGTAGTCCAGCTATGAAACAGGTTTTGAAAATTCTGGTTTTAGGGTTATTCGCGGTGGTAGCGGTTGGAATTGATGTCACGCTCTGGCCACGTCTGGGAATTCAACTCGTCAACCTGAGCTTGTTCATGGTGTTTGCCACCAGCCTGATTCGATCGTGGCGAATTGGATTTGGCTTAGCGGTCGTGATTGGTTTATTACGAGGTTTGGTCACCGTCTGGCCCGCCTATAGCTTCGTCATCGCTATGCTGGCTTCAGTCGGAATCAGCTGGTTCTTCGTGCGACGGGTAGTCGCTGAGCGAGCTGCGCTATCGCTATTGGCCGCGGTGGCAGCCGGAACGCTGGTTTTTTACGTCAGTTTCTGGTTATTACTTTTCATTGTTCGGTTCATTCAACCGAGCACACTGCTCCTCGATGTTGGGAAGTGGGTAAGTCAAGGAGCAATTCAGTTGGTCGTGCAACCGGTGATCGTTTGGGCAGTCTGGCGTTGGCGTGGCGGAGGGAATTTTGCAGCGCTCACTCCGTCACTGACTAAACCATTCGCCTGATGGATATTGACATTTGGCCCTGGCTGAATACTGCTAGTGAGCAAAAAGAAAAACGCCCACGCCCACTTGACGCCGACTCGAGTCCGGTTTCACTGACGATCTTACGAACCCAAGGTTGGTGGCGATGGTTGCCGATTATTTTTTCGGCGTTAGTTATTATTATTTTCGGTCGCCTACTTATTCTTCAGGTTGTCCAAGGCGCAGACTTTCGACAGCAAACCGAACACAATCGCATCCGAGTCCAGGTTTTGCCGGCTCCCCGCGGAGCGATTGTGGATCGTTTTGGTCAAGCCTTGGTTCAAAATGCGCCTGATTTTTCGTTAACGGTCACCCCGGCTGAATTACCTACTGACGAGCTCCAGCGTCAGAAAATTTTACAGCAAGTTGTCGACTTGAGTCAGGTCCCGATGGTTGAGATCCAGAGTAAATTATCCGATCCCAAACATCGACGCACTGACCCGATCGCTCTCGTTGATCATGTTCAATAAGATTAAGCCCTGAAACTGGACGGTCAAGTTAAGGGGGTGCCAAGCCACCACCGTCACGGCTGTCCCTCCCCAAACTTCCCCTTTGGGCCTTGCCGGCGCACCAGTCTTAGGATACATCGGAAAAATTTCATCCGATGAATTGCAACAGAAAAGTAATGCCTCAATTATTGACGTGACCGGGAAAGCCGGTCTTGAAAAAATGTACGATGACGTTTTACGCGGACAAGACGGACGACGTGAGGTTGACCGTGCGAAGGTTGGGCAAAACTCTAGCACCCAAGATCGCGATCCGGTTCCCGGTGACACGCTTCACGTGAGCCTTGACGCTGATCTCCAACAGCGGCTGTTCGATCGCCTCCAGGCGGCCATACACCAAGCCCACAGCACGGCCGGGGCGGCGGTGGCGATAAATCCTCAGAATGGAGAAATTCTGGCCCTGGTGAGTGCCCCAACTTTTGATGATAATTGGTTTGTTGATCAAAGTCATCAATCGGATGTGATGCATGCCCTGCATGACAAAACTCAACCCCTGCTGAATCGAGCAATCGCTGGGCAGTATCCTTCCGGGTCGATTATTAAACCGTTGATTGGAACTGCGGCTTTAGCCGAAGGCGTGGTCACTCCTCAAACGACGGTCTTGAGTACCGGCGGGCTTAAAGTTGGAGTCAATACCTTTCCTGATTGGAAACCAGGTGGACATGGAATAACGAATTTATCCAAAGCCATCGCCGAATCAGTCAACACCTATTTTTATGAAGTTGGCGGCGGCTACGATCAACAACCCGGTCTGGGTGTCGATCGCATCGTCAAGTACTTGTCACGTTACGGCTGGGGCCGAACCTTAGGTATTGACATTCCAGGTGAACAACCTGGCTTACTTCCAACCAAGCAATGGCGGACGAACGTTCGTCCAACCCCTTGGCGATTAGGAGATACGTATCACTTGGCGATTGGTCAAGGTGACCTGGAGGTTACACCGCTGCAAGTTGCCAGCGCAATCGCGGCGGTCGCTAACGGCGGGACGCTCTATCAACCACATCTGGTGAGGGAGATTTCTGATCCCAATGGACAAACCCGAACGACGATCGTTCCGAAAGTTCTCGAAAAAGATATCGCCCCCGGACCAGACATTACAGCCGTCCAGGCGGGCATGCGTGAAGGTGTCTTATCGGGTAGTTCACGTGCGATGCAATCGGTCCCGGTTCCGGTCGCGGGCAAGACAGGGACGGCTCAATTCGGCGTTGGCAATCACACCCATGCCTGGTACACCGCGTTCGCTCCCTATGACCATCCCACCATCGCCCTGGCTGTCGTGATTGAGGGTGGGGGACAAGGTCATGAAATTGCACTACCGGTGGCCAAGGACATTCTCACCTGGTATTTTTCAGAAACACGCTCTTGAACGACCTGTGGATAAATGATTGACACCCTGTTTGAAAGGGTTTAGCATACGACCCTGTTCCCGATCGGGGACATTTTTCGATGAAGTATCTATGACTGACCAAACCACGTATTTAACCAAACAAGGTTTTGAAAAGCTCCAGGCCGAGCTCAACGAGCTTGTCCATGTTCGACGTAAAGAATTAGCCAACCGAATACAAGAAGCTAAGGAACTGGGTGATTTATCTGAGAACGCCGAGTATCAGGAAGCCAAGACCGAGCAGGGCTTTAACGAGGGCCGGATTGAAGAGCTTGAGAATATTTTAAAGCATGCCCAGATTATTGATGAACATCGTAGTGGTGGAACGGTTGAAGTTGGGAGCACACTCCAAGCTAGCAGTGGCGGTAAAAGCTTGACACTTTCAATCGTTGGTTCAAATGAAGCCGACCCCTTAACTGGCAAAATTTCAAACGAATCGCCACTTGGTCAAGCCCTTCTGGGGCGCAAAGCCGGCGACCAAGTTTCTGTGCCGACGCCAAAAGGCCAGGCTGAGTATTCGATTACGAAGATTCTGTAGTCTTTGGGTATTCAAGTTTGTCGGGAGAGCCTTTTTTGGCTATACTTAGCGCATGCTAACTCGAAGTGATCAAGATGAAATTCGTCGCCAACGCCGACAACAATTGATCGACCGCGGGGTTGAGCCGTATCCAGCTCGGACTCAGCGGACCCACAGAATCGCTAAGATTTTGGATACCTGGAAAGATGGCCAAGGAGTTACGATTGCCGGACGTGTTCGTGCCATGCGGATTCAAGGCGGTTCGGCCTTTCTCGACATCGTTGATGAAACCGGCAAGATTCAAATTTTTGCTCAAGTCAAAAACCTCGGTGATGCGTTTGCCGACAGTCTGAAACACATTGACCTCGGCGATTTTCTGGATGTGACAGGGACCACGTTTGTGACCAAGCGGGGTGAACGCACAATCGACGCCAACCACATTACCTGGCTAGCCAAAGCGCTACGACCATTACCCTCGACCCACTTTGGTCTGGAAGATGTGGAACAACGCTACCGTCATCGTGAAGTTGATCTATTGGTCAATCCTGAAGCTCAACCAGTTTTTCTGACTCGAGCCAAAATTATCTCGGCCGTTCGTCGATTCTTGACTGACCACGATTTTGTTGAAGTGGAGACGCCAATACTTCAACCGATCCAGGGCGGGGCCACGGCCCGACCATTTACAACGCATCACAACGCTCTCGACTCTGATTTATTTTTGCGAGTGGCGCCGGAATTGTACTTGAAGCGTTTGATCGTTGGTGGTTTTAATCGAGTGTTTGAGATCGGAAAGAATTTTCGGAACGAAGGTATTGATCACGATCACAATCCGGAATTTACAGAGATGGAATGTTACGCCGCCTACACTGATTACGAATGGATGATGAACTTGACTGAGGATTTATTCATGACGGTGGCTAAGGCAGTCTTCGGTAAGCCCGAAATCACTGTGGGAAAGAAAACGATAAAACTCAAAAAGCCATTTCGTCGCATTCCGTACCATGAAGCGATTCTGCACATGACCAAGATTGATATCGATACGGCGAGCGATGAGGACATTCGAAAACACGGTCAGAAACTAAAATCCGATTTGACGAAGGAGATGAACCGTGTCCAGATGATTGATGAACTCTTCAAAACGCATGTCCGTCCAAATTTCATCGAACCCGGCTTCATCATCGACTATCCGATTGAACTTTCGCCCTTGGCAAAAAAGAAACCAGACAATCCTAAGTACACCGAACGTTTTCAGCTGTTAGGCGGTGGGACTGAACTCGGTAATGCCTTTAGTGAATTGAACGACCCGATTGATCAACGTGAGCGCTTCGAAGCTCAAGAACAACTTCGGGCCAAAGGTGACCAAGAGGCTCAACCCGTCGATGAAAATTATCTGCAAGCCCTTGAATATGGCATGCCGCCAACCTCTGGACTCGGCATCGGTATTGATCGTTTGACGGCGCTGCTGACAAACCAGAAATCCCTGAAAGAAGTAATTTTTTTTCCAACCCTCAAACCCGAAAAGTAATGCCATATACCGTTCGCTCTCCTTGGCCGACGACCCTGGCCGGACAAAACAATTTTACTCGGGGCCACGCCATGGCCATATTGCATGAGCATGTTCAAAACGAAAACTTGCGGCGACACATGTACGCAGCCGAAGCAGCCATGCGCTACTACGCGAACAAATATGGTGGCAACCCGGATGAATGGGGTATTGTCGGCTTGCTCCATGATTTTGACTGGGAAATTCATCCGACGCTAGAAGATCACCCAGCTAAGGGACAAACCATTCTTGAACGTAGGGGAGTGCCACAAAATATACGTCAAGCGATAATGGCACATGCACCCCACACCGGCACCAAAGCCGAATCGATGATGGAGAAATGCATTTTTGCTGTGGATGAGCTCACCGGTTTTATTGTGGCTTGTGCTCTCATTCAACCCAGCAAAAAGCTGGCCGATGTAACCGTCGATTCGATCAAGAAAAAACTCAAAAGTAAGAGCTTCGCCGCTAAGGTCAGTCGCGACGGCATCGCTCAGGGAGTAGTCTTGATTGGTTTACCGCAGGAGGAGCACTTTCAAAACGTCTTGGCGGCCATGCAAGACATTCAGGAGCAACTCGGACTATGATCACTCCAGAACAACTCAAAGGGCTACAACGCCGTGGTAAGAAATTTCAGGCCCTCTTGAACCAAGTCTCGTCGGACGCAGGTTCAGCTGGCAAGCACTTGCAAGCCGAACTGGAAGGCCTACAAGCCGAAATCAATACCGCCAACAAACTGGTTCCGAATTTGCACGGCGCTGAGAAAAAGAAAAAGATTGCTGAACTCCGGACCGTTTCTGACCGAATTTCCGAGTTGAAAAAATCAATTCAGACCTCTGCCGAAGTTCACATCCCAAATCCGCCCAAGGACGATGTGTCCGACGGTGATGATGAAACCGCCAACCAGGTACTTCGAGAAGTTGGCAAACGGCCACAATTCAAGAACCCAAAAGACTATTTAGCTTTAGCCGAACCTTACGGTTGGGTCGATATGGTCCGCGGTGCAAAAGTTTCAGGCACTCGTTTTGGTTTTTTGACCGGACCAATCGCCCAAATGGAGTTTGCCCTGATCCAATACGCCCAATCCAGTATCCTTCAACACGGATTTACCATGGTGATCCCGCCAGTCCTCATCAAAGAGGAAAATATGGCGGCTATGGGATACTTGACTGGCGGTGGAGAAGATGAAGTCTACCACTTTGGGAAAGATAAACTTTACCTGGTCGGTACGGCCGAGCAAGCGATCGGGCCGATGCACCGGGACGAAACGTTTGATGAAACAATGTTACCAAAACGGTACCTAGCCTTTTCGAGTGCGTTTCGACGTGAAGCGGGTTCATACGGTAAAGACACCAAAGGGATTATCCGTGTCCACCAATTCGATAAACTCGAAATGTTTTCGCTGACGACGCCGGAAAAATCCGATGACGAGCACGAGTTCATGTTGTCACTCGAAGAGAAGTTAATGCAGGGCTTGAAAATTCCATATCGCGTCGTCAAACTCTGTACCGGAGATTTGGGCTGGCCCAGCGCTCGGACCTACGACATTGAATGTTGGTTACCTGGCTCACAGCGCTGGCTCGAAACCCATTCGACGTCGACGACGACCGATTACCAAGCGCGAAATTTACACATCAAGCTCAAACGCCAAGATGGTCAAAAAGAATTCCTACACATGTTGAATGGCACCGCCTTTGCAATCGGTCGTACCCTCGTCGCCATCATCGAGAACTACCAACGAACGGATGGGCGAATTGATGTACCGAAAGTTTTGCAACCCTGGATGAACGGTACGAAAGTCATCGGTTAGACGAATGGCAACCACTCACCGCACGTGGTTAGAAATATCTAGCGCCGCGCTCAAACACAACTACCACCAACTCTATGGGTTGATTGGGTCGCGGGTTCGGATGTTACCTGTGGTCAAAGCCAATGCATACGGGCATGGTTTGGCTCAAGTCATTCCGATTCTACAATCTCTTCACCCGCATGGACTCGGCGTCGCCTACGGACAAGAAGCATTTGACCTACGGCGTTTAGGATATCGCGGTCGAATTGTCGTGTTAAGTTTCTGGTCAAGTGATCAACTTCCGGAATTGGTTCGACAGGGGATTGAACTGGTGGCCTGGGATTTTGAGTCTTTACAATCTTTAAAAAAACTCGCTGGTCAACATGTGCCTGTCAGAATTCATTTGAAACTCGATACCGGTACCAGCCGAATCGGCTTTTTACTATCCGATCCACCGAGACTAAAAAAAAATCTTGGACATTCCAGTGTTCAGGTGGTTGGATGTTGGTCACATCTAGCCAATGCTGAAGAACAATCATCGAGACGAACCAAACAACAAATAAACCGTTTTACGACACTAAAATCGCAGCTAAACCTTCCTGCTAGGGTAGTGGCCCATCTTGCTTGTACCGCGGCTGTTATACGCTATCCAGAGGCCTATTTTGGACTTGTAAGGCCCGGTATTGGTCTCTATGGGCTTTGGCCCTCAGTTGAGATTAAGGCCTGGGCAAGGCGTTTTCAGCCTAAGTTGTCCTTACAACCAGCCTTACGTTGGTACACGCGCCTATCCCAAATCAAAACCATTCCAACCGGGACCAGCGTTGGGTACGGTTCAACCGTGACGGTCAAACGGACCACCAGAATTGGCATTCTCCCGGTTGGATATAGCGATGGGTATGATCGGCGTCTTTCGAACGCAGGCTGGGTGATCGTCAATCGACAACGCTGCCCAGTTATCGGCAGAATATCCATGAACCTGATGATGGTGGACCTCAGTCGAGCTCCACACGCAAAACAGGGTGATCGTGTCACCTTGATCGGGACCGGAGCTGACATAGAAGATCTCTGCCGGGCGGCCAAACTTTTGAACTACGAGTTCGTGAGCCGAATACATCCGCAGCTTGAACGACACGGTATATGAAATTTTTCTCCGGTCGGCCTCGGCGAAGCGCCCCCACGCCAGATCCTGTGATTCGCCATCAGTCGCGGAATCCGATGTTTAATGCAGCTGAGCCTGATCAGACTCAGCTCAAGGTCTTTCGTCATCGGGTGCTGAAGGTTTTTGCTTTGACCCTGTGCGTTGTGGCGATTGGGTTGGTAGTCTATGGCCCGTGGTTACGCGTGACCGCCGTTGAGGTACACGGCACGCACGCACTGGATCACGACAGCGTTGCTCGGGTGGCCGCAAATATGCTCGATAGCCAGAGGTGGTTGATTATCCCGAATCGAAATTTGTGGTTACTCTCGAGTCATCAGTTCAGTCTTAGTATACGCGAACGCATTAGTCGTCGTCTATCCATTGAAGGCGTGGATGTCCTCAAACGGTATCCGCACGGTTTAACCTTAACCGTTCACGAGCGGACGCCAACCTGGCGCTGGCAATCGGGCGGTCAATTGGCAATTGTTGATCGGCAGGGCATTGTCATGAGTCTGAGCGTGCCTCAAAATTCAAATCTACCGCTGGTTGATGATCGTGGACAGCCGGTCCTTCAAATTGATCAAGCGGTGGTGAAGCCCGAGGTGACAAGCTCTATGGCTCAAATTGCGGATCACCTCAATCAAGCTCATCTGAAGGTTTCTTCTTTTCTTGTCCCGGCGCCGAGCTGTCCCATCACGCTTGAGCCATCCACCAATCCTAGTCCTGCGACGAACTCAAACGTCAATCTGACTAATAACAGCCAAGACCTTGAGTTAGTACATCAGACGGTCAATTCAACCGTGAATATCAACCAATCAGTCTGCGACCTAGCGAGCCTACATCAAAGCAGCCAAGAGATTCACGTCCAGCTTGAGCACGGGCCAGAAGTGTACTTCGACCGGCATCAAAATATTACTGAAGCAGTAGATGCGTTACAGCGAGTTTTGACGGATAGCCATACCAACCCAAAGCAGTACATCGACCTGCGTTTCCTCCCGAGGGTCTATGTACAGTAGAAGTTTACCCGCCTCTACTTTATACGTCGTAAAAGGTATATTAAACGACTCTACTAGTAATCAACAAGCGTCACTCCCCTTACGCGGATGGCTTAGTTCGGTAAATACTTGAGTGGGTCGTCTGGAATACCGTTGACCCGAACTTCAAAGTGTACGTGGGCACCGGTGGTCATTCCACCCGCCCCGGCCGTACCTGGTAGTCCCCCCGACAAACCGATGATATCCCCTTGCTTCACAAACTGATCGGCTTGAACGTAGACGGCGCTCAAATGTAAGTAGCGAGTTGAAATTCCATTTTGGTGCAGGATGCCGACGAAATTAAGAGCACTCCGGGTTTTTTGACCATCGGCGTTGGTGTAGAACCCTTGGTCGTGAACCACGGAGATAATCCCGTCGGCTGACGCCCGGACCGGTGTCCCCTGCGGGGTTCGAATATCCAAACCAGAATGCTCCATGCAGGCCGCGTTATGCCATAATCGGCAACTAAAGGGATATGAGGCATCGTGAAAGTAGGCTGAGATGTCACGACTCGTAATCGGCCAAATATAGCCGGTTGAGGTGAATTGCGGTTCCGGGACATCGCCACTATTCAATTGCTGTTGAAGCTGAGCTTCCAGGGCTGAAATGGTCGCGTTCGCCTGCTGCTCTTCTTTGAGCGACTGTTGAAGTAATTGGTCGTACTGACTCGCCGAGCTTTGGACGCCGCTCAGTAAATCATTTTTTAAGCTGAGCTGCTCGACCGTCGATTGTTTTTGAACTTCAAGCTGGGCTTTAGTTTGTTGCAGATCATCACGGGCTTTGGTCAAATCATTTTGCTTCGCCTGTAAATCCGCTCGCAAGCTGTTCAATTGTTGGATCGAATCACTCAGGGCTTGACTCAAACTGGCCGTGGCTTGGGCTTGGGTGTAAAAATCGGCCAGGCTATCGTGAGTCAACACCAAGGCCAAGGTTGAGGTACGGGAATTACGATCAAGCTGAACGACGGCTGATACCAGATTATCTTTCTGATCTGAAATTTTCTTGGTTTGATCATCAATTGACTGTTGCAAGGCCGCCATTTCTAATTCCAGACTGCTTATCTCTTCTTGTTTGGCTTGTATCTGAAAATTGGTTTGCGCGACTTGATCATCAATCACCGCGACTTGTGACTTCAAATCGTGAATTTGGCCTTGGGCGGCGTTAATTTTGTCTTGGTATTGGGCTGCCTGTTGGTTGAGTTCATCTATTCGGGCCTTTTTGTCGGCGATTTGGCTGTTTAAATCAGCGATTGGATCCGGACTTGTGAGTGAGGCCGGAGTCGGGGTGCTCACCATCTCAGGAGCAGAGATATTCGTATTCTGATTAGTTGCGGCCGGATTAAACGTTTCAGCTAGTGTCACAAAGGGTAAACACAACGTGGCCAACCCGGCCAAGGCGGCAATGAAGCGATAAGGCGCTTGTGTTTTTGATGTTAGCCTCATGGTGAACTCCCCTACCCTAGCAGATTAAGGCCTTTTTGTCAATTCCCAAATTTTTGAAGACGTCGTAATGATTCGTTTTTTTCGAGTACAGCCAACAGGTCAAAGACATCGGGACTAGCTGATCGTAATGAAAGTGCTACCCGAACCGGCCATAAGACGTTGGCATTACTCAAGCTCTGAGCCGAGATCCAGGCTACGGCCGCTGTTTTTAGGTCTGGTGCCGACCAGGGTTCAGGTTGGGTTGTGAGCCAGGTCGTAAATTGCTGAATAGCTTCAGTCGCCTCAGCCAGTGTTTGTTTTCGACCGGCCAACCCAGTTCGATCAAATGACCTGAGTTCCTGGTCCCAAACTTCTGGAAAAATAAAATTAATTGTTTGATCAATGTCAGATAGTTTGACTAATCGATCTTTTACCAGATTGACGACTTTCGAAAGATACGTCTTGTCTTGAGATGCGCCAGCCGGGCGATGCCAAAAAGATTCAAGTTGTTGAACTAACTCTGGAGTTGGTAAATCTCGAATATACACGCCGTTCAGCCAATCAAGCTTCGCGTGATCGAAAACTGCCCCAGCTGCGTTCATATGCTTGAGTTGAAACTGCTTCAAAACATCGGTTCGAGAAAGTTTTTCTTCGTCACCCTTAGGATGCCAGCCCATTAACGCCAGAAAGTTCTGCATGGCGGCAACTAAGTATCCCTGATCGCGAAAACTCAGAGCGGCAGCTGCGCCCTCGCGTTTCGAAAGTTTTTTCTTATTCGTTCCGAGAATCTGGGGCAAATGAGCGAAGACCGGCGAAGTCCATCCAAAAGCTTGATACAAGAGCAGGTGTTTTGGGGTGGATGGTAGCCATTCCTCACCTCGAATGACATGGGAAATTTTCATTAGGTGATCGTCCACGACGACCGCTAGATGATAGGTAGGAAAACCATCGGACTTGAGTAGTACACTATCATCCACTTGGTCCAAACGAAAGGTGACAGAACCGCGGACCATATCATCCACGACGATTGTTCCATGGGTTGGAACATTGAGACGAACCACGTGCGCTTCTCCGCGACTCAAGCGAGCTTGGACTTCTTCGACCGACAACGATAAACAGTGTTTATCATACCGCGGCGGAAGTTTAGCCGCAGTTTGATTGGCTCGGAGCTGTGCTAATCGCTCCGGTGAGCAAAAACATCGGTAGACACTCCCCTGCCGAAGGAGTTGATCAATATGGTGGCGGTAAATATC
The DNA here is from genome assembly GCA_964383765.1 of uncultured Gammaproteobacteria bacterium. Classification (GTDB taxonomy): domain Bacteria; phylum Patescibacteriota; class Patescibacteriia; order SBBC01; family CAIJZX01; genus CAYLHT01. The sequence continues at coordinate 4,046 of CAYLHT010000009.1, read as the reverse complement.
AAGACGCTGGCTTTGAATGTACGGCCCAAACTGACCGCCCTCATTCGGCCCCTCATCGGGCGTTAATTCATACCAGGCTAAGGCTTCGTAAATTTTCTCCACCGCCCCAGGGACCAAGCGTTGTCGATCAGTATCCTCAATTCGTAAAATAAATTTTCCCTGGTTCTGCCGTGCGAACAACCAATCGAATTGTGCCAACCACATACTCCCAATATGAACGTCTCCAGTTGGTGATGGAGCAAAACGAACTCGGACCTCAGACATGGCGCTGTTTGATAATCTGCCGAAGAAAATGCCAAGTGGCATTTCGAACTCTTTGACGTCGAAACTCCGGTTGGTAGTATTTACCCGCAGTTACATAGGTTAACGTCCATTCTAACCCGAGTTGACGCAGGAGTTTTGGCGCCCGCGGCGTGATGCCAGCTAAGTAATCAAAGGTTCGACCAACCCCAATTGCAATCCGGACGTCGTGTAAGCCTTGGCGATGACGATCAATCCAGAGTTCTTGTTTTGGGGCCCCGAGAGCGACTAAGAGTACCGAAGGTTTGGCTAAATGAATCTTTTCTAGGACCCGTCGCTCATGCAGTTGTTGCCACGGACCCCGGTAGCCAGATTCAAATCCAGCCACCAGTAAACGCGGATAGGTTTTCATGATCCGACGCACCGCTTGCTCAGCTACCCCGGCCTGTCCGCCATAGAGAAAAACTGAGCGTCCCATCTGCTGACAGAGTTCGAGTAGCTTGATCACAAAATCGACTCCGGTCACACGTTGCCGCACCTTCTGGCCGGACAACCAACCAGCCACTTTGAGACCCATACCATCAGGTAAAGACAGGTCAGCTCGATTCAAGATGTTATGAAATTTGGCATTGGCAGTCGCTTCAAGCAAAAATTCTGGGCCAGGCGTGACCACTTGGTGAAATTGGTGAGAGTCTAAAAACTTTTTAGCCTCGGCGACCGCCTCAGGCATGCCAATGTCATCAATCTCAACTCCAAGTAAGCGACGTCGTCTGTTCATACTTGCAGTATAGTTGAAAATATGCTATAGTTCAACCTTATGAGGATTCTCAATGCGCTTTGGATAGCGGTTGTGATCGGCTGTTTTCTTCTGCCCAGCGTAGCTCGGGCGTATGATCCGGCGTTCAATTATAACTTTATTGTGGCCGATGATGACCTGCTGGATTATGAGAGCCTGAGTCAGGCAAAGATTCAAGAATTCCTAACTCTCCATGGTAGCCAGCTGGCTGATTTAACATTTTCCGTGACCGATCCAAACACTGCTCAAGTGGTTGCCAAACCAGCTTCTCAGCTCATTTACGAGGCGTCCCAAAATTATAAAATCAATCCGAAAGTGATCTTGGTCACACTACAAAAAGAGGAATCCCTGATAGATGATGATGGAATCAGTAATTACCAAACACACCTAGATTGGGCTATGGGGTACGGTGTGTGTGACTCATGCTCGACTGACGATCCGAGCATTCAAGGGTTTAAGGGATTTGCAAATCAAGTCGACGTAGCCACCAAAGCCTTTCGCCGTTACTACGATTCGATTAGTGCTACCGGACACACTGTTAGCGGTTGGGGTCCAGGCATAGTCAAGCAACTCTTCTGCAGTGACTACGAAGCCACGACCGACGGTTTTTGCCCGAATACCTCAACACCCGTCAACGTCGCCCCAGCGAATTTCGTAACTTCAGCTTTGTACACCTACACCCCCCACTTTCATGGGAATTATAACTTTTGGAAAATTTGGAATCGATTCGCCTTTAACCTCAGGCGTCTCTACCCGGATGGAACGTTACTCAAAGCCCAGGGCACGTCAACAATTTATTTAATTCAAAATGGCTTAAAACGTAAGTTTGCTAAAATGTCGGTCTTTCTGTCGCGCTACAACTCAAACAGTGTCATCACCGTGCCGGCCGACCACTTGCTGGAATACGATAACGGTCGAGACATTCTGTTTGCCAACTACTCGTTACTCAAAACCCCGAATCGAGGAATTAACCTGCTCGTTGATGATGTGCTGCGACCGATCGCTTCGCGAGCTGCTTTTCAAGCCGCCGGTTTCTTGAAAGAAGAAGTGACGAAGGTCAGTTGGGACGACGTCGCCTCCTTTGCCGTCGGAGATAAAATCACAACTGATAATATTTTTCCCTCCGGACGTCTAATGCAAAATAAGAAAACTGGGGGCATCTACTTTGTCAAAGATGGGATCAAGCACCCGGTCTATAGCAAATATATTAAAAAAGACCAATTTGGTCTTCAGAAAGCCAATAAAGTTAGCCCGGTTCAATTGGCGACCTATACCGACGGTCCTCCCGTTGGTTTCCGAGATGGTGATTTGATTCAAGCCACCGGCGATTCGACCGTCTACGTGATTTCCAATGGGTACCGACTCCCGATCGCCAGCCCAACTGCTTTCGCTGCCTATCGCTTTACTTTCTCAAACGTCCTCAAGGTTGATAACAATTCTTTGTGGGTGCATCCGCTTGGCCCAACCCTTGACGTCGACTCGACTGTCCAGACCGCCAGTCGCTAATCTATGCCCCTGGTTGCGGCGGCGGTTGTTCCACACTCTCCGCTCCTGATTGATCGTTTGGCCGGACACCACCGCCAACTCTTTCACGTTACTCATGCAGCTTTGGGTGAAATTGGCGCCGACCTGCGCGCCCGCCAACCAGATCTCGTTGTTTTGCTTACCCCGCATGGTCCTTTAATCAATAACCGCCCGACTCTGAATGTAGCCGAAAAGTACGTTGGCCGAATGATTGAATTTGGAGACCAGCATACTCACATTCAGGTGCCCGGAGACCCGCGTTTTGCTCAATTGTGCGCTGATGTTGCCGAACAATTTGACGTTGAGTTACCCAAATGTACTCGCCTCGAGCTCGATTATGGTTGTACTGTGCCATGGTCATGGTTGTTTGGGTCCCAATCCCCGATGAAAATTTTACCACTCGCGGTTGCCCACCAATCACCAGAAGAACTTTTAAATTTAGGACGCGTTCTCGAGGAACTCTGTCACCAAACAAAACTTCGGTTAGCCATCGTGACTTCGGCCGATTTATTGCCACGTGCCCAGCGGTCTCACGAACGACCTTTGGCCGAGGAGCGTACGATTGGTGAGGCCATTGGTCGTACCGATCCGAGTCCACTCTTGTCAATTCAGCTAAAAGACGTGTGTGGCTTGGCCCCAATTATCGTGCTCCTCAGCAGCTTACGTCGAGCACATAGCATCGGCACCGTTCAGAGTTTTCAAGCCCCCCTGTCAGTTGGATTACTGACCGCTAGTTTTGAAATCCCTACATGACTCGAGTGGCACGGGTCATCCCGTTGCGTAAATTACCGCCGGAACACAACTGGTTTGAATACCGTGTTGACGATCAGCTACTAATCAAGCCTGGCCAGCTCGTCGAGGTTATGCTGCGAGTACAACGTGTGACTGGGATTGTGTGGGAACTTTCCGAAGATTCACATATTCCTGATTTGAAACCCATCGAACAAGTTCTGATGACTGAACCGATGGTGACCGAGTGGCAGCAGGCTGCGATTCAAGCAATTCAGGATCAAACATTTAGCTCACTAGCGTCGATCCTGCAGACCATTGTTCCAGTTTTTTCATCACGCCGTTCTAAACAAACTACGCTTGTCCAACCCCACCGCGATTCGAACGTAAGTATTGCCTCGTCCCTACCATCTGGCCAAACGTGGTGGTACCGAGAACGATCTGAAGCAATCAAGTGGTTGTTGACGTGGTTACACCAACCAGATTCGCCCCGTGTTGTTATTTGTCCAACCGTCGATGACGTTCACCAACTGGTGTCGCTCATGGCTGAAGGTACTCAACCGGTACTGAGCGTTCACGGCGAACTGACTCCGGCCCAATACCGACAAGCCTACCTTGAGATTCTCCATGGTCAGGCCACTCAGGTGATTGGGACAGCTCAGGCTCTCCTCCTCCCCTACCACCAACCACCCATGGTCGTGATTGACCAAGAAGATCACCCGGCAGGCTGCGGGTCCGTCCCCGCCCGCGTCGCCGG
>CAYLHT010000008.1:32857-53447 GCA_964383765.1 uncultured Gammaproteobacteria bacterium | reverse complement strand
CCAGGAAACGGGGACAGCAACTGGTGTGAAGTGCGAAAAAACGGTAACCTATGGCCATGCGGAAACCACAGGCAATACTCATCACATTCGTGGTCATCTTGGCGGCGGTGATCACCGGTTGGTTAGCCCATGTTCCCAAAGCCAAAGCACCAACCAAGTCCACCGCGAACAGCAACGGTTCGCCGAAGAGTGATCAGGTTCAGATATTTTCTACGGCGGATATTCCTGACCGAGATCCGCACCTCGAGTTTCGAATTTCTCTTCCGGTCAATCTGGCTGGAGATTATCTGGCTTCAGCCAAGTCTCTTCGATTCTATGTTCCAGGTGCCAACGGACAAACCCCCGACATTCAATTGTTAGCCTGGTACGGATCAACCTTGCCAGCCGGAACGATCACCCAGTACGCTGGACCCTACGTTGATGGCATGCTCAGCGCTTGGTATGCCGGCGTGACAGGTTCGGCGTCATCAGGCTTGCCGAGTTGGGTCGCACATCAACATAACGAAGCCTGGGTGTCGATTCAAGGTAATGCCAATCATTACTACGTCTTTGCCCAAGGCCCGTCATTATCCGATGCTGCCTTTCAGACCATCGTCACCTCGCTCCGATTTGACCAGGCCTTACCCACGACAAATACGCAACTCAACTAATCTATGGCCAAACGTCTACCATTTCCCATTCTGGTTTTATTCGCGATGGTGATCGTGGCGATTGCCTTAGCCATTACCAAATTTCATTTACCCGGCCGGCCATATCAAGCGCCGACCGAAACTTCATCCACGAACACGACTATGAAAACCTATCCCTACCCTGGTCGTTTACCGGCCGATCAGATTCATCATCAACAAGCCACGATTGTGACCAACAAGGGCACGATTGTGTTTAGCCTCGATGACGCTCAGGCGCCGCTGGCTGTCAGTAGTTTCGTGTACTTAGCGAAACAGGGATACTTCAACGGGTTAACCTGGCACCGAGTCATTTCCGGCTTCGTCATCCAAGGCGGCGATCCGACTGGCACCGGTAGCGGCGGGCCGGGCTACACCTTCCCGGACGAACCGGTCACAAGCGAGTATGTCGAAGGCACCGTGGCGATGGCTAATTCCGGTCCGAATACCAATGGCTCACAATTTTTCATTACCAATGCTGACGATACGACCAAGTTGGAGAAGCTCTACACGATCTTTGGTCACGTCACCCAAGGACTGGACGTGGTCAAGTCGATTGTCCAAGGTGATCAGATGATCTCAGTCACGATTAGCCCGGCCTAACATGCCCATGCATTGGCCGTCAGACCTGACGGACTTACTCAAAGAATTGATCGCGGATACACCCGAGCAATACAAGAAGTATGTGCGTGAATGGACCGTGCCTGCGGCCGAAAACCAAGCCAAGAAACTCGGGAAATCAGAAATTGATGAAGATTGCTTGATCCGTGGTTACATTACTTCAGTTCCGCGACATTTACGTGATGGGATTCATGAAGTTCTGACGCAGCATAATGTTGACATCATGTACTACCGACCGGTGTTTGATGAACCGAACGCCAACTTGAAAACCACCACTCCGTTCAGTCAAATTGATCATCACGGCGCCTCCGCGACTCAACCCACCCCCAATGCCCACCCGCCGCAAACCTAAACAGTCGAGTTTGTTCGCGGACCCAGCCGAACGAAAAACCACGCGGCGCCGAACATCACCGAAGCCGCTCCCGAAACCAGTCGGCAAAAAAACTTGGCTGTCGGCCAGCTCCTTGGAAACCCTGAATCGCTGCCCCCGCTGTTTTTGGCTGCAGGTCAATTTGAAAATTTACCAACCCGAAGGGATTGTCTCGCGTTTGGCCAACCGTTTTGACGGGGTGATCAAGCGGTATTTTGATTTGTACCGCGGGACCCCGAGCTTGCCGCCGTTGGTCGCCGGCCAGATGGAGGGAAAGCTAGAATCGCCGTTCCAGGAAAAGTACTTTGCCCACATCAACGAACGGTATGGCTTTCTCGGGAAACTTGATGAATGTTTAGTCCGACCTGACAATCATTTCACTCCGGTCGATCATAAGACCGCCTCATCCGATCCAAACACCCGGGACCTGATCCCGGCCTATCAATTCCAGCTTGATAGTTACGCTTGGTTACTTGATCAGAATCGTAAACCTTCAAGCGGAGTTGGGCATTTAGTTTATTTTTATCCAGCCGAGGGCGACAAACTCCACCAAGGCTTTCCGATGCAGATTACGGTCAAGACTCTAACGACGAATCCGTCGCGGGTCCGACCACGAATTGACCAGGCGATAGAGATTTTGGACGGATCACTGCCGGAGTCAGCTCCGGATTGTCCCTTTTGCCAATACGTCGAAACAGTCAAGAAATTCTAAGATGAGCACTCGGGTGTTCCCACGGCGCGCGGCAGGGGTGTTTCTTCCGATTAGCGCCTTACCGAGTCATGGACCGATCGGAGACGTTGGTCCGGCGGCCTATCGATTTGTCGATTGGCTTCGTCGGGCACGGCAACGCTACTGGCAAATCTTACCGCTCAGCATCCCGGACGCCCAAGGTTCGCCGTATGCCTCGCCGTCCAGTATGGCCGGCAATTGGATGTACGTGAACGCTGAACTCCTTCGGAAAGCCAAACTGCTTCCCTCGGACGTGACGGCTCAGCGGATTTCGTCACGCGTCGAGTATCGACTCGCAGCCAAAACCAAATGGCGAATGATTCGTACCTCCTGGAAATATTTCCAGGCATACGGAACTCCCGAACAGCATCGAAATTTTGTTACCTTTCGACGCTCAGCCGCCGATTGGTTAACTGACTTCACGTTGTATCAGGCGATCAAGGATCGTCACCGACATCGTCCATGGTGGCGGTGGCCAGCCACCTGGCGCCATCCGATTTTGGCCCGGGCACATGTGGATGCAGGTGTACGCCGCCGGATGGACATCCACGCTTATGCCCAATGGTTGTTCTTTTGGCAGTGGCAAGAGCTGCATACCTACGCCCGGAAACAGGGGATTGCGCTGATTGGCGACCTACCATTTTATGTTCAAGACGATAGCGTAGAAACCTGGACTCAGCCTGGCCTCTTTTCACTTGATCGCCACGGCCGCCCTCAAGCCGTCGCCGGTGTCCCCCCCGATAACTTCAGTCGAACGGGACAGCGTTGGGGCCAGCCGGTGTATCGTTGGTCAAGACACCGTCGGCAACACTTTGGCTGGTGGGTCAAACGGGTCCAGCATTTGCAGGCTCAGGTTGACGTCGTGCGTTTTGATCACTTTCAAGGGTTAGCCGAAACCTTTCACATTCCGGTTCGATCTCGAGATGGTCGCCACGGCCGATGGGTCAAAACCCCGGGGCATAAACTGATTCAGGCGATTATGCGCGGCAATCCAAAACTGCGACTGGTGGCTGAAGACATTGGGCACCCCGAACCAGATGCGGAGCATCTGCGACGTCACTATCGCTTGCCAGGCATTCGCATGCTCGAATTCGGATGGTCGGGCTTGCCAGCCAACTTTCATCACCCGAAATACTTGATGGAGGATTGTCTGTACTGCACCTCGTCGCACGACACCCTGCCGTTCCGGGGGTGGTGGCAAGAGGCTGAATGGTGGGAGCGAAAAAACTTTCGTGAGTGGGCAGGCCCATCAACCACCCAGATCGCTTGGCACGGCATAGAAGCGGCGTATCGGAGTCGGGCCCGGGTGGTGATGGTGCCGGTCGTCGATTTGCTTGAGCTGGGAGAGTCGGGTCGCCTGAATCGACCTGGCCGGGTGCGCGGAAACTGGGTCTGGCGCTTGCGGTCCAATCAACTCAAGTCGACGCACGCGCAACGTCTCCGACGGTTAACGGAGTCGACGCGTCGATAAGATGAATGTCTCGACGCTCGCCGCCAGCTGATGTACACTGCCTGCATGCGACGACATCTGCTGACGGGACTGTCGACAGTCCTGACGTTGAGTCTCTGGCCAATGCAAACTTGGGCCGGCACGACCTGGGCGACCGCCCAGCCACTTCGACTTAGTTCAGCCCCGATTTCAGTCTACGGGCGGCTCCGAGCTGAAGGCGATAGTCAATTTTATCGCATCAGTGCCTCATCACCGACGCAGATCCGAACCGAAATCGGTACCCCGATTTCCCAGGCTCAGTTTGAACCTCGTCTAGTCCTCTACCAAGCTGATGGACAAACCATCGGCCCCTCACTACCGATGGACCAACCCCCAAAAACGCTGGCCTTAGTGTATTCGGCGAACAATGATGTCGCGGTCTTTGAAGCGCTTACCCAGATTGCCTACCGACAGAAACTCAATACGACGGTCTTCATCCCGACCGGCACCTCGTACCTGGCCGTCTATGACGCCAGTCCACACTCAGGAAATTTTCGCCTGACGGTAACGGCGGGACCAGACGTGCCCTTGAGCTGGTCAGATACCTGGAATCTTTTGCCACACTGGTGGCATGATCAAGTTTTTGCTGGCGTGTCATGGCGCACCCTGTTTACTCCCGCTCTGCTGGTGGTGTTGATGATTCTGGCGGTTGAACAGCTTCGATTTCACCGCCTTCATCACCTGGCGCCAACTCGCCAAAAGGCCGGCCAGAAATTAATCAAAAAATCTACACGATGACCGCTCGCCAAATTGATCGTTTGCCCAGCTTGCGACGCGATCCCGGTTTTGTGGGGGCGAGTTTAGCCGAATTACCCGCCCAACTTCAGGACGGTTGGGAACATGCGCAAGGTGTGCGTTTGCCGAAAACCTATGGTCAAGCGTCCTCAATCGTTGTCGCCGCCATGGGTGGATCACCGTTGGGGGCTGATATTGCCCGTTCGGTCCTCTCGGATCGGTTGCGATTGCCGGTCACGATTGTGTCAGGATATCAACTTCCTAGTTGGGTTAACCATAGTTCCATCGTGGTGTGTGTCAGTTACTCAGGTAGTACCGAAGAAACGCTAGCTGCATTCAGTGCCGCCAAACAAAAAAGAGCCCATATCATTGTCGTGGCCAGTGGCGGCCCGTTAACCACGGTCGGCTGGAAGTTTCGATATCCGGTTTACCAATTTCGTCCACATTTCAACCCCTCGAATCAACCTCGCCTTGGAACGGGCTACCTGCTAATGTCAATGCTTGCGTGCTGGCGGCTGTTGGGAGTCGCTCACATATCAAAAAGTGAGATTCAGGCCTTGGTCACTTCGGCTCAACGCGCCGGCCATGCCTATGGCGTCAAGCGGGCCGCTAAGTCAAATCCAGCCAAGCGTCTGGCGATTGAACTGCACGGGAAAATTCCTTTCTTGATGGGCGCCGAATGGACCGCCGGAAACTTGCACACCTGGGCAAACCAACTTCACGAAAATGCCAAAACCATGGCCGTCTGGGATATGCTCCCGGATCTTAACCACCATTGGCTGGAGGGTTTACGGAACCGCTCAATCACCAAACAAGTTCAGGTGGTCATGGTGCGTGATGCGGAGTATCATCCCCGCAATCTGAAACGCTTGACCCTGACGAAAAAGATTATTGAAGACCTGGGTGCCAAAGTTTCGGTCGTCACTCCGGTTGGGAAAACGAAACTGGAAAAAGCGATTGACTTACTGGCGTTCGGCGGCTACGTCAGTTGGTATCTCTCCGCTCTACGTAAAGTGAACCCGGCGCCGATTCCGACGGTGGATTGGCTCAAGCAAAAGTTAGCCAAGTAGAGGACACAAGTACAGAACTGCTAGCTTCGATTTTAGTTCCCCTCCTGACCGTCAGGAGGGGTCAGGGGTGGTGATGTTTGATTAAGCCCAGCGGATTGTAACCTGAGGATTTTTATACATCCAGAGATTCTTTCGATGACCTGATCAATCTCATCCAGTACCTGATTCGCTGAAAAACGTAGAACCTGGATTCCCCAAGCCTCCAATTGTTGCTGGCGATAGGCGTCAGCTTGACGTCGAGCTACCATGGCGTGCGGTGAACCATCAATTTCAATCGCGAACTTCAACTCGGGGCAATAGAAATCGACTGTGTAATTTCGAATACCAGCCTGCCGTCGGAATTTGGCGTTCAGCACCTGATGTCGACGTAAACGTTGCCACAACAGAACCTCTGTCTGGGTGGCATGATTGCGCAAATAGCGACGAATATTTTTGCGGCGATGGAGATTATACAAATACGGCATGGCCAGAGAGCCAGCCACCACTGATAGCATACTCGAATTAAGCATCGTGTCAAGCCACCAACCTGACCACCCCCAGCCCCTCCTCACAAGCGAGGAGGGGAGAAGAGCACGAGAAAATCTTACACAGCTACCGCCACCGGCAAAGGCAACTGAACCTCCAGCTGTTTTTCAATTGATTTCACCACGTCGGCTACCGGTTGATAGGTCGTCCAGTCTAAGCGGATGACTTTACTTTGCTTTTCAACCGAGGCCACCCACTCGGCAAACAAATCCGTTAGCGATTGTAAGTACTCGCGGGTAATCCCGCGCTCACTTTCCCGGCCGCGTTCAGCAATTCGTTTCAAGATAGTGTCGACAGAGGTTTCCAGGAGCACAATCACGTCTGGGATCTGGAGCAGCGGCCGAAGTTCATCGTAATGGGAGCGATAGGTCGCATAATCCCGGTCAGACATCAGGCCGAACTGATGCGTCAGCTGGGCGTAAAGCACGTCACCAAAAATGATTTGGTCTTGAACGATCCCGATATCCTTGGCTGACAGCTGTTGGACTTCGCGGTGTTGCTTAAACCGCTGAGTCAACATGAAAATCTGCATTTCAAACGACCAGCGCTTGCCATCGGCGTAGAAGTCATGTAAGTACGGATTTTCGGCTACGGGTTCAAAATACGCCTTGTAGCCCAAATGCTTGGCCAACGCATCGGTCAACCTTGATTTACCCACTCCGAGACAGCCGACGATGCCGATGAACATGCGGGTAGTGTACGGGCGGCTCCTGAGACTGTCAACGGAGTCAGCTGACGATTTTTGTACCCTGATGTACACTCCAAGGGTGAAACCCCGCCCTACCTACCCAACCATTCGTAAAAAACTACTCGGATGGTTTTTTGATCACCGTCGCGACCTCCCTTGGCGACGAACGCACGACCCCTACGCCATTTTGGTATCCGAAGTCATGCTCCAACAAACCCAGGTCGACCGGGTGATTCCGAAATACACTGCTTGGTTGAAAACATTTCCGACTATTCAAACATTAGCTCGTGCACCATTACAAAAAGTTTTGAAATTATGGTCTGGGCTCGGGTACAATTCACGTGGAAAACGATTACGTGACTTAGCACAGACTGTAACAGGGGAGTACCACGGAAAAATTCCAGACAATGTCGAACAACTTGAAAAATTACCAGGAATTGGACCATACACGGCGCGGGCCGTGGCGAGTTTTGCATTCGGTTTGAACGAACCAGTGATTGATACGAATGTCCGGCGCGTGATAAGTCGAATATTTTTTGGTGTTCGAGGTCCAAAGAAAAAACAACAGCTTCAAGAGTCTGTCGAATCCCTGGCACCGAAAAATAATCTCCACGATTGGAATGCGGCCTTAATGGATTTTGGAGCACTAGTGTGTCAGGCTCGCCGACCCAAATGCGAAATCTGTCCGGTCCAGCAATATTGCCGCGCCTACCCAGCCGTGCTCAAACCAGTGAAACAGATTCGATCAGACAAACGTATCAAATTTGAAGAGACTGATCGATTCTGGCGTGGACGAATTATTTCAACCCTCGTTCATTTCGGTCCGCTTTCATTCATCACTTTGAAAACGCGTTTGAATCAATTTGGTCGGTTAAACAGCCGGCGTTTCCAGAAATTGGTCGACAGCTTACAAAAGGAAAATATTGTGCGACACGCGGGTTCGCGGATTGCAATTCAGGCCTAAGGTTAGTTCCGCATCAACGTTATCCACCGGAAACGCACCGACGTAAGCCTTGACCCTGTTTTCCGTCAGAGTACAGTAGAGGAGTCAGACAATTCATTTTCATACGCACCCCACTTTTTTGGGGGTCGCAGCCACCAGGCGCGCTACTGGACGTTAACAATCCATGGTCACGGCTGGTCATTTGTGGTTGGAGGCTGATGGTCGAGGCACCCAGCACCGCTGAAGGGAAACTCGCGGGGAGTGATTACAGTACCTCACCAGGTGCTCATTCCCTCGGGAGTTACTTGTGCCCCGGGATCCACGCGGCCTCCAGCTCAAAACGATCAGTTCGGCCTTGAGAAAGAGGCGAATTTGTGTTAGGCTATGAGCCATGTCGACCTCGGAACATCCCGTGACCGATGTTCGCTCCGGCTCGCCTGTCTGGCTGCCAACGGCGCTGGGCGTGTTGTGGTTTATGAGCTTGGAATTCATCATTCAAGCCGGCGAACGTCGGACCATTGAAATTATTGGTTTAGGTTTATCGGCCGCCACCCTGCTCTTGGCTGTTACCTGGCAATGGTTGGCTGATCGTCGACGACAACAGCCGCCGGATGGTTCACTTGGAACGTGGTTGATCATGATGGCCACCATCGGCGCCACAGTTTTCGCCGGCGCCTTTACGAGTGCCAATTCAGTATTAGTTCGACATGCTCCAGCGCATGTGGTGGCAGTGATCGGCAGTTTATTGCTCGTCGGATGGCTCCACCATCAAGAACGACGAGTCATCGATCCATTACGAGGCCGGTTCGCTGTCTTCAGCATGACCGTGGCTATCTGGTGGATGGTGATTAGTTTGCTGAGTTGGTCAGTCTTTTTGAGTTTACCCCTGTGGTGGGTGATCGGCGGCGGGGGAGCGGCCGGCGTATTGGCGAGCTTGGTCGTGTGGTGGGACGCCGGGATCCAGAGTGGAATCATTCGACGGGCACTCCTGCCCACGGCGTTCATCAGTCTGGAAATTGCAACAGTGACCTGGTGGCTTCCAACGGCAGTATTAGTCAGTGCAACCGTGGCGACCACCCTCCTCATTTTCTACATGCAAGTTGGTCGACACCTGTGGTTACATACCTGGCATCCAGGGCGAGGCCGACGCTACCTCTTAGCTGGTGGTGCCGTTCTGGTCTTTGTGCTGTTGACTGCCCGCTGGATCTAAGTACCCATGGACGTCAAACCTCACCCCACCTCACCAAAGGTCAGCGCGGCAAAAGCCGTGGCCCAAGTTTGGAATGAACAGAAACTCGAGCGACCGCAACGGACACCGTGGCTTGGAATTTTGGTGCTGTTGATCATCGTCAATCTCATCGTCGTGACTGGAGCTCTGGTGGGTTGGGGGTGGTTGAGTCGCAATGCCCCACATTCTCGTTGGTTGCGATGGTTGCCGATGGGGACTTCAACCACGGTGGTTCAATCAGTCAAGAACCCAGGTCCACTCACCATTCCAAGCGCCGTCAGTCAAGCTTTGGATCAATTGGTAAACATCGCTCCAGATGCAGGTCCTGACGGTCGATATTCCACCACGTCAAGCACGGGCCTGGCGGTGCCGTTGAGTACCAACGGCTGGTTAATGACCTTAAGCGAGGCCCGACCTTCGGGTACCGCCGTGGCACTTTCGCAAGCCGGCGTTGTTCATTCAGTCGCTACAAATCTGAGCGACCCAGGGAGTCCTTTTGCGTTCTTAAAAACCGCGGGCGCTGACCTCTCACCACTTGACTTGACGACCTCGACGCCGACCATTGGGCAAAATGTGTGGGTGGCGGCCGGAACGTTAACCGATATGACGGCTGTCAACCGCACGATCGTCGGTCACGGTGGACCGCGCTGGATCTCGACTGACCAACAGGAAGACTACTGGCAACTCGACCAGCCGGTTAGTACCGCACTTGGTGCTCCAGTGCTCACGGCGACCGGGCAAGTGATTGGACTCCTCGGAGCAAATGGGCGAGTCTGGTCAGTCGACGATTTAACGTCGGTCATCTCCGGAGTATTGCAAACCGAAAAGATTTCTCGTGCGATATTTGGGTGGCGCTACCTGATGCTGAATCAATCAGTGTCCACCTCGATATCGCAAACCACCGGAGCATTGGTGGGTGCCGATCAAGGTGATCAAGCCGTCACACCCAAAGGCCCAGCCGACAAAGCTGGTTTGAAAAGCGGGGATATTATTATCAGTATCGACCAGCACCAACTCCAAACTGATCTGCGCCCAGTCCTGAGTACCTACCATGTCGGTGATCATCTTCAATTGACTATTTCCCGCGCAGATAAACATTTGGATCTGAATGTGATTGTCGGACGATGAGATACAAAGTGATCAGGTTGTTGGTCGGACTGGCTGTCGTGGTTGGTTGGGGTGTAGCGACCCCGGTGGTCGCGAAGACCTGGTTATATCAATCACCGCCTGCTCACCCAAACCTCGGTCAACCAATTTCGGGTTGGCCTGGAGTCCGGGTGCTGACTGATCGTCAGCGACGACAACTTCCCGGCCTTGTCCAACAGCGACTCGTTCAGAATTTCAGTTATCACGCTCTGTTCACACCCAATGACCCAGATTTTTCAGCCCAGTGGAATTTGAACGCAATCAATCTGCCGGGAGCGTGGGATGCTGATACTCAAGATCCGCTCTACGGCGGAGATTCCCGGGTTGTGGTGGCCGTTTTAGATACAGGTTTAGCTACGGCTGCCCCAGATTTGAGCGGTCTTCATCTCTGGACCAATTCGGGCGAAGTTCCCGGCGATGGCATTGACAATGATCATGATGGTTTGGTCGACGACATTCATGGTTGGGATTTTGTGCACAGTGATAATGCACCTGACGATGACAACGGTCACGGTACCCATGTCACCGGTACGATTGCCGAATCAACCAATAACGGCGTGTCGGCAGCTGGTATTGCTTTTAACACGACCATCATGCCGCTCAAAGTCCTGGATGCCAACGGCAGTGGCTCAACGGCCACGATCGCAGCGGCCATCAACTTTGCTGTTTCACATGGCGCCACGATCATCAATCTCAGCTTAGGCGGAACAGAGGATGATTCAGCTCTGCATCAGGTTATCCAAACGGCTGCGGCCCAGGGCGTCGTGTTGACGGCCGCCTCTGGAAATTCAGGCGCCAGTAATGTGAACTATCCGGCCGTCTACCCCGAGGTGATTGCAGTTGGGGCCACTACTCAGGCCAATCTTCGGGCCAGTTACAGCAATTATGGATCGGGACTCGACCTGATGGCGCCCGGCGATCAGATTATTCAACAAACGTGCAGTACGGGCAGCTGTCAAACGTTCAATGACCAGGCCTATTCTGGTACGTCTCAAGCCGCGGCGCACGTCAGCGGGGTGGCAGCTTTAGTGGCGGCTTGCGGTGCATCGACGGCTCAGATTTCTAATCTTCTCTACTCGACCGCGAGCGATCTGGGTCCGGTCGGGGTTGATGATGAATATGGATATGGTTTGTTGAACGCTAGTGCAGCCTTAACAGCCGCTGGATGCACAGCCACCATCCCGACTCCCCCCGTTCAACTTCAAGCTACGTCAGCCAAAGACCGGCAACAGGTGCTGGTGAGTGGTCGGATCTATGGTTTTACTCAACCCTACTTCAGTTGGTCCGGTCCAGTCGGCCAAGTCTATCAAGTGACCTGGGGTGTGAGTGGTCAGACTGCAACGTCCTCACAAATTGCTCAAACCTTTCACCCGAAACTCATCAACGAAGGCACCTACACACTCACCGTTGCATCCATCAACGGAGTTGGATTGGCCTCGGCACCCGTCACATTTGTCTATCAATATCGTCGTCCTACCGTAGTCATCGCTGGAGGCCACCAGCTCAGGTTATATGATCAGGATCTACGATCGACGCAACGCCTGACCGTCAACGCCTCCAGCACGTCAATCAGCGGCGGTCGACTCGGTCGAGCTCAAGCCAATCGATTGGTGTTCAATCTTTCCGATGCCCCCGGCAAATTTCAGCTCCTGACGACCACCGGGAAAACGATTTTGACCGTTACTCCGTTTGCTGATCGAGCGGTGACTCAACTCTCTTCCGCGATTCTCGAGCGGTCATCTGGGTCACCACAGCTGGTCATCGGAACAGGTGACCACGGAGCCAGTTTACGCTGGTACTCATCGAGCCTACGGCCACTGGCGACTCAGACGATCTTTCAAACCTATCGCGGCGGCCTCCGACTCGCTCATGCAGATGTGGATGGTGACGGGAACGACGAATTAATTGTCGGACAAGTCAGCGGTCCAGAGATTCGGGTCTACTCTCCAGATCGGCAACGCCTAGCGGTCCTGCGGCCATTGGGATCGAAGTATCAGGGCGGGTGGTACGTGACGTCGGGAGACGTCGATGGTGATGGGCATCAAGAAATTATTGCGGTCGCCGCCCAAGCCGGATCCCGTCGTCAGGTGTTTGCTTTGACACTGCATGGGGTTCACGTCAAACGGTGGAAACTCGATACCGGCGCATACACCGGCCCGTTAGACGTCGTCGGCAGTGATGTCATCGGAGATGGGGCTGATCGCTTGTTCGTCGTCCCGCGTGCTTCTGGATCCTGGCTCCAACAATGGTCACTCAGCGGCGTCAAGCAACGCCAGGTCACGCTCAGCTCCATCAATCTGTTACGCCTGACTAGTCTGCACTAATGAAGAATCCGCTCAACCACCCGCGGGTGCAACGTCATGGCCCGCTCGTCCGACAATTCGTAACGTTTGCATTGGTGGGGGTGGCGAACACGAGTGTCAGCGCCGGCCTCTATACTATGTTCACCCGCGTCGCGCATGTTCACCCCTTAGCCGCGAATGCGCTGGCCTTTATGGTGGCGGTGACGATGAGTTTCCTCCTCAACCGTCGCTTCACGTTCCGTGGAAGCCCGGGCGTGGTTCACCATCAGTATATAAAGTTTTTCATCGTGAACATTATTAGCTTAGTAGCTTCGGAAATCATCATCTGGTTTGTACATGTTGTTCTCGGGGTTAACGACTTGGTTGCATTTGGGTTAGCTACAGTCGTCGTACTGTTCTGGAATTTTGGTGCTAATCGAATGTGGACCTTTCGTTCCGGCGAGTTGCGAACTGAGTCCTAATCTGGTATAGTCAAACCCTTGGTTTGGTGAGCTAGCAGCTATGGACTTGTCGATAATTATCCCGGCCTACAACGAAGCCGCCCGCCTTCCCAAGACGTTACAGTCGATCCTTGACTACTTTCGATCCGATCAGCGCTCAGTTGAAATTATTGTGGTTGATGACGGTTCAAACGACACGACCGCTGAGATTACGCGATCCTTCCCCGGGATTCGACTGATCCAGCACCCCAAGAACCTTGGTAAAGGCGCGGCTGTACGGACGGGCATGCTGGCGGCGAGCGGGGAATGGCGTTACCTATGTGATGCCGACTTATCGAGTCCGATCAACGAACTTGATCACTTGCTGACATTCGCTGATCGCGCCGACGTCATGATCGGTTCACGTCGGGTGCCTGGTGCCCAGGTCGAAATCTACCAACCGACATGGAAAGTCTGGTTAGGTCAAATCGGTAATGCCCTGATTCAATTGCTGATCGTTCCAGGCATCCGCGATTCGCAGTGCGGCTTTAAACTCTTCCATCGTCGGACCATGCAGATCTTTCAGTGGCAACGGAATAACCGCTTCGGCTACGACTTTGAAGACCTGTATCTCGCTCGACGATTGGGTTGGCGCATGATCGAAGTCCCCGTAGTCTGGAGAAATGATCAACGTACAACCGTCCGTTTAATTGATTACCCCATCACACTTCTCGAACTGTTCAAGATTCACCTCAATCGCTTGCGTGGTCTCTACCCAAAATCCTAATGCCTCGAACTGCACCGTTTGATAAAAAAAATATTATCGTGACTGGTGGAGCCGGGTTCATCGGTTCGCATTTGTGCGATCTGTTAGTCGAGCACCACAAGGTGGTGTGTGTCGATGATTTTAGTACCGGTCGGGAAGAAAACATCCATCACCTGCTACCGAATCCGAATTTTGAGTTCGTCCGGCACGATGTGACTGAACCGCTCGACCTCGATAACCTCAAGGAATTGAAAGCCTTCCAGGTTCCGTTCCAAGGGATTCAAGAGATTTACCACCTGGCCTCACCTTCCTCCCCCAAAGACTATACCGCTATGCCGGTTGAAACCCTGTTGGCGAATGCCATGGGTACCCAGCATGCCTTGGACATGGCCAAGCACTACGGGGCCAAATTTCTTTTTCTTTCAAGCGGGTCTATTTACGGACAACCAACCGAATCAACCCCATTCCCGGAGAACTATTGGGGGTACGTCGATCCGATCGGGGTGCGGAGTCCCTACCAAGAAGGGAAACGCTTTGCCGAAGCTTTAACCGTGGCCTATCGACAAAAATTTAACCTGGACGCAAAAATAATCCGGCTATTCAATACCTATGGACCGCGGATGCGTCTGACTGATGGGCGGATGATCCCAGAATTCGTTCAGGCGGCGCTGCAGAATGCTCCCGTCACGATCCATGGTCAGCGCGATGACCTGAGCACCTTTTGCTACATCACGGATGCACTGGAAGGCATCACCCGCATGATGCAATCGCGCGAGCTTGGACCAATCAACATTGGGAATCCGGAGACGCACGCGGTGGGCGAGATCGCGCAAATGGTCACCACGATTACTGGCGCCCGTCCTGACCTACGGTTTGAACCCCCGTCGGCGGTCACGAGTAAGCAGGGAATCCCTAGTATTCGACAAGCTCGTGAACTGTTAGGCTGGTTTCCGGTCGTTCCGTTACAAGAGGGGTTACAGCGGACGATTGATTACATGCGTGGATTACGGACGGTCGGGTTTCAAGAGTTAGGATACGGGTCGTCAGAGTAGATGGCCAAGATTATAGTTACCGGCGGAGCCGGATTCATTGGGTCACACCTGGTTGACGCTTTGATTGGTCAGAGCCACCACGTGCTTGTCGTGGATGATTTATCCTCCGGACTCAGACAAAATATTCATCAGCAAGCAAAATTTATCAAGCTTGATATTCGTTCGTCAAAGCTCAGGTCAGCATTCTCGCGTTTCAAACCACATTACGTGTTCCATTTGGCGGCTCAGAAAAATGTCCGGACGTCAATCGAAAACCCAGTTTTAGATGCAGATATCAATATTGCGGGGGCGCTCAACGTGATTACAGCCAGTCATTCGGTCCATGTCAAAAAATTCATTTTCTCATCCACGGGCGGAGCGTTGTACGGCGACGGAGTTCCTTTGCCAACACCCGAAACAGTTCCCCCAAAACCTGAATCTCCGTATGGAATTGCCAAGTTGACAGTTGAGCAGTACCTCAACTTTTTTCGGCGCGTGCATGGACTGAATTCCGTTTCGCTGCGATATGCAAATGTCTACGGTCCTCGGCAAGACCCGAACGGGGAGGCGGGGGTGGTGGCGATTTTTGCGCAGCGGTTGCTTCAAGGCCAACCCCTGTTCGTTAACGGTCATGGACGACAAACGCGGGATTATGTTTACGTCGATGACGTCGTTCGGGCCAATCTTCAATCCATGAAGAAACAGAATGTGAGTGGCGAAATTAATATTGGCACTGGAAAAGAGACTTCGGTTAACACATTGGCCGAAAATCTTCTGCGAATTTCCCAAAGCCATACCCCAATTAAACATCGCCCTGCTTTATTGGGAGAAGTTAAGCGTAGTTCGCTTGAGTGGGGCTTAGCCGAAAAGAGACTACACTGGGAACCACTTGTAAGTTTTCCACATGGTTTGCAAAATACCTGGAGTTGGGTACAGGAGATGCAGGCATGAAAACGATCGCGATCATTCCTGCCCTCAATGAGTTTGAGCGTTTACAACAGGTTGTGGATGAGGTTGTGAACTACGTTGATTTTGTCGTGGTCGTTGACGATGGTTCTCGGCTACCATTGTGTGATCATTTGCAACCGAATGAAAGAATGAATGTACTACGACACGTCATCAATCTTGGTAAAGGTGCAGCCCTGAAAACCGGTGTACTCTGGGCCAAACGAGAAGGCTTCGAGGCCACCGTCTTTATTGATGCTGACGGACAACATGCTCCACATGAAATTCCATTAGTTCTCGACCCGGTGCTGGGTGGGTACGCCGACATAGCATTCGGGGTTCGCCAATTTCACGGTCGGATGCCTTTGATGGCTAGATTTGGGAACTTCGTTCTAACCATGGCTCTGAACATACTGTTCCGCGTGAGCGTGCACGACACTCAATCAGGGTTTCGCGCCATGCGTTTGTCGGCCTACGATCAATTGGCCTGGCGCTCACCGCGGTATGCCGTCGAGACCGAAATGATCGTGAATGCCGGCAAGCACCACGTCCCGTATGCTGAAGTGCCGATTTCGACGATTTATCATGATCGGTATAAGGGTACGACCGCGCTCGATGGAATTCGGATTATGTTCAATATGATTACCTGGAGGCTCTCATGATTGGTATTCAAGTTTTAGCCATGTTGTTTGTCCTGTGGATGACGTACTTTTCTTTTCTCCACTATCGACGCGGCGAATTTAGTTTGATCGAATATCTTTTTTGGCAACTGGTCTGGATTGGCTTAGGCGTGATCGTGATTTTTCCGGCCTCAATTAAGATCGCAATTCAAACTCTTGGTTTTTCCCGGGCCTTTGACTTATTGACGGTGGGCGGAATTGTCATACTGTTTGGTGTGACGTTTCGGAATTATGTGTTACTCCGAAGGACTGAGCGAAAAGTTGAAGACGTCGTTCGAACCATTGCTTTAAAGCCGGGGGACCAAAAGTAGGGCATGCGGATTGGCTTGTTGAATCCAACCGTGCTCATCCGCCGGCCGATTGCTGAGCTGGCTCAGTCACTGCTTCAGCGGGGATTTGAGGTGACGTTGATTACCCCGATAGACGATTCTGCGCCCGCCGTTCCGGCTCATTATCAGCGGCGCCCGATCCCAACCGTTGAATTACCGAGTCGAGAGTTTCAATCGGTTTTGTGGTCGTGGCCTAGATGGTCAGCCTGGCAGCGGTTATGGCGCACGGTGGCTGAAGTCGATATTCTGCACATCTGGGCACCCTATTACCTGGTCGCCGTGTTGGCAATTTTTTTTGCAAAACTGCATGGCTCAAAAGTAAAAATTATTTTAACGTTTGATACTTTTCCGGGATTCTCTTTTTTCTTCCGATCATCAATTGATCTCGCGATGCGGATATATCATTGGTGCTTTGGTTCCTGGGCCTTTCGATTAGTCGACGCCCGAACGCTGTATAGCGCTCAACTCTTACCGTATGCGGTTCAAGCCGGGTTGGGTCGATCATTTCAAATTATTCCAACCGGAGTTTACCTCCAACCCGGTCATTCAGCGTCAGCCGCAACCAGTGGTTCGGCCATTCTCTTTATTGGGCTCATCAATCAGCGCAAAGGGGTCTTTGTTTTGCTTGAAGCGGCGGAGTTACTGAAGAATGACCATGTCAATTTTACTTTGACGATGGTTGGTGAAGGACCTGAACGGGTGGCCTGCGAAGAATATGTCGCTCAGCATGGGCTAGCTTCGCATGTTCGCTTGGTTGGTCGAACGTCGAACGTCTCAAGTTTTTTTCACCAAACTGATATTTTTGTTTTGCCCTCATTTGGCGAGGGTTTACCCGGCGTGGTCATGGAAGCCATGACGTATGGGGTACCGGTGGTGGCGACGAACATTCCATGTTTGGCTGAACTCATTCCTGATGCAAAGCACGGGCAACTGGTTGAGGCCGGAAACGCCCGGGCTCTGGCCGATGCCTTACGAACCTATCTTCAGGATCGACCGCTCAGACAACGGGTAGCAGTCCAGGCCTTGCACCACATCCGTTCGTTCTCTTGGGAACAGATTACACCGCAGTATGAACGTCTCTATACTCAATTGGCGGCCTAACCTTCGACAGCTCTGGTCTCAGTGGTCGTGGCCGACGGCCATCGGGCTGACTCTGATCGTGGGGTTAGCCTTAGTCGTCCGGCTTCATCAACCGATCACGCACAAGAATATTGGTGAAATCGATGTGTTTTACTGGGCTTTGCGTACGCAACAATTCGAACTGCATGGTTTCCATGCGATTGGCACGAATTTTTGGGTGTTGCCGGTGGTGATGGCGACCTTGCACCGGATCATTGGAGGACAACTGTACGATCTGTTTCTATGGGGCGGATCCATCATCAGCTCGATCTTGCCGACGTTAGCAATTTTTTGGTTGACTAAGGAAGTTGCCCGATCACGCATAGCTGGATTGGTCGGCGCTTTGGCGTATGCGGTCTTACCAATTGTTTTTTATCGGGGCGTGTTCACGGTCTCGGAAACGTTCGCCTACGTTTTTATCCCGTGGTGTTTATTTTTATGCGTCCGCCTTATCCGCCGCCGTCAACCTGCCATCTTTATTCTTCTGGTTCTGTCCGTTTTGCTCGCGCTCCAAACGCATGACTCAGCTAAGTTACTCGTTTTGCCAGCCGCGGTCGCATCCATCTATTATTTCATTGTTACCCGTCACCAGCGTGTTACCCAGATCTTAGTTTTGCTCAGCCTGATCGGTGTGGTTGGACTGCTGGTCTTTGACAAGCAACTGTTGGCAGAAATTCGTTTTTTCCTATTCCCGAATAATTCGGGCAACACCGCCTTCGGTCATTACTCGCCAGTCGAATATGCCACCTATCGACAAAACTTCCCGCTAGCGCTTAATTTACTGGCTTTGCTTGGAGTTGCCTTGGCGCTGTGGAAATCCAAGTTTTCCCGAATCAATGTCGTCCTGCTGATATGCTTTCTCGTCCCGATTCTTTACTATCAGCAAATCGAGCCGCGGATCTCCGGTTCGACGATTGTGCCTTTCCGTCTGATGCCGTACGTCACCTTTGTATTCGTGCCACTCGTGGGCTTGGCAGTTCAGGGCTGGCTGAACGTTCTACCAAAACGATCTTTTGCTCAAATCCTTGGCATCAGCGCTCTGGTGGTTTTATTTGTCAGTCAAATTTCGGTGGCAGATTTTCCGCTGACCTATATCACGAGTTTGACCGAACAAACCAGTTTACGCCGGCTGCCATTGACGGCGGCTGATTATGTAATTACCCAAACTGGATTAATCGGCATGACTGCGGTCGCCACCCGAACGAATGAAGCAAATTATTTTGGTGATAGTGGTGATCAGATTTTTGGGGCGACGTCGACGGCCGATTTACGACAACGCTTAGCCCGCTTTGAGGCTGCACAACCCCGGCCGACGACCGGTATTCTGATCTCAAAATGGAAACTGGACAACCGCGACCCGTATTACGGCTGGTGGGACTCGCTCGTCAATCCGAAAATTCAACTATCGGTTTTCCGGGCAGCGAACTTGCCTGTTCGGTTTGAAGATCAAAATCTGGTTCTGTTTAACCTGCCCCGCTGACCATATGTGTGGAATTGTAGGACTAATAAACTTTCACGAGGTGGCCGCTGACCAGGCGACGGTCGAGCGGATGCGCGATCGGATTCGGCATCGTGGCCCAGATGACGCCGGGGTGTTTATCAAGGGACCCGTCGGTTTAGGTTTCCGCCGGTTGAGTATTATCGATTTGTCACCTGGCGGCCATCAGCCGATGACCAGCCGAGACGGAAAACACACCATTATTTTTAACGGTGAAATCTACAACTATCTTGAGCTTCGAACAAACCTGGAGCGGCAAGGTCACACCTTCGTTTCAAAGTCAGACACTGAAGTCATCCTGGCGTTGTATGCCCAGCACGGACTCGAGTTCATTCAACATTTGCGTGGCATGTTCGCGATTGCGTTGTGGGATGATCCCCGCCAGCGCTTAATTTTAGTGCGTGACCGACTTGGCAAAAAACCGCTCAAGTACTACCAAGACGATCAGGGCGTGATCTTTGCTTCGGAACTGAAAGCTATGCTTGAACATCCGCGTGTACCTCGACAAGTTGACCCGTTGTCGATACACCACTATCTCACGCTGCAGTATGTGCCGGGGCCACTGACCGGCTTTACAGGCATTTACAAGCTTCCGCCAGCTCACTACGCGGTGATTGAACAGGGGACCATGACGATTCAGCGATACTGGCAACTCGATTTTTCGCGCCACGTCGAACACACCCAAGACGAATGGATTGAGATGATTCAGAATGAACTGTCAACCAGTGTGCGTTTACGCATGCTGAGCGACGTTCCTTTAGGTGCGTTCTTAAGCGGCGGAATTGATTCCAGCGCGGTCGTGGCGATGATGGCCAAGCATTCCGACCGACCGGTCAAAACCTTTTCCATTGGGTTCACCGAAGCCAGCCACAACGAGTTGCCATATGCCAAGCTGATCGCGGATCGGTACAGTACTGAACATACGGAATTTGTGGTGGAACCGCAAACCGTTGATATCCTGCCGAAAATCGCCTGGCACTACGAAGAGCCGTTCGCTGATTCTTCTGCTTTACCAACCTATCTGCTGTCTCAACTGACGAGACAACACGTGACTGTCGCCTTGAATGGAGATGGGGGAGATGAAAATTTTGCAGGCTACGAACGCTACCCAATTTATTCTTTCGCCAGCGTGCTCGCCCGGATGCCGGCTGAACTCCGCCGCTTGAGCGCCAGTGCGACTGAATTGGTCCGATTGCTCTATCCGACGACCATGACAGATCGAGTTTCACGGTTTTCTGCTTCACTCAATCAACCCGCGGCCCGACGATACCTGGAGTACATGCAATACTT
>CAYLHT010000008.1:0-32847 GCA_964383765.1 uncultured Gammaproteobacteria bacterium | reverse complement strand
CCAGTGCTGTACTAATTGGTTACGTTGGCTTGAACGAACGACAAGTACGAATCGATTTTACAGTTTGTATATTACATTAAGTAAACCTGCGGCCCGACGATACTTGGAGTAAATGAAATACTTCAGCGATGAATACAAGCGCGCCAACTTTACTCCTGACTTTCAGCGGCAGTTAGGTGCTGTCCAGCCGACCTGGACATTGATTGAGACGGCCATGTCGAGCGTCGGTAGTGCTAATCCGATTACGCAAGTGATGGGCGCTGATATTTTGACCTATCTGCCGGATGATCTTTTGGTCAAAGTTGATATTGCCAGCATGGCCTGGTCATTGGAAGGACGCTCCCCACTGCTGGATCACAAGTTTATGGAAATGACGGCGACGATTCCGGCTAATCTGAAGGTCAAGGGACGACAAAAGAAATATATTTTTCGTAAGGCTTTGCGCGGCCTGGTGCCCGACGAAATACTTGACCGTCCGAAGCAAGGTTTTGGAGTCCCAATTGAACATTGGTTTCGGGGCGAATTGAAAGGGTTCATTGCTGAGCACCTAGAACGATTCAGTCAACGAAATATTTTCCCGGCCGATGTCGTCACTCGGTTACTCAACCAACATCTGAATAGTCGCGTCAGCTATGCTTATCAGCTGTGGTCGTTGTTAATGTTGGAATTGTGGTATGAACAGTACCTCGACTAAGCCAGTTATCTTTCACCTCATCACTGGCTTTTCTGTTGGGGGAGCGGAACGCATGTTATCGCGTGTTTTGCCGCGACTACATCGCTATCACCACGTCTTGATCTCAATCCGAGGCGACGGGCCAATGGGAGACGTGTATCGAAGGGCGAGGTTGACCACCGCCACGCTCGACGTTAAACATTTTTTTGATCTGCGTGCTTGGTCGAGATTTCATCGCTTGGTCAAACACTATCGCCCGGCGATCCTGACGACCTATCTGATTCACGCTGATATTGTAGGACGGATTTTCGGTCACCTGGCCGGAATCCCAATTATCGTCAGCTCCCTCCGGGCGCGTTTCCGGGGTTTTGGCGTGGGACATCTTCTGTGGTTGGCAAAACTTTTTGACCCTTGGGTAGATCAGTACATCGCGGTTTCGGATGAAGTCCGCCGATATTATGTTGATGAGTTAGGGTTCCCATCAAAAAAATTCACCGTTATTACTAATGGCTTAGCGGTTGAAGAGTGGCAAACAACTCTCGATCTTGGCATCGCTCGACAACTACGCCAATCTCTCAACCTACCTGCCGAGGCATATGTGATCGGAACAGTTGCTCAATTGCGACCCGAGAAAGGAGTTGATCGATTAATTGCAGCCATGGCGATCGTGCGCATATCTGACCCAACGATTCAGTGCCTCTTGATTGGCGACGGACCGGAGCAACCTCAACTCGTCGCCCAGGCCAAGGCGCTCGGCGTGTCTGACCGAGTGCATTTTTTGGGAAATCGGCATGACGTGAAAGATCTGATGCGTATTCTTGATATCTTCATCTTGCCCTCATTGTTTGAAGGCATGTCGAACGCTTTACTGGAAGCCATGGCAGCCGGACGGACGATTATGGTCACGGATACCCCCGAGAATCGTGAGGTTGTGACCCCGGCTTCAGCCCGGTTGATCGATACCGGACGCGCCGACGTTCTCGCTCAGGCGATTGTGAGTTTACGTCACGACGAAAAACAAAGAAAAGAATTAGCACGCGCCGCCCGCCAACGCTTTGAAGAACATTTCAACTTGGACAGGAAAGTCGCCCAACTTGATCAGTTGTATCAATCATTGTTATCGCGAAAATGAATCCGCCATTGGTCAGTGTTTTGATTGTGACGCATAATGCCGAAGCCTACATTCAGGCGACGCTCAAAAGTTGTCTAAACCAGTCGTGCTCGAGTTTCGAGATTCTGATCTTGGATAACGGCTCAACCGATCGTACGCGTGAACTGATTAGTCAAAACAGCGACCAACGTATTCGCTTATTGACCAGTCCGACTAATCTTGGTCCGTATCGAGGTTTGAATCAGCTGCTTGAACAAGCTCGAGGAGACTTTATTGCCATTCAAGACCATGACGATCTATGGTTGCCGGAAAAAATTGCCCGCCAAGTTCAGTATCTGACGGAACATCAAGAGGTGGCTGCGTGTGGCACGCTCACCTTCTATTATTATGAGGAGCGTAAAATCTTGATCTTACCACCCAATCCAGAACAAACCACCTTTGTTGATCATACCTCACTGATCTTTCGTCGAGGTACCCACCGCTACGATCCCGATCAACCGTTACCTGATGAACAGTTTGAGCGCGAAACACTTCGGCGGCATGGACAGATCGCTTGCCTCCAAGACGGTTTGACTATTCACCGGATACGCCATGATGGTCAGAATTTGTCTTCTCAGCGAACTCGTGGTAACATCCGCGGCGCTTGGTCACATTTTCGTTTGACTGGGTATCGAGATGTGCTTGGGTCCTTGATGTTTATCCTGAACTCTCTACTCCCATCGAGACTTCGCTGGTGGGTCCGTCGACACATCACTCTCCGGCGGGCTAGGTGGTTGAGTCGCGAAGAATTTGCCCGGCGCTATCAGTTTTCTCTGTCATAACTTTTTACGGCTGTGCGCGAATCTCACCTCAGATATTTAGTTGATCCGGTTTCCCGTCAAGCGTTTCAGCTGCATGTTTTTGATCGGGAGTCTGACCATGTCACGGCTGGGGTCTTGATGTCCCCAAGCAGTTGGTATCCGATCATCAATGGTATCCCACGCATCCTGAACGGAAAGCTGAAGACCGACCTGCTGCAACGCCACCATACCTGGCGGACCACCTGGCAAGACAAATTACCCAGCCAAGCCCAGACCGACTGGCAAGCGGCGATTGCCGCAATTCCGGACTTCGACAAGTTTGATAAGCATTTAGCCAAAACCGGTGCCAGTTTTGCATGGGAGTGGAAAAACATTTACCGCGAAAATAATTTTGAAAAAAATAACTTTTTGCATTTTATTGGACCCTATGTCACTGAGCAAACACTTCATACTCAAGTGGTTCTAGATGTCGGCTGTGGTTCCGGTCGGTTTACCAAGCAAGCGATCGCCTGCGGTGCGGCCATGGCTGTTGGAGTTGATGTCGGAGAGAGTGTAGAAGTGGCGTATGCCATGACGAAGGAGTTTGAGCAGGCGTTGATCGTCCAAGCCGATGTCTACGCCTTGCCCTTCCCCGCGGTGTTTGATGTTGTTTATAGCATTGGTGTTCTGCACCACCTACCCCAGCCCCAACAAGGATTTAACCAACTCAAGCACGTTGCTAAACCCGGCGGGTTAAACGTGATTTGGGTCTATAACCGGCGGCATAATAAACGGGCAATCTACTTGTACGAACCAGTTCGAAACATAGTCAAACGCTTACCTAAGCCGTTGGTCCTGGCCCTCAGTTATCCGCCGGCTATCCTGGCGCATGGCTTAAATGGCTTAACCCGATTTATGGACAGACTCGGCGCCAAAACTTTGGCCAAGAAAATTCCGTTTTCGTACTATGCCAACTTTTCATTCAACATGAAATTGAATGATACCTTTGATGTGTTAGCCACGCCAAAAAGTAACTACTACCGAGTTGAAACGATTATTGATTGGTTCGGCCAAAACGGACTAACCAGGATTCAATCCTTCGAACATCCGGAGGCCGGTATTACCTGCCAGGGGGTGGTGTAACCACTACCGGTTGAGAACGCTGGAATAGGCGGCCAGTGTTTGCTCAGCCGCCTTGGCCCAGGTGCGTTGGGTTTGGATTTCGTGTGCTAATTCGGTTGGGGGCGGACTGTCCCAGGCTCGTTCAACCGCCTGATGAATACTTTCGAGATTGTTTGGATCACAGTAGTACGCCCAGTCCTTGAGGTACTCCGGCCCGCCCCCGTTGCGAGTGGCCACAATCCGACAACCAGCCAGGGCGGCCTCAAGCGAGACCAGGCCCACCGTTTCTTTCTGACTAGGGAGCACATGCACTCTGGCCGCAGCATAGGCATCGACCAGCTGGTCGGGTTCGAGGTGATCAATAAACAGGACTTGGCGTCCGCGCGCCTCGTTTTGGCACAGTCGAAGATAGTCAGGATCTGGCAAACCACCAATGAAAACAATGGGATGGGGAAAACCTAGGAGCGCTTTCAGGACATTTAACTGATTTTTAATAAAGCCGATGCGACCGACCTCAAGCACAAATTCATCCAGACCATATTTCGCTTTGAAACGAGCAGCCTGACCAGCCAATAGTTTCTCAGGGCGCACGGCATTGGTGACCACCCAAGTTCGATAGTTTGCCGGCAATGAAAAAATTCGACGAATATGCTGATCCTCCAGCTGAGAGTTCGGTAAGATTCCGTCGACCAGCTTGAGCAACTCGCTTTGTTCTTTCACTGTTCGCTGGTACATCGCTTGCCAGATGCGATGGCTGAGCGTTCTGCCAATCATTCGTTTGGCGAGAGGCCATCGGCCATAAGTAAAAAAACTTTCGAACCGGACCGTATCGCCGAGGTCCCAGTAAATCGTTGACAGCACAACCGGTTTATTTTGACGCTTGGCTGATTGAGCTTGCGCCAGGGTTGTGCTAGGTGTTTCCAAGTTAAAAACATGCACCAGGTCAACATTGCTGGCGTCAAAGTCTACCTCGGTGGTGAAGCGCACACTGACCCCTAACTTCTCTAACTCGGCGGCCGTTTCTTTCATCTGCACTACATCTCCGCCGGGCAGAGATGCGATATTCGGGCGATTAGCAAACAAAACTTTGAGCGACTGGCTCATACGTTAGTCTGAATATCCGTATGTTTCTTTGACGAGCGGTTCACCGCGGTGACAACCATCCAACAAGAGGGGGCGAACCAAGCAGGCCTTATTATCTTGACCAGATCGGAGTAGACTAGTTGGTTTGGACTTATCTGCTCCACCTGTATCACGGCCTCATCCGGCATCGTAGTTTTATTGGATCGACCAATCATCAATTCGTATAACAAGGTCGATGGGTACATGAGCGCGTTAGGATTTATCAACGTCCGATCCATAAGTTATGTGGTTGGAAAACTAGTTGTAGATCGGCGTGTCATTCGAAACCATAGTCCATGAATGAAGAATCTTGGGCAGATCACTATCGCGTTCCACAGGAGCTGTACTGTCAAAAGACGATCGAAGCGCATAGTCAGTTTCGCGAGCTGGACAAGGTGATACGATATCATTTCGCGACGCTTGATTTTCGTGGGCTGACCCTGGATGACTACCGTGGAGTCGCTCATCCGGCGAAGTTCCGACCACGGTAGGGATCGAATTTGCGATCTCCAATCGAATGATCTGGCATAAGCCCGATAGACGCGGTTAGCGTCCATACGTTGTTGCGCGTAGCTAGAATGCGAAATACTTGTCGGAACGCGTCGCCAGAGGAACAGCACTTCGGACGTGTTTGCCAGCCGCGTACGATGTGAGAACCTCATCCAAAGTTCGACGTCCTCGACTCGCCCTGCTTCGGTGCGATAGGCAGGCGGTTGAAGCTGATCGAGTACCGATCGCCTGAACATGACTGAGCCATGGGCAAAAGCGTGGGTATGAAGCAAAGCAAGTCGTAGATCTCGGTCGTCAGTGAATACCGATTGAATCCCTTCGAGCTTGCCCTGGGGGTCGATAATACCATACGTCGTCCCCAACAGTCCGACGTCAAGACGTGAATCCAGAAAAGCAACTTGGACTTCCAGACGTTTGGGTAATGAAACGTCGTCAGCGTCCATGCGAGCAATGTATTTCCCTTGGGCTAATCCTAGACCAGTGTTCAGTGTGGTAATCAGTCCAGCATTGGCTTGATGGATGACGTGCCAACGAGAATCGCACCGCGCCACCTCATCTAACAATACACCGGATCCATCACGGGATCCATCATCAATCGCAATGCACTCATAATGCTTGAAGGTCTGGTGTTGAATGCTTTTGATCGCCAACGGAAGGTAAGCCTCGGCGTTAAAAACCGGAAGGATGATGGAGACGATTGGACCCGATAATTTCGACATATTCATCTTCGCCACAACCACCAACGAAGTTGGAGTCTTCCTAGGCGGGTGAGAGGGAGGGTCGCCAAATCATGTTCGACCTTCCGGCGTTGCTCGCCGCCGGCTGCTCGGTAATATGGGAGTAGTCGTGCGGCGGCGGCCAGGGCGATTGGTGCTCGAGCCCGTCTGACAGCAGGTAATGAGCTTTTCAACCAGCGTTGGTACAACGCCAAGATACTTAGGTATCCGTCAGGCCTAGACTCGAGGACTTTAGAGAGATTGGTCTCGTGCCAGCGCATCGTCAGCAAGTGTTGGTCACAGTAGGCGAAATCTCCACGAGTGCAGAGGCGGAGCCACAGGTCAACGTCGGCGGCTACACCGGCCGTTGGATCGACTGAACCGATCTCGGCCAGCATCGACCGACGGAGCAACATCGCGCTGGGCAGACCTACCCTGCGTCGGCCGAGCAAGTACGCGACAATAAAAGTCGTCCCAGCTTCAATCCGGTCACCGGAAAAGAGTCGATATGGTTCAGGTCCGAGATTCGGTATGACGATCGGTTGGTCATGGGCGTCGACTACCCCGTAGTTAGTACAGACGAGAGCAACATTAAGATGCTGGTCGAGCATTTGGCCTTGGGTAGCGAGACAGGTCGGCAGAAGATAATCATCGTCCATTAAAAGCTTAACATAATGACCGCGTGCCCGAGCTAATCCTGCATTCCAGTTTCCCTCCAAGCCAAGCCGGCGGGCATTGTGCTCGTAGTGAATTCGCTGATCTGCGAACGACCCTACGACCCGTTCAACATGCTGATCGGTGCTGTCGTCCGTAACCAATAATTCCCAATCATGTACAGTCTGGTTCAACACAGACTGGATGGCCTGGCGGATAGTATCCGGTCGATTGTATGCGGGTATGCAGATGCTGAATCGAGGCTCATTCATGGTCAGACAGGACGTTGAACACGCAGAATCCAAAGCAATGTGCGCCATTTTGCAAGAAGAGTATATCTAAAGCCGAATAGTTTCGGATGATTCGCCTGGATGATCGCGTTCGCAGACTTCACTTTTGTCGGCTGATTCCTGTTTCTACCCTCGGCATCTTGCCGGTAGCATACAAGTGGTTGGGCGACAAAACTACCTCGCAGGTTGTGTTCATACAAGCCCAAGTACAAATCCCAATCCTCGAGGCCGATGCGATTGAGATTCATATGAAAACCGCCAACCTCGAGGAAAGCCGAACGACGGATAAGCGAGGTCATGGAAATGAAATTTTCGAACAACAGATCATGCCCATTGAACGGTTGTGAAACCAACACATCCTGACGTGCGCCGAAGTACTGTAATTGTGTGTATACGTATGCGGCGTCCACATCCTTATCGAGTTCCGAAACGGTTACAGACAGAAAATTCGGCATCAGTGCATCGTCACCATCGAGGAAGACCAAGTACGGAGCCGACGTTTGTGACACTCCGGTCAAGCGGGCAGGGATAACGCCTTGGTTGCTCGGTAGTGCAATCCACCGCAGACGTTTGTCGCGGAAGCGAGTGACGATCTCCCTAGCAGTTTCCGCCTCCATCGGGGTCGAACCATCGTCGACGACGACGCACTCCCAATCTTGATATTCTTGAGTTGCCACACTAGTCACCGCTTCGCTGATGAATGACGATTGATTGAAGTGTGTAATGATGATTGCGACCTTAGACATAGGTGTCAGCGTGCGAATTTCAACCACCGCCGGGGAAGCGAACGTATCCTAGCGGACCACCTGACGTCGGCCCAGGCTTGTCGTGCCAAGGTTTTGTTTGTTAAAGAAATTTTTTCGGCTAATATAGCGATGCGTTCGGCCAAGATCTGGGTATCAAAACTATTAAGTTTTGACCGATATTCTTTCCAGTACGCCCACAGAACGTCCAACTCGGATTTCCACATCAGTTCGGAGTTGGATGTCGTTGAGGAAGTGTGGATGGCGTACTCTGCGAGTATATCAGGAGTGTAATCGAAGGCGGTGTGCCGTGCGGCCCGAAGCCAGAGGTCGTAATCTTCCGCAGCCCGCAAGTTGGGGTTAAAACCGCCGAGTGTCTGAAGGAGATCAGCCCGTATTACGGCGGTCAGCATGGGTATGAAGTTACGACGTAGAAGGGGCGTGGTTACATTTCCGGACACAGGCCGATTTACAGCAAAGAAGTTGTCCTGGCCCTCGATCAAACCGCCAGTAAAGATCGCATTGCCGTAGACGACGCCGATTTTCAAGTTATCGAAGAGTGGCACCTGCACAGCTAATTTCTCAGGCCGCCAACGATCATCGACATCCAGGAAAGCAAGTAATGCGCCATGAGCGTTGTGGAGACCGAGATTTCTGGCACTCGCTGGCCCCTGGTTTTTTTGTGAAAATAGATGAATACCTGATGAAGGGAACTGTCTTCGAACGACATCAGACGTACCATCGGTGGAACCATCATCAATAATCAAAAGTTCCCAGTCTGTGAATGTCTGGTCGAGAACGCTCTGGATCGCCTGTCGGATGTAGGCTCGAGCGTTGTAGGCTGGCATGATGATGCTGACACTAGGCATGTTCGGCACGGAGTTTCGCACTTCGTAAGATATTGACAATCAGCGCGAGGATGGGTCGGAGGAAGGCTGGACTATGTGCCTGCATGTCCTCCATAAACAACAGATCATCGGCATGGATGAAGAACGTGGCCAACATGACAATGTATGTAACGGCCGCACCGAGGAACACCAGATGGAAGCCCCAACCGGTCACCATCCGTCTGAGGACCACCAACACCGTTGCAACGACCGCGTTCAAGATCATGATCTGGACGAAGCTCGAGCGAAAGAGTCGTAATCCGTACTTCCGGACGAAAAGCATTAATGCCAGCAGGGCGGCGATTTGAGTCAAAGTATTCGCCCATGCCGCACCGATAAAGCCATAGTGACGGATGAGAAGGATATCCAACAGCACGTTTAAGCCGGCGACGCCGAGTTCAATCTTGATGATCGATCGAAGATCGTGTTTATACGTTGTAATAGCCCAAGCCGGTATAAAGGCTCGCGCCATCAATGCCGAGAGTGTTAACCAGGGAGCGATGATGCTGACGCTGAGGAACCGATGGCCATAAACGAAGGTGATGAGATAGGGTCCATAGAACAGTAATATCGTCACTATCGGTAGGAAGACCATCCCGACATACTTCGAACTTTTATCAATGATCAATCGGATCCGGTCCCAGTCGTTTTTCCCGACCAGTTCAGAAAGCACCGAAACGAAGACGTTCATGATTGGGTCGATTAAACCGGTGGCCATCAAGGCGATCGTGTAGGAGATGCCGTAGATAGCCAACTGATAACTGGCTTGTAGTTTACCTAGGAAGAAGAATTCGGAACGGTCCCAGATGACGAGCTGGAGCAGGATGTTAATGTAGGCCAGGTATGAAAAACCGAGCATCTTCCGCAACTCAACCGGTTGCCGGACCACCGCCCGTGCGCCGCCGATCATCTCCCGACTGAGCCATATGTACCGTCCTAAAACAGCCAGGTTAATAGCCAGGGTGAATAGCAATATGAACAATAGTTGTTGATGAAGTACGACCATCAAAATAGCCGCTAGGAAACTTAAGGTCTGACTAAAGATGTTCACCAGGGACAACAACCTGAAACGTTGAAGTGAACCAAATAAGGTGGCAAAGAAGTTGATGATCACGTTGACGCCTGAGAGCACGATGGCGACGAGGATTAGCAGGGCGAAGTTCTGGAGATGAAAGGAGGTAATATGTTGCCAGGACGTGACAAGCGGCAGCAGGACCAGGAAGCTTAGTCCTATGATCGCCAATTGGATTTTCAGGAGTTGGCGGAAAGTCCTATTCCGTTCGTCGAGCTGATCGCCGAAATGCAACGGCGGGATGTAGGTTTGCAAGGTTGTCGTCAATCCGAAGTTCAGTGTCACGACGAGGGTGTTGATGACGAAGTAGACGTAAGTGTAGACGCCATAGATGCTCGTTGCGAAGTACCTGGTCAAGATGATAGACAGAACAAATGACGTCACAACAGAAAAAACGTACTGGACATAATTCCACCACGTACCTTGGGTGACTGCACGCAGGTAATTCTTTTCCATCGAACTAACTATAGAGTTCGTCTATCAGTCGCAATGCATCTTGTTCAATTGTCTCGTATTTGGGTACGGCTTCGAAATTCTTGTGGATCGCCGTTAAGCGTGATTGATAGTCGGCTTCGCCAATCGACGAGAAGATTGTTGTAAGTTCTTCAATCGTAGTAAATGGGATGATCCCGGCCCGGTCGAAGAAATCGCCAGCATTCGGACATCCCCAGTAGATTGGTACGGTGCCGGTCGCAAAACAGTCAATGAGTTTCTCAGTGAAGTAGTTCAGTTCTCGACAGTTTTCGATCACGATCGAGTACCGATACGGACGGAGGCCATCGACCTTGTTGGCCAACGTGACGTACCCATTTCCGAGGACGTCGTCGATCAATGAATAGAACTTTTCGACTACTTCGTGCCGTAGCTTATGACCTGCCAATGTCCTTTTCTTCGAGGCTATGATCGAGACGTTCTTTTGTTTGCTGTAGATGTGTCGGTCTGGCCGTTCAATCCAACATCCGCCGAATAAGTAGCGGTGGAAGCGGGCGCCGAGGTCGAGTAAACTCTGGTCGTAGGTCAGCACCGCTTCAAATTTCGTATGGACAGCGGGGTCGTGCATCCGGTCGTA
The DNA here is from genome assembly GCA_964383765.1 of uncultured Gammaproteobacteria bacterium. Lineage (GTDB taxonomy): Bacteria > Patescibacteriota > Patescibacteriia > SBBC01 > CAIJZX01 > CAYLHT01. The sequence continues at coordinate 22,099 of CAYLHT010000008.1, read as the reverse complement.
GATTGCGGCGTGGAGATCGCGCGATTCGACTAGCCAGGCAATCTTATGGGCAGCGCGCGATTGCCCCACGTCGTTCATGTTCCGGTCCGTGAAGACGGCGACGTCTGCTGGGTGCTGTCGGTCGAATTGAAGCACCGTTTTTGGAAGTTTAGTTGAGGTATAGTGTACTGACCTCGCTTGTGGGAAGAGTTCATCGTGCAGCTCGATCCGGCGGACGGAGAAACGAGTTATTTCACGACGCTGGATCTCCTGCCACAATTTCTGAAACCTGTGGCTGTACAGGTGTTCGTGCCGCGTACGCTTGAAACCGGCCAGGGTGATCGACCGACGGAGATCTTCGTGGTCGAGGTAGTACCTGATTTTGTCTGCCAAGTCGTCAATGGTGTTATAGATGGCGATTTCTTTGCCGATGGTATAGTAGTCTTCTAGGAAATCGACGTAATTCGAAAGTTGGAAACCACCGAAGGCTGGGATTTCGAAGTGACGACCCTTCATCTGTTCCTTATTCTTAGAGCTGGTGCGGAAACTTTCGAAGTTCTTCCAGGAAGATGTGATAAAGCGGAGGTCGTAATTTTTGCTGTTGGAGATGTTGAGGTTGATTCGGGATTGGCGGAAGATGTCGTTCATTTGCTGGTAGGTCACCCGACCGTTCGGCCATCCGGAGCCGAATGCCTGGATGTTAACACTGCGGCTTTTGAGCTGCCGGACAAACCATTGTCGAAAGGGGTTAATGCCGCCGATGAACGTCACATCGTGAAGATACTCGACGTTGTCGAGGTCAAGCGACGGCAAACTCTCACGTGCCGCCCATTGAGACAAGATAGCGTTGGGATAACCGATTCGTTCATATTTCTGAACGGCATAGGGGTCGGTTGTGACGACGTAAGAGAAATGATGACAGTACTTGCTCGAAAAATCGTCGAAACGCCATTGATCATCGCAGAACCAGTTGATCGTCAGATACTTCTCTTTCAAAAGATCAAGTGTTTTGAACGTAAATTGATTCTGGTAAAGCGTAAAGAAAATCAAATCCGGTTGGAACTCATCAGCGGCCTTCAGCAGATCGATCTGTAGCTGATCGGTATTATTTAGGTAGGGACCAAAATCAAATAGGCGAACCTTGGTGGCCAGATCGCTCAGCGATTTGTAGAAGTAAGTATATTCGTAAGACGAACCGCGTTTTGCATCGCCGTAATCATCCTTGAGAATTACAACCAGTATACGTTTGGTTTTCATAGTGGTTTACGTAAGACGTAGGCGACCGATCCCTCGAGATACTTACTAAATGGTGTCTTCTGCACCCATGGCCACTGTTGAAGTAATGGTGAGGTGGAGTATCTATACTCCCGTTCGAGGATATAGGGCGTGTGGGCAATCAAGCGCTCGACGTCGCTGATGGTATGTTTGTTAAGATTCATGAAGCAATCGTTGTTATGCTCGCCGATGCCATGCTGGTAATTGGCCGGGAAGTACCCCATCCCTCCTTGTTTCTGAGCCTGGACCAGCCGACGGTTCCAGTAGCCGAAGAGCACCGATTCTGGCCAGATCAATTGCGGCCAAGGAAAGTTGATGAATTCCTTGAGATGACTACCATATCGATCAAGGTAGTGGTTATAGACCATAACATTCTTCCCGCCTGGGCGTTGCAGTTCGTAGAGCTCGTGAAGGACCCGACCAACATCGTCAACATGTTCGAATACGGTAAAGGAGATAATAAAGTCGAACACGTTGTGATAGTCCTTGATTAAAGCACTTGCTTCAGTACAGACGAAGCTGAGATGCTGTGTTTGAGCGGTCATTTTTATAGCGACATCGATATTTCGCTTTGAGGTATCTACGCCGACCACCTCAGCTGCACCAGCCTTTATCAATTCGTAGCTTTTTCGGCCAACACCACAGCCGACATCTAGGACAGACTTGCCGACGAACCAACGGGGATCATCGAGCGCTTGACCATACAGCGCTATGTCTTCCGGGGCTCCATCAAAGGTATGCCAGAATGTTTCCAGATCATGTGAAGCTTCGCGGACTTTGACTAGATGTGCACTTCGGCTCCCCAGTCGACGGTTCAAGGTTTCAATTAGTCGCTCGTTCAGACGCTGATACTGGTTAGGATGAAAGAGTGCAAGGGGCGTTGTCAGAAGCCACGCGATTTTGAAAGGTGGTATCCACAAGAACCAGGACAACTCGCTCCAGGCGATGGTCATCCGATCGTATATCCGAGCCAGCATAGACATATTACCGCGCAACACTCATTGAACGGTATTTCTTAATCATCCCGCGCAACCCGGTTTCCAGAGAAATCTTCGGTTCTAGTCCTAGAGCACGCATCTTTGTGACATCGAGACATTTCCGGGGCATACCATCCGGTTTCGACGGATCCCAGTTGATTGGTCCGGTGTACCCGACGAGTTTCGCTACTAGCTTGGCCAAATCCTTGATTGTGTAGTCGACCCCATAACCGACATTAATAATCTCGGGAGACTCATGTGTCATAAATAGTTCGGTGGCGATCCGGGCGAGGTCGTCGACGTGCATGAATTCCCGCTTAGCTGATCCGGTGCCCCACATCGTCTCGACATCTCTTCCGGTGTTCTTCGCAGTCACAAATTTCCGAACTAAGGCTGCTAGAACGTGCGAATTCTTCGGATCAAAGTTGTCGTTGGGACCATATAAGTTCGGTGGCATTGGGCAGACTGTTTTAAATTCGTGTTCCTTGTGTAAGTATTCGGCCATTTTGAGCCCAGCTATTTTTGCCAATGCGTATCCCTCGTTCGTGGGTTCAAGGGGCCCGGTAAGGAGGTATTCTTCTTTCATCGGCTGTGGACATTCACGTGGGTAAATACAGGAAGTCCCAAGGAAAAGTAGTTTCTTGACCCCATACTTTAAAGATGAAGAAAAAATATTGTTTTGAATAGCGAGGTTATCGTAAAGGAATTCGTAAGGCTGACTCATGTTGGCCTGAATCCCACCAACCTTGGCGGCGGCGAGGATTACATAGGCTGGCCGTTTCGTTGCGAAAAAACGGTCGACTGCCACCCAGTCACGCAATTCGATTTCCTGGTGTGTAGCGCCGATAAGCTGTGTTGCTCCGCGTCGTGTTAATTCTCGCCAAAATGCCGAACCAGCCATGCCCCGATGGCCAGCGATGTAGATTGGTTGTGAGAGATCGAGGTTGGACACTTCCTTAAATTGAACGAATAACACCAATCAAAGAGTCGATCTCCTGGTCGGTTAATTCAGGGTTGTTTGCAAAGTACAGACCCTGGCGATGGACAATCCCTGCGTTTGGGCAGTAAGAGTCTGTGTGGCAGTACTTTTTATAAAAAGGTTGATCCACGATATTCCCGGCGATGATCGGTCGAATTTCCATCTCGGCGGCGGTAAAAGCTGTTTTAGCCCGATCAAATGTTTCGACAGATGAGAAGACTAGTGGCATAGCAAAATTAGAGGTCTGATCCATTTGATCCGTGTGTAAGGGTATTATGTTCTTGTTTGTGATCAGGGCCTCACGAAAGCGCTTAAAATTCTCCACGCGTTTAGCCACAATCTCATCAAGATAGGGGAGTTGGGCGTTCCCGACGAAACCATTGATTTCTGTAGGTCGTGCATTGTAGGCTAAGTCATAGAAGGTATACATAGCGAAGAAGTTATCAACGTCATATTTTTTTCGCCACACACGCTGTTGATCAGGGGAGAGGTTACGATCCCACCCGTGCGCGCGAACCATCGTTACTGCATTTGCTAATTCTTGGTCATCGGTACAGACCATCCCGCCTTCGATGGTTGAGAGATGGTGCCCGACAAAAAATGAAAAAGTTGAGGCCATACCAAAATTGCCGAGTTTTTTTCCAGCCATCACCGAGCCGAGCGACTCGCAGTTGTCCTCTAGGAGGATAATCTCTTGCTCCTTGCAATACTGTGCAATACCAGGGAGGTCGTCACACAAACCGAGGACATTGGTCAAGAAGATGGCTTTCAGAGGTCCTGATGCCCGGAGTGTTCGTGGCGATACGTTTAAGGAGTTGAGCTCGCAGTCAATTGGAATAGGTACTAAACCAAGCTGAATGAGTGGCATAACATTCGTCGCCCACGTGACAGCGGTGAATCCGACTCGATCGCCCTTCTTCAAACGACCAAGATTTATTAAGGCCTGAAGGAGAACAAGGTTCGCCGTGCTGCCACTGCTCACGAAAACTGAGTGCTGACGCCCTTGCCATTTCCCAAAGCTCACCTCAAACTTCTTGCATTCGGTCCCCATACTCAGTTGTTTTGCCTCACGAATGAACTCAACTAAACCGGCCTTAATTTTGGCTTCATGGTAGAACGTCGATTTCATCAATTTGATCATAAGTCGTGGAGGGCTTGTTGAATTTTGTGACGGGCATATGGATGGATACGGCGAGACCTGACCGGCAGCCAAGCTAGCTGGCTGTGCTGAGGGTCTGGTGTCATTCTGGATGGCTTAACTCGGACCCCGAAATAGACATTTACGTTATGGGTAGGAAAGCGGCCGAGGTTTGAGTCCGAAAAGCGCTCATCAAGTACGCCTAGGAATCGGAGGTCTCGTTTGGAAATATGGAGTCCGGCTTCCTCGGCGAGTACTTGAGTGGCTCGGGACAATATTGTTTCACCCTTATGGAGCCTTCCGCCGAGTGTGTACCACGTACCTTTGGCTGGACGATTATTTCTTAAACCAACTAAGGTCTTTGTGCCATCAGTTGTCAGTACCACAACGTCGACGGTTAGGATGGGTAGTAACCGCACCATCCGCCGGTATTGAATTGTCGGAATCGGCTTGGATTGAACGTTTGACTTCATGAGGATTCCGCTTGCAGATCAGCCTCAGTCATGATCTTTACTAATTCGTTGAATTTTGTGCGAGGGGTCCAGCCAAGTTTTTCTTTTGCCTTCGCTGGATCACCGATAAGGAGATCGACCTCGGCCGGTCTGAAATAGCGCGGATCAATCTTAATCAACGTTTTTCCTGATAAGGAATCAAAGCCTTCTTCGTCAATCCCGGTGCCGCGCCATTGCAAATCAAAGCCCAGATGATGGGCACACTCTTCGGCGAATTCACGGACAGAATGGGTTTCGTTCGTGGCCACAATATAATCGTCAGGCCGTGCTTGTTGAAGCATTAGCCACATAGCTTCAACATAGTCTTTTGCGTATCCCCAATCTCGTTTTGCATCAAGATTGCCTAGATAGAGAAGAGAGTCTTTCCCCAACTTGATTCGAGATAATCCTCGGGTAATTTTTCGGGTAACAAATGTTTCGCCCCGCCTCGGCGATTCATGATTAAACAAAATACCGTTAGAAGCGTGAAGACCGTAACTTTCACGGTAATTGACCGTGATCCAGTAGGCATAGACTTTCGCCACCCCATAGGGACTGCGTGGGTAAAAAGGTGTGCTCTCTTTTTGTGGAGTTTCTTGCACCTTTCCGAACATTTCGCTGGACGAAGCCTGATAGAATTTTGTATGGATCCGGGTCTCGCGGATGGCTTCGAGCAACCGAGTTACCCCTAAAGCGTCGGTGTTGCCGGTATACTCCGGCATGTCGAAACTGACACGGACGTGGCTTTGAGCGCCGAGATTATAAATTTCGTCTGGTACTATTTGTTCGATCTGTCTCGCGAGATTTGAGGAATCAGTCAGGTCGCCATAATGTAAAAAGAATCGCTGGTTTTTAACATGGGGGTCCTGAAATAAGTGATCAATCCGGCTGGTATTGAACGTCGATGTCCGCCGAATCAATCCATGCACCTCGTATCCTTTTTCGAGCAGTAGCTCTGCTAGATACGATCCGTCTTGGCCGGTAACTCCTGAAATCAAAGCTTTTACACTCATAAAAATATGGATTTCAAAATGTTGAAATGACGACTTATTCTACCGATTTAAATTAGAAATGTCAAAGTGGTATTCTTGGATCTAGTTTTCTGAATTTCAGTAGTTTGTCTGTGCTGGGCGCGAATGACGAGTATTTCTTTACTTCCAAAACCACCCGCTCGCCGGACTTACTGAGCCAAACTTGTAATCGCATGGCTCCCACTTTGACCATTCATTACGTAATTAACAACCACCCTATCCTCGCACCGAAATTTTCTTGCATTACTACTCTAGCGCTAAGCGCGCGTCGTCCCACCTGCGAACCTCGAACAGTAATCCGTATCTCGAGTTGCACCAGCTTCTTCTGCCTCAGTAGGTCTGCCCGAAGAATTGAGTTGGTTGAAGGACACGCTACCATCCGGCTGACCGCCTCGGGACATCCTCCCCATGACCTAGGCCTGCCAACAATCGTTGACCCGTTGTTGTCAGCAGTTGTTCGGCGCTCAGTGTCCCAATTGATGTCTATGACCCGGTGGATGATCGTCTGTTTATAACCCTCCCCCTGATTCTGGTGTGCAGCGACATACTCGTGAACCAGGGGCCAAACCCTTGACCTCCAGCACCTGCTGGATCACTCCGCTGGGCAAGTCACTCTTGCGGGTTGCTGCCACGATCAGGTCGTACAACTTTCTAATTAGTAGACTCGGGCGATCGTCGTGACCCTGGATAAGGGCATGGATAGGGTCGTGACGTTATCCTCCTTTTGATGAACAACCTGGTAATCCAGGTTTCGTCTTGAAGGTAGAGCGCATCTTTGCCCCCTTCTCAAAGTTAGTCTCAACGAGAGGGCCAAAGCTACGACTCAGCTAAAAGAGCTAAACTACTCTCATCAAATTCGACTTTAATAATCGAAACAGACAACGCGCCTCACGTCCCTAGGTTCAGGGCATCAATATTCGATGGCTTGACTACCCGGCCAGTTGATGAGGTCATAGAGCCATGGTAATATTATGGCAATGGTCTTTTCCCAAGATCCCATAGACTCTTCCCACGTACAGAAAATTAAAGTTTGCATCTCCCTCGTCCCAGTAATTTATTTTTTTGTTCTGCTGAATTCGAATTTTCTGTTCCTGCCAACTAGTTCTAGCCACTATCGTCCTGGACATCCCGGCGGGCAAATCAGTGTTGAGAATGCCTCACTGCTCGTTCGAACGGCTGATCCACAGGTCCGTTGGCGTATTTTGACTGACACACTCAGCTGGGCCACTTCGGTTCCATACCGGATCGATCAAATGATGACACGGGTCGAACTAGAAAATGTTTCTCAACCGACCATCTGGTTACGAGCTAAGGGCTTGTCAGCTTTCGGTGATCTGCAGCGACTGATTTTCTCTTCGTCCTTGAATACCCTGACCTGGCCGCGGAGCACGTCCGGGTCGTTAACATTTTGGCAACGCTCAAATACTCAGGTCAGTACCTCTTCGGGCAACTCAAAGACAACCGTGTCGCCGGGGGTTCAACACTTTGCTACCCTTGGTGCATTCATCCAGACTAACCCAGATCTAAAACGAGTTGGGTCCATTGGAATCGACCCGTTCGCCCTGACGCATGTATCACACTATGTCCCGAGTCATGACCCGATTGTTTTAGCGCAAACCTTCCGCGGCGACCATGACCTCTACATCTATGCCAGTCATGAAAATTTGTCCCTCAATCTTGAAGCCGCGTCACTCAATCGCAAAAAAGGTTCGGACCGAATCATCCTACGAGTAACTAAGCTTGATCAGGTGACTGGCGGTGACTGGCCATGGATACACACCCAGACCGTCGCCTTACCCCAGGGGAAAAAAGATTCTCCGACCTGGTCCAGCGTGAAGTTTTCTACCATGGTTCAAGACGAAGGACTCTACCTGGTGCAGATTCGCAGTGGTGACGATGTCATTTGGAGAAACCTGACTTCACCCCAACACTATATCAATTTCCGACAAGCATATTTAGCGGAAGGGCCAGCCTATGGATCGCAGTCCACATTTCATCCGGCCACGATTCTGACCAATGGGTCGAGTGTCTCAATTGCTCCAGACCATAACCAAGGCTTTCAAGATCTGAAAGTGGACGGGAAAAATCTCCGATTACGCCAAGTCCGCATTGATCAAACGGTTGGGCCGTTGAAAAGCCCAACCAGCCTAACTATCATGAAGACTGATGTTCGACTCAGGACGGATGGCTTACTAGCGTTTGCTCCAGCGGCTATTTTACCGACGTCTCCGATGCGTGAATTGGATCCGGACAACCTCAATGTAAGCAATATTGATTATCTGGTAGCTGACTATCAGGTGCCCACGAAGCCAAAGAACTTTGTGGTTGAACAAACCTATCACGTCGGGGAACTCAACATTAATCCGAATAAACAACTCATGTTCTCTCTCTTTTCTCCGGGACTCTTAGAAAACGATTACATCCTCGGCCTCAACTCAATTCATTCAACGCTCATCCGTGGTGCTTTTCCATGGGCAAAGATTCAATCGAAAATTCAAGCCTTGACGAAATAACATGCGACGCATACACGTATCCTTTTCATTCCCATGGCCGTTCTCGCCTACGGAAACACGTGAGCTCACCAGCTTTACATTCAAAGTGGCTTGGCTCAATTACCTCGGCTTGCTCCTGCTTGAGAATCTCCAGCCCGGGTTTGTCAGCCGTTATCATCAGCTCAACACATTCCTCTGGATTGCCATCGTGATTGGAATTGTGTCAGCCGTGTGGCCAATGGTCGTCCCTGAGGCCCGAACCCGACAGGTGATTTCACGCCGCTCAGCTATCTGGCTAAGTGTTTTCAGCCTGGTGACCATAGGCATGGTCTGGCTACGAACGCCGGGTTTGGGTTCACTACGACTGCTGATTAGCCTGATCGCGGGGGCATTGGTCTACGGACTCGGGTGGATGACGCGGGCTGATAGTAACGTGCATGTTGACAACCACCACCGGCCTGAATAATTCAGGTTGGCAGTTTCTCATACGAGGGACGGTTGTTTTGGCAGCGGTGTTGATTGGTTGGGCCACACTCTGGGTTAGCCACCATTCCTTTCCGTATGGCTCTCCGGATGAAGCTGCGAACGCCTTGATGGCACGTCAGGTGGCGACGACGGGTCAACCAAAATTGGAGACTCACCTGACGCCCAGTCAATTGTCATTGGTTCACCCGCGTAGTCTGATCGTGCGAGGGTCGCAACTTGAATCCGGATCGTTTCTGGGATTGGTTGACAGTCTTGGAGTGATCTGGCGGTGGTTTGGCACGTGGGCAGCTTTTTCAGTTGTGCCCATCCTCAGTCTGGCGGCGGCGGCGGCGTTTTTTAGTCTGTTGCGACGCTTTTGGAGCCTGGGATGGTCACTGGTTGGAACCAGTCTCTTGGTGACGAATCCTGTTTGGTTTCAATTTCAAACCCTGCCCATGTTTCACAATGGAGCGTTCGTGTCTCTGTTGATCATCACGGGCTATTGTCTACGCCGGCAATTTGAGCGACCCTCCTGGCGCTGGGCCGCTCTGATTGGTCTGGCCTACGGCGGCGCCATTTTTTTTCGTCCGGTTGAAGCGATTTGGACTGCCCCGTTGATTGGGATCGTTTTATTGACGATGCCTGGGCGTTGGAAATGGTTGATGACGTGGCTCGTCGTGAGCGCGGCTCTCCAGCTGCCGTGGGTGTGGCAAGATCATGTCTTGTACGGGTCAGCCTTAGCGACTGGGTATACACCCGATGGAACATTCAGTACCTCTCAGGGGGGGTCCATCCTGACCTCTGCTGTACGGCTGATCACGCCCGCTGGGGGCCACTGGTCGTGGCATTGGTTATCATCGGCCTGGTGGTATTTCTTCTTGATCTTGCCGGCCAACTCCGCCCTGGCGTTGGCCAGCGTCTTCAGTTACTTTCAAAGAAAATTTGTGGATTGGCACAAAATTATCAAGTTGGGTTTGGTCAGCGTGTTCGTTATCTTTCCGCTGGTCTATTATGGCAGCTGGAATTTATACCCGCTGCTGCCGTCGAGCGCAGTCGGCAGTTTATCGTCCTATAGTCGCTACTGGATTCCGCTCTACGTCGCCATGATTCCCGGTATTGTCCAGATGTTGAAACGTTTGGTAGGCCGGCCGTGGATCGCCGGCACGGTGTTCTCTTTATTGCTGGCCAGTCAGATCATCATGATCGGTTGGCACCCTGGCAGCGGTCTTCACGTGCGCTGGCAGCGGCAAGCTCGAGCCGAGTCACTTCGGAACGCGGTGTTGACTGCGACTCCGACCGACGCAGTCATCCTGGCTGGACAAGCCGACAAATACCTGATGGATCAACGCCTGGTTGGTTCGCGACTGCCTGCCACGCAGCCGGAGTGGCTGGTTTTGGGTGAACTAGCTCAGTCTCACCACCTGTATATTCTCCAGAGTGTCCTGGGAGGTTCAAGCCAACAAGCGCAACACCTCATGTCTTCGCATCAGCTTGAGATTGATCAACACCTTTCAGTTGGTCAGGATACTCTTTGGCGTATCCGTCCAAGCATATGATTGATCGTCAACATCTCCTTGACACTGTTCTGCTCGCCGCCTCGGCGATCATCGTCGGATGGGTGGTGTGGTTCTGGTTGAGTCCGACGATGACCATGCGCTGGCCGCACCCAGTCTCACCAACTGGGTATTTCCAATGGCGACAACGACCGCCGGTGGTGCAGGCCGACCATACGAAAACGCTCGAACTGCAACCGGGCCAAGCCTATACTTTTGTCGTGCGTCCACCGCGATCCTTGACCTGCCTTCAGTTTGAACTGAACTTCGGGCATCTGAATACCTCGGGGACGATCGCTCTCGCCGATCGATCGGAAATGATAACCGCCGGCCGGTCGGCCCAAGCCAACATCGTCCTGGCTGACGCCGGCTGGTTCTCTCAACCCTTGACACTGCGTTGGCTCGGGACAGATCCGATTTTTCTACGCTCACTCTCTGCCACCCGTAATCAAAAACTATGTTCACCTCACGCCTAGCTCGATTGGGATACGTAGCGGTGTTCTTGAGCCTGATGCAAGCTGCCGAAGCCATCCGACCAGGCGTGGTCAGTGGGCCAATATCTTTCAGTCTGATCTGGATGCTCGGTCTGGTCGGTCTGATGACCACGTCCAGGTTTCCACCCCCGACATCCCCGATACCACCACAGTCCGGCGTCCAACGTCCAGCACCAATGACTGCTGGTCGTGATTCAGAGGCGCAGAAAAAGCCACCCCGCGGCCCTGACGAGCGGTCACACTCATAATCGACAACCCAGCTTGGTCTTCAACCAACAGTACGTGAGGTGGGTCGACCCAGGTAACACTCTGAATTGGTTGGGAGTGACGATCCAGTAAGGCCGGCTGCTGGTTTTCATCGAATGTCCAAATCTCAACACCGCGGATCCACAACGGCGGCTGATTCGCATTTGGCCAGAAGACCTGATCCGACCGGCCGATCTCGCGAATCAACGGATCGCCGGTGACCCGGAGCGACAATAATTGCGTCAGGCCGTTCGCTTGATGAACAATGAGACGCGCACCCGGACCCGATTGAACGTCACACAATCCGGGGCACTCCATCAAGGAGGTTGAACCGTTGGCTGACAATGGGGACACGCGTGAAATGACGGTTTTTTCGTTTGATCGAGTTGCGATCCACACATCCGAGCCAAAAGGTCCGGCCGCATCAGCCGTTCCCAAACGACGTTCAGATTGCGTGGTCAGGTCATAGGCCATGAGTTGATTTGAAACTAGTCCATAGACAACATTATCCGTTTCGGGCAACCAAAAAATATTATCCAGGTGGGGCAGTATCTTCGTTGTGGCCGCTTCGTCGGTTGATCGGAGAGCGCTACTCTCGGCATCGCTAGCCACAACCACCAAGCGATGAGGACTGAGCGCGATCTGATTTGGTTGAAATGGGATCAGACCAAAATCTTGCTGGTTTGGCCACAAACTTCGCAGTTCAACTCCGTCTGTTTGTGGCCGAAGTTCGAAAAGGACATTTCGATTTTGGTCAGCCAGCACGCTTGAACCGGTCGCGACGGCGAGTGGTTTGACCGTCGGGGTGGCAGGGAAAAGTTTAACCGGACCAATCACCCGCGCTTGCCCTGGTTCGATTCGGAGTTGATGGTGCCAAGTCATCATGAGGTCTTGTCTGAGTTCAAGATCAACTACTCCGGGGCGGACATGGGTTAAACGTTGAGGAGTCCGTCCGAGGGCTTGACCATTCACGAAGAGTACGGCTCGGGGTTGGCTAGTGATGGCGATCGCCCCATCGCGCACAAAACCTTGGCGCCACCCAGCCCAGCGCCAGGCGCCGGCGTAGATGATGGCGAAGGTGGCAGCCAGGGCAAAAACCAAGACCGCACACCAGGCGAAGAGGCGACGCGCAAGGTCGGTCATATTAGGTAGGATACACCAAATGTGGTAAACTCACCTACTCGTTTAGCACGTCGGCTACGCATGCCCCATTTTCTTGTCGAGGGTCAACATCCCATCCGCGGCCAGATTCGTCTGAGTGGAGCGAAAAATGCCGCGTCGAAAATAATTTTAGCGACCCTCCTGTCGTCCGAAACCTCAGTCATTGAGAATGTCCCGTTGATCGGCGAACTTGACGTGGCTGAAGAAATTCTTCAGCATGCCGGGGCGACCGTCCAACGCGAAGGTCATCGCTGGGAGGTTAACCCATCTCACCTGGCGTCGAACGGGGTGCCGGAACTGAGTCGCCAGAATCGACTGTCGGTATTGGCGTTGGCCCCGCTGCTAGCCAGGACTGGTCAAGCCGAAATGCCCATGGTCGGGGGAGATCTGATTGGGCCGCGACCAATTAATTTTCATTTAGCCGCCCTACGAGCGATGGGGGCTGAGATTACGACGACGCCGACCGTGGTCCGAGCCCAGGCGCATCGATTGCAGGGTTCCAAAATTGAATTGCCATATCCGAGCGTGGGTGCAACCGAAACCATTATCCTGGCTGCAGTTTTAGCCAATGGTCGGACAATTATTAGAAACGCGGCGATCGAACCGGAGGTGATGGATTTATTGCAAATGTTACAAACCATGGGGGCGATTGTTGAGCTCGGGACTGATCGGGTCGTGATCATCGATGGGGTACCTAAACTCCATGGCACGACCTACACCGTCATTCCAGACCGGATTGAGGCGGCGTCGTTGGCTTGCCTGGCCCTGGCCAGCCGGGGTGAAATCTTTGTGGAGCAAGCCCGCCAAGCCGATCTCCTGACATTTTTGACCACCATCCGTCGGATGGGGGCGGCATTTTCTGTCCAAGCCGATGGGATTGTTTTTCGCACCCCTGGGCGACTTCAGGCAGTTAAGGTTGAAACCGACACACATCCGGGATTCATGACCGATTGGCAACAACCGTTGGTGGCGGTTATGACGCAAGCTGATGGCGTCTCAATCATGCATGAGACAGTCTATGAAGATCGATTCGGCTACACTGCGACATTGCGTGACATGGGCGCCGATATCCAAACCAGCACGGACTGCTGGGGGGAATTGCCATGTCGTTGGCATGGCCGTCAGCTTGTTCACAGTTGCCGGGTCACCGGTCCGAGCGACTTACATGGGGCCACGATCACGGTCCCTGATATTCGAGCTGGGATGGCTCACCTGATTGCGGCCATGGTTGCCCGCGGCACGTCAACCCTGCATGGTATCGAACATTTGGATCGGGGGTATGAACGTTTGGATGAACGTTTACGGGGTTTAGGAGCTCATATTGTACGCCGCCAAGACGAGTAAACTTCACCTGAACGACTAGAGCAGGTATACTCAGACCCTATGCGTCCACGTTTCATGATCGCCCTGGTTGCCATCGTGCTTTTAGCGGTTGGTTTTTCTGGCGGTGTGCTGGTCGGAACGAACGCCTCAAGGCCAGCCATCGACAATCTGAACAACCTGAGGTCAGTGCTGACACCGAGCCCCCGCCCCGCCGATTGGCAAGTACTGGCCGATGTGTGGTCAACCGTGCACCGATCGTATGTTAATCAAAATATTGATGATCAAGCCTTGGTCCGGGGCGCGGTCCGGGGAGTGGTTGAAAGTTTGAATGATCCGTACTCAGTCTACTTTACCCCGAGCGAAGCGAGTTCATTTCAAGATGAAGTCGAAGGCGTCTTTCAAGGTGTGGGCATGGAAGTTGGCTACAAACAGAACCAAGTGACCGTCATCGCCCCGCTGCCTGATTCTCCGGCCGCCCGGGCCGGCATCGTGAGTGGCGACGTGGTCATCAGTATCGACGGGGTTGAAACGACGACTCTGACGTTGGACCAGGCGGTCGCAAAAATTCGGGGGCCAAAAGGTACACGCGTGACGTTAGTCGTACGCGGTCCAAACAGCTCGCAAAATCGAACCGTCACGATTACTCGTCAGTCAATCAAAGTCGATCCGGTCAAATCCAAAACGGTCAGCAGCAATCACCAGCAAGTGATGATCGTGACGATCTCAAGTTTTACCAAAGACACAGGGCGACTCGTTCAGAACGCAGTCCGACAAGCACTGACGAGCAGCGTCAAGGGAATTATTCTCGATTTGCGTAATGACCCCGGCGGATACCTCGACCAGTCGATTAGCGTCGCCAGTGTTTTTCTTGATCGCGGAGTGGTGGTCAGCGAGGTCGGCCGCGACGGAAAGCACCGCGATGAATCGGTTGTCGGTCAAGCCCTGTGGCCATCCCAGCCGCTGGCGGTCTTGGTGGATGGGGGAACAGCGTCGGCAGCCGAAATAGTAGCGGGCGCACTTCAAGATCATCATCGCGCGACGCTGATTGGTCAGACCACCTTCGGCAAGGGCTCAGTTCAAGATTATCAATCACTGGCTGATGGCTCAAGTTTGAAACTGACTGTTGCCAAGTGGTATACGCCCAACGGCCGGTCAATTTCCGAGCACGGTATCACGCCTGATCAAACGGTGGCCATGCCATCCGACGACGCGGCCACCAATCGCGATCCGCAACTTGATGCGGCTGAACAGGCAATCACCACGACCCCGTGAAAGTCGTCTTACGTCAAACACTTCCATCAGTTGGCAGGGCTGGGGATATCGTTGAAGTGAGCGATGCCCAGGCCCGAAACTTCCTGATTCCTCGTCGTTTGGCACAAGTCGCGACGCCCGCCTTGATTGATGCGGCGCGGCAAACTCAAACTCGACTCAATGTCCAAACCGAAAAAAACCAGACCCTGCTTCGAACGGCGCGAAATCAGCTCACCAACGCCCAACTTGTTCTCCGGCGAGATGCCAGCCCAAACGGACGTTTATTCGCAGCGGTGAAACCTGCCGAAATTATTGAGCAATTGCACATCCAATTTCATGTCCGATTAGAGGGTGTCACCTTGCGGCCAGCCGCCCTGAAACAACGTGGCCAACACCAAGTTGATGTTCTTTGGCCAGACGGACAAACCTCAACATTGACCGTTCAGATCGAAGGCCAAAGCTAGGAACCCGCCGAGTTAACTGACGTTTGCAATCCGTCGTCGAACGCGTCGACCGGCGTAATTGATTTTGGTGCGGGAAATAAACTGAACTCGACCAGTATTCGTAGCGAAGAGGGTATCGTCGGCACCGCGTTGAACATTTCGGCCGGGGAGAAATTTCGCACCACGTTGGCGTACCAGAATAACGCCGGCTTGAACAGCTTGACCGGCTGAACGCTTGACGCCTAAACGCTTGCTGTGTGAATCGCGACCGAGGCTGGTTGAGCCACCAGATTTTGTGTGGGCCATAATAACGAAGGAAGTAAGGTTACGACACTCTAGCAGCCCAAACCCGCTATGTCAACCCCCAAGACTGAAGGGATTCGATTTCGGGCTGCCAATAATTTCGGGTTGATGGTAGTTCTGCAGCTGATCCTGAAGAGTTTTGAGTTTGCTTGAATTGACTTTGAGCTGCTGGGCTTGGACGGCACTCGCCGGCAGGGGACGATCAAACCACTGTTGACTCAGTTGCCAGCCGAACCAAGCAATGAATCCCCCTAAAAAAATGAGGGCGACCAGTCCCGGTCGGACTGAGCGGAGCAAACGTTGAAGATTAGCTGGGATTATTGCCATAAGGTGGAAGCTTTGAGTTGCGCCGTTACCTGGTTGGTGAGCGAGGCGGGAGAGATGACGACGTCCGTAATCGCAATCACCGGTGTTATAGCTTGAATCGTCGAGAGGCAGCCAAGAACGGCATTCAGAGATCCAGTCACCGTTAAGTTGACGGCTCGGGCAATCGGTTTTCCGGTCGGTGTTGCGTCAGTCACGTTTGGCTCTGCAATGGTCACGCCAGTTCGATGGGCCAGATCATCCCACTGCTTAAAAAACTTTTCTTCGTCAGTGAATTTCCAGATCTCACTATTCAAGCCCTGTTGATCGGTAGTTATTTCTGTTTGCTGTTTCGAAACAGCCTGCAAGTTGTGCGCTCGTTGATCGGCCACGACTAATGCGGCTCGATGACGATCAACTGCCACCCGAGTAGCCGCTACCGTCGGAAGTTGAATGACGACCAAAAAGGCTAAGGCGCCCAAACTGACAACCACGGTGGCAATGATCCACGTCATCAGTTGCTGCCGGATGGTGAGACGGAATGTCATCGAAGCTGGGCGTGGTAGATAAAGGGAACGTTTTCTCGTTTCGAGGCTGTCGAGGTGGTGGTCACATGGCTCAACACCTGAGAATTCGTTAAGGCAGTTTGCAAGGACAAAAAAGCTAACCGGTTTTGCGCTACGCCTTCTAGTTGGACTTCTCCGGTTGATGTCACATGCAGTTTGGTCAGGGTGATCGCGTCCGGGATTTCATTGATCACCCGAACCAGGTCATGTGACCAGGAGCGAGTCATTGCGAGCGGTGCGGACAGGCTTGAAATCGTGAAGTTCAAGCTTTGGATTTGGCCGGTAATTTCCACGGCCTTCTGATTGCTACTCGAATGATTTGAATCAAGTTGAGACTTGAGCGAACTGTCATGAATATTGAGGAGCAGGCCCACAAACACGCCGACCAACGAACAGGCGACCGTTCCGGCCATGACTGCTACCATGGCGGGTTGCCAACGCTCGAGTTGACGCCGTACGTCGGCTCGCTGTTTTTGTTCAATCGGGAGTAAATTCAACTCAATCATTTGACGAACGGTTCAAGGGCTAAACCAATAGCCGTGCAATAATTTAATCCGATATCTTCAGGTGCGTTGGCGTCGACCATGCGGATATCACGCAGCACCCAGCTTGGTTGGCGATGGACCGGTTGTGATAGCCGCTCGGCCAGGGCGGTTTCAATTCCACGCAACATCGCACCGCTACCCGTTAGGACGACATCCTGAATGGGTTGGTGGTCAATGAAGTGCTCGGTGTAAAAATCTTCTAGTTCACTGACTTTGGTGGCGAGCGCGTCAATTTGTGGTGCTAATACACGTTGCAAAACTCCCTTGCCTCGGCTGGGATCAAGCCCAAACAAGGCTTTCGCGCGCTCAGCCTGTTCATCGGTAATGCCGAGCGCGTCACGAATGTAGTGATTAAGTTCTCGTCCGGCGTAGCGCACGGTGGTACTAAACTGCACGACGTCGTCTTGGACTAAGGTCAGGGTTGATCGAGAGCGACCCAAGTCGAGCAGGATATGTGTCCCCGTCGACTGATCTGATGGAAACGTAGCTCGGGCCATGGCTAAGGATTCAATCCCCAAGCTAATTGGTTCGATCCCAGCTTGCGACAGCACGTCAAGATAACGTGAGACCAGGGTCAACGGCGCCGCGCCGAGCACCACCTGGACCTGACCTAAGGAGTTACGTTTTGGGAGGACTTGCCAGTCGTAGGAGGTTTCGGCCAGGGGATATGGGACATGTTGCTCAGCTACTGTTTTCAGAGCGGCTGAAATACTGGCCGGGTGCATGTCGGAGAGGTCGAGTGGGATCAATTTAATAAAGGTATGCCGTTCCGGCAGCCCGACGATCGGTCGGGGATGACGAACCCCGGCGGCTTGGACGAGTTGCTGGAGGATTCCAACTACTACCTCAGGCTGAACCAGTTCCCCATCGACAATCGCGCCGGCCGGGACCGGAATTTCTGCTCGGATGGGTACGCGAAAGTGAGCCCCGCGCTTATCGAGGACGACGAGCCGGATAAAGGAGTCACTGATGTCTAACCCCAAACTGCGCATAGTTAATTGATTTGTTGACTGAGATTGTAAATCGGCAACATGATAGCCAAGGCCATTCCGGCCACGCCCGCCCCGAGGAAGAGTAACAGAACCGGTTCAATAATGGTCGACAAGTTCGCCATGGTTTGGTCAACTTCCTCTTCAAAAAAAGTTGCTAAGTCGCCGGAGACTTCATCCAAGGTACCACTTTCCTCGCCGACTGCGACCATTTGTTGAACCAAGGGCGGATATAAAAAAGGATAGCGTTCCAGGACTTTGGCAATTGAGACCCCACCCCGTAAGGCCTGTGAAGCTTCATCGATTGATTTTCGAAAATGTGCGCTGCTCAATGTCCGTGAGATGATTTGGAACGTTTGAATGATGGGAATATCGGTGGACAGCATCGAACTCAGGCTTCGCGTAAACCGGGCTAAATTGATTTTTCGCATTATTGGTCCGGCAATCGGACTATGTAAGACAATCGAGTCAAACCACCATCCACCCCGACTGGAACGAACGAAAAGAACAATCCCAACAATCAAGACCGCTAATAAACCTGCGACGATGACGCCGTGGTGAACGAGCGCGTCAGATATGGAAATGAGAATTCGGGTCGGTAAGGGGAGGGTTCCGCCGTTTTGGGCAAAGACGTCTTGCAATTTCGGGATAACCAACGTGATCATGGCAACGCCCGCCCCGACCATCGCAATCACAACGACGATCGGATAGGTCATCGCTCCCTTGACCTTACTGATTAAGGCATAATCCTTTTTCATCTGAATCGTCAAGCTTTTCAGCACGTCATCGAGTTTTCCGCTCGCTTCTCCAGCCGCGACCATATTGATAAACAGCTCAGGAAACACCCGGGGGTATTTCCGAAGAGCCTGAGCAAAGGTTGACCCACTCTCGAGCTCATTCTGCAAATTCAGAATCACGGTCTTAAAGTATTTATGGGTCGTTTGCATGGCTAACGTTCCCATGGCCCGGCTAATGGAAAATCCGCCGCGTAACATGACACCGAGATTCTGGGTGAAAAAAATCTTTTGAACGACCGGCACCCCCTGTAACCGACTAAGCAGCCGCTCCAGGGGATCACGTTTGACCTGATCAGCCGCGATCGCCGAGGTGAGTGTCAGACCCTGGGGTTGCAGGATGGCGGCCAAAGCAGTCTCACTCTCTGCCACTAGCTGACTTTTGATTGTTTTGCCGCGTTGATTCTTGGCGGTATACGTAAACACCGGCATATTATTCTTTGGTTACCCGTAAGACTTCTTCGATTGTCGTGACGCCAGATTTGGCCTTTAGAAAACCATCTTGAATCATCGTCAACATGCCTTTTTGAGTCGCCAACTTACGCAGGTCATCGGCGGTGCCGTTTTCTAAAATCACGCGGGCTAATTCGTCATCCATTTCAAATGCTTCGTAGATCCCAACTCGTCCTTTGTACCCTTCTTGACCGCACTGGGAACAGCCACGACCCCGATAGAACAGCAAGTCTTCGACCTTCTGTCCTCGCAAAATTGCACCGCCTCGAACGAGTGTCTCGAGGAGGTAGGTGACGTTAATCTGCTTGCTCAATTCTTCAAGCGCCCGCTGGCTCAAGTTGAAACTTTCAATGCAGTTCCGACATATTTTTCTGACTAACCGTTGGGCCATGATCAAGTTCGTGGTACTCGCGATCAAGAAGGCGGGGACGCCCATTTCCGTCAAACGTGGGAGCACGGTGACTGCGTCATTGGTATGAATGGTCGATAAAACCAAATGACCGGTCAGGGCAGCATGGGCAGAAATTTCGGCCGTTTCTTGGTCGCGGATTTCGCCCACCATGATAATGTTAGGATCTTGACGGAGCAGTGAACGTAGACCAGCCGCAAATGTCATGCCGATTTTTGGGTTCACTTGCGTTTGATTGACGCCCGGCATCCGATACTCGATCGGATCTTCAATCGTGGAAACATTCACCGCCGGGGTATTCAGAATTGATAAAATCGTGTACAAAGTCGTCGTCTTCCCCGAACCAGTCGGACCACTGACGAAAATTTGACCGTGGGGCTTCTTGATATTGCCCTGGACGATCTCGAGGACGCTCGGTTGAAACCCGAGTTGTTCCAAAGTCAAGACTTGGGCCGATTCATTCAGCAAACGCAAAACGAGTTTTTCGCCATCGTAGACCGGTAAGATACTGACCCGGAAGGCGACCTGGTACTCATCGGTTTTCACCTTAAAGCGTCCGTCCTGGGGTAAGCGGTGCTCGTCAATTTTGAGATTCGATAAAATCTTAATTCGAGCCACCACCCCGGCGTGGACGTTCTTCGGAAGTTTCATGACTTGTTTCAATACGCCGTCAACCCGATACCGTACTAAGGTTTCTTGCTCGGTCGGTTCGATATGAATATCCGACGCACTTTCGAAAATAGCATATTCTAAAATATTGTTGACCAGCTTGACGACCGGAATGTCGCGCGCCAATTCCTGAAGATCTTTCGCCGAAGCATTCTCATCATGCACGGGGGCGGTGGGGACTTCAAAATCAGTCCGTAATGATTTGCGGTATTGCTGGAGTGCGGCTTTAATGCTCGACGGCGTGGTCAGGTATATGACCGGCCGCAAGCCGGTCTTCTTTTCCACGAAATCAATCATTTCCAGGTCATCTTGATCGACCATCGCCAGCTTCACCTGACCATCGCTTTTATCAAACAGCACGACATTGTGTGCTTGAATGATGGGTTCAGGTAACAAGGTTAAAATATCGCGTCGGATATTTTGACTCGTCAAGTCAACGAACGGAAGCTTTAGGCCGCTGGCCAGAGTTTCGTACAAGACCGGCTCGGTGACGAAATTATGGCCGATCAAAACATCCGCCAAATTGACATGACGTCGATGCGCTTCAGTCGCGGCTTGCTCAAGTTGGTCCGGTGTTAAAACTTTCGTTTCCGCGAGGACGCGCCGGAGAGTTTGTTCGTGGGCCATGTTTGGCCTTTTGTCTTCAGGAGAGATCAAAAATAACCCATTGATTATAGCATATCTGAGTGACTACGTCAACGGGACATAGTTTCAAGAAAAATGTAATAAATATTTTTTGGAACGAAAAAGTTTTTGAGAGAATCTTTTTTACTCACCAGACGTTCAAGAAGTTCTCCGGAATAAAATTTTAGCAAGTTCTAACCAGGCACAGACTAGGTTTGACGAAGTGACTATTGGCCGATACACTGCAGCACGAAGGCCGCTTTTTCATCAGCTGGCTAATCAACATATTTTCGGACCATGGCGAATCAGTTGCGAATGAATCTGCGTTCAGCTTGGGTTCACGATGGCCTGTGGCGCTGGTTGACCATCACGGCCCTGGCTATCAACCTCGCGAGTTGGTTCATGATGTATCAACTCAGCCGAATCAGCCAAACCTTAACGCCTTTACATACCACGGTATATTTCGGCCCAGATTTAAGTTTCAGTCCGCGACGATTATTCTGGCTGCCGGGGATTGGCTTCGTCATTTGGCTCCTCAATCTCGGATGGTCAGTCTGGGAAGACCAAGAACTTTGGCGCCGGACGTGGATGCTGATGACCTTCGTCTTCGTCGGGCTCCTGTTGGCTGTGAGTGGAACCTTGTTGTACTTAGCTCACTCGTCAGTATGACCTCGCCGATCGTCATTATCTTCACCCTCGTGGTCGTCGCGAGCGCTTTAGCGACCGTGGTCACGCCGGCGTGGACAAAGTTACTCTATCGTTATCGTCTGGGCAAACAGATTCGGGCAGCCGAGGAAACCCCGATTTACAGTGCCTTACACGCTAAAAAAGCTGGCACCCCAACCATGGGCGGGGTATTGATTTGGGGCACCGCGGCAGTTTTGCTCGTCGTTTTGTGGGCTGTCAGTCGTTTTGTCCATCATGGTTTGCTGCACGAACTGAACTTTTGGTCTCGCGCCGAAATCTATTTGCCCGCTGGATTGATGCTGTTGGCGGCGGTGGTTGGTTTGGTCCATGATGTATACAATATTCAACAACGGGGTGCTCATGGCGGGGGAGTGTAATTGCGGCATCGGTTGGTTCTCTTACCGCTCCTAGCTCTTCCCGGTGCATGCTGCTTGTTGTAAGAACTCTACGTTCGCGTCC
>CAYLHT010000007.1:0-53470 GCA_964383765.1 uncultured Gammaproteobacteria bacterium | reverse complement strand
GATCAAAATTGATCCGGAAAAAATTCGTGAAGTCATCGGCAAAGGCGGCGAAACCATCAACAAGATTATTGATGAATGTGGCGGCGTCGACGTGATGAAAATCGACCTGGAGCAAGACGGCATGGTCTACATTACCTCGACCAACGCGGCCATGGCCGACAAAGCTAAAGCATGGATTGAAAATATTGTGAAAGACCTGCAAGTCGGCGAGGTCTACGACGGCGTGGTGACCGATATCATCAAAGACCGGATGCGCGGCAATGAAATCGGCGCGATCGTTGAAGTTTTGCCGGGTAAGGATGGTATGGTCCACGTCTCGAACATCTCGATGCAACACGTCATGAACGTTTCAGACGTTTTGCACATCGGCGATAAGGTTAAAGTCAAAGTCATGGAAGTCGACAAAGAACGCGGCAAAGTCTCACTCTCAATGAAAGCCCTGGATCCGAATTACACCGGTGAAGTTGAACGACCGCGTCGATCATTCCAGGATCGCGGCGGTCGGGGCGGCCCGCGCAGTGGCCACGGATTCCGGGGCGGTCCTCCGCGAGGTCCAAAACGCTACGATCAACCCCAAGGCGGTAGCGGATTCGATAATTACGGAGCCACGAAGTTCTAACCGACTGTATTCGTAGTCAATCTTTCAGCATTCGTAGCTCATGAAGATCGGAATTTTCGACTCCGGTCTGGGCGGTTTGCAGATCATGCGGGGTATCGTGAAAACGCTGCCCCGTTATGATTTCGTGTACCTGGGCGACACCAAGCGTGTGCCGTATGGGAATCGGACGCAAGCGGAAATTTATCGTTTCACGCGGCAAGCCGTCGATGAATTGTTTCGACGTAACTGTGCCCTGATTATTATTGCCTGCAACACCGCTTCGGCCCGCGCGCTGCGGAAGCTCCAGCGTGAATATTTGCCGAAATCCTACCCGAACCGGCGCATCCTGGGCGTTATTGTGCCAACAGTTGAAATTGTTGCCAAACGCAAACTGAAATCGATCGGAGTGATCGGCACAGTGAGTACAATTCGCTCCAATGTCTATCAAACCGAAGCCATCAAGTTAGCTCCCGTTACACAGGTGATCCAGAAACCAACGCCATTGCTCGTCCCGATGATCGAGCGCGGCCGTCTCGACAGGATTGATATGGTGCTTGAGCAATATCTCAAACCAATCAAACCAAAGATTCAAGCTCTCCTGCTTGGCTGTACCCACTACCCAATCTTGAAACAACAAATTCGTCGGATTGTTGGGCCTGGCGTGACGGTCATTTCTCAAGATGAAATCATTCCAGCTAAACTCAAAAATTATCTCAAGCATCACCCTGAAATCGGTCGCAAACTCAGTCATCATGCACATCGATTGTTTTTGAGCACGAAAATTACACCAGAAGGTTTGCGCTTGGCGAAACAGTGGTTCGGTCCGTCGGCGAAGTTAAGATTAGTTCGCCTGAAGCCCTAACGGGTTCGTCAATTTGACTTTTTGGACCTCACGGCGTAAGGTAGCGCCGTTCCTTCAGTTATGACCTCAACCCGGAGGCGGTATGTCCGACCATCATGGTCATAGTCATGGTGGCGACGGACCACCGACTAAGCTCGATCGAATTACATTCGTGTTGGTGATACTCCTGATCATCATTTGTGCAGGGATGTACACGGCCCACAGACTGCACCTGATCCGTTAGCCCGTCGACAACGATGGGTTTTTCTTTTCGTCAACGTCATGGCATACTATTCGCATGATTATCACCATTTCCGGTACCCCAGGCTCCGGTAAAGGTACGGTCGGACGAATGTTGGCGAAGAAGCTCCATTACCGATATTACTCAATCGGTAATATTCGTCGCGCGATGGCTCGGGAACGGGGAATGACGCTGCAGCAATTCAATGTCTATGGTGAACGGCACGGCTTTACCGATACACGAGTTGATAACTGGCAGGCTAAACTAGGCAGGACTCAAGATAACTTTGTCGTGGAGGGTCGCACCGGTTTCCATTTCATTCCGCATTCGGTCAAAGTACTCTTCATCGCCGACCTGCACGTGGCCGCGAAACGAATTTTCAAAGATCGCGCGCATGCCCGACAATTCGAAGCCAGCACAGAGTATCGAACACCGCGAGAACTCGAGCACGGTCTCCGAAATCGAATTGCCAGCGACACCCGACGCTACCGCAAGTACTACGGCATCAATATTTTCCTGAAACGGCATTACGACTTAGTGATCGACACCACCAACATCACCCCGAAGCAAACTTCAGAAAAAATACTGTCATTTTTGGCTAACCCCGTTAGAGGCTCTCGAGCAAAAGGAAAATTCCAAGTCAGCAGAAGGATTTTGAAAGCAGTCGCCTCTAACGGGGCTAAGATAAAGCAAAAATCGGAAAAAGTGGAAAAACGAGGGATAAAAAGGTCACAACTTGAAAAAAAGAAGCGACGAAAATCGAAACCACGTAAACACTAGTATTGACCTAACATTAGCCAAAAAATAGATTCAAAAACTCAAGAATTGACAAAAGGTAAAAATACTGCTATACTTGGCCCTGTAAGCTCGTTTCACAACAAACTTGCGCGATAGTCAAGAAAGCAGCGTAGCAATTGCTATAAATAGCCATGCCGCTGTCTCGACTATCCATTTGGCGTCCGAGCGCCGATTCAAATAAAAATGAAAGGTGTATGCTGGTAACACGTAAAAGTGGCCGGTGTATCACCACAAGGACGGTCGAGCATTGCTCCTCTACATACTCGGATCATAGAGAGCCACGAAGAGAAGCTATCATGGTGATGGGTGCACATCCGTGTGACTAAGGGTCATACAGATGTGCGCCCAAAATCTGGGCCTTATCTTCATCAAAGGCCGTCAGGCCCTTTACTCAACGTTTATTGGGTCTCAAGACGGCCTTTAAGCTACCCAAAAATATTTTGATATACTCAACCCATGCGTTACCTACGCTGGTTTCTGATCGTGGCATTGGCAGCCGTCCTCGATCGCGTACTTAAAAATCTTGCCGTGAGCGGCGTTGACCGATCCTGGTGGATTGCGCATTTTACGTTGTTTAAAAATGATCACCTGGTGTTCAGCTTGCCGTTACCGAATGTGATCGGGACTGTGTTGATGGTGCTCGCACTGGTCGTTGTGCTGTGGTTATTCATCCCAGCTTGGCAGCAACATGACCAACTCCGCGTTTTTGCCACCGGCCTGATAGTGCTCGGTGCGGTGAGCAATTTGTTTGACCGGGTGCGGTACGGATTTGTGATCGACTGGGCCTTTCTTGGCCGTTGGTGGCCGGTGTTCAACCTGGCGGATGTAATGATTGCGGTGGGGTTAGTCATCGTGCTCTGGAAACAAACACAGCTTGACAAAAAGCCAGACGTGACCTAGGGTAGTCGCATCAGTGGTTTTGGCACCGTTGCATCTGCAGCGGTTATTTCGTACACACAGTGCCAGCCACTATCACCTCCGCAGCAATTTATGGACTCGACGCCCGACCGGTTAGCGTTGAAGTTGACGTCCTGGCGGGGATGCCAAAAATTACGGTCGTCGGTTTACCGGATGAAGCCGTGTCCGAGGCGCGGGAGCGGATTCGCTCAGCCGTCAAAAATACCGGCTGTTATTTTCCAAATACCCGAATCACGATTAATCTGTCGCCAGCCGATTGGCGCAAAGAAGGACCAGGGTTTGATTTGCCGGTGGCTTTAGCATTGCTGCTGACCACCAACCAACTGATTGATGTTTTTCAAGAAACGATAGTGATCGGTGAACTGAGTTTGAGCGGTCAAGTCCGACCGGTCCATGGTGTGCTGGCAGTAGCGGAATTAGCCCAGCGGTTGGGCCGACGTTTAATTGTGCCCGTCCAGAATGCATCGGAAGCGGCGGTGATCAGCGGGGTTGACGTCATTCCAGTTTCAAGTCTGGATCAATTAGTTACCACCGTCCTGCGCGGAGAGATGTTGCCGAGTTTCTCAAGAACGCCGAGTTCCTCCCAAGCCGTGCCAAGTTTACAACTTTGGTCAGCCATCCGCGGCCAGGCCCAAGCCAAACGGGCCATGACGATTGCGGCCGCTGGTCAGCACAATGTCTTATTGGTGGGGCCGCCGGGATCAGGGAAAACGATGTTAGCGCAGGGGTTGCGCGAATTGCTCCCACTGTTAACCGAAGCCGAAGCTATCGAGGTGACAAAAATTCACAGCATCGCCGGCCGGCTATCCAATTCAGGATTAATGAGCGAACGACCTTTTCGCCAACCTCACCACACCTCGTCCGTGGCCTCGCTGGTTGGCGGCGGTCGGATTCCGAAACCGGGCGAACTCTCGTTAGCACATCACGGCGTTTTGTTTCTTGATGAATTTCCTGAATTCACGCGCGAACATGTTGAAGCACTTCGTCAACCACTAGAAGACGGCACTGTTACCGTCAGCCGAGTGGCCGGGAGTGTTCAGTTTCCAGCGGGCGGAATGGTGGTGGCGGCCATGAACCCTTGCCCGTGCGGGTATCGCGGCGATCCAGACCGAATTTGCCAGTGTCGTCCCGCCAACCTCGAACGTTACCGTCGTCGTTTATCCGGGCCGATTCTCGATCGGTTCGATCTATTCATTTCTGTGCCGCGGGTCAAAGCTCACGAATTGCAAGGATCAACGACCAGCGATGACCCACGGGCCACCATCGCTCAAGCTCAGCAGCGTCATCTGTCACGAGTCAGCCAGATGACTGGATTGCATCGGTTGCGCGGAGCGGCATTACTCGCCGCTTGCCAGTTGGATCTCGACAGCCAAAAACTCTTACTCGAGGCCGTGGCCCGGCTGCACTTATCGCTCCGCGCTCACGACCGCATTCTCCGCGTCAGCCGCACGATTGCTGATTTGGCCGACAATCCGAAAGTTGAACGTCAGTACTTGGCTGAAGCTTTGCAATACCGTCCACCCGTGGACCTCATGTCTTAGGGCTAGAAGAAAATCAGTGGGTTAAGGAAGCCCCCACCGGTCCGAACCTCGAAGTGCAAGTGTGTACCGGTCGAACGGCCGGTCGAACCGACCATGGCGATAGTTTGACCTTGACTGACATGATCGCCGACGTGGACGAAAATCTTACTAGCATGGCCATATAAGGTTTCATATCCATTGCCATGGCTGACGATGATATGTAACCCGTAACCACTCAAATCGTAGGAGGCGTAGATAACGGTTCCGGCAGCCGCGGCATAAATTGGTGATGAGTAATCGCCCTCAATATCAATCCCGGTGTGGATCCGGCCGCGGAAGTACTGGTTGATTTTATGGTTGGGCGTCGGCCAAATAAATCGAGCGCCGGTGGCAGCCGCCGAGGGCGGCGGGGTGCCACTCGGTTCGGTGAATAACCGAGCGAGTAAACCTCGACGCGTGGGCACGATGACTGGCGCCGGCGGAGCCGGAGGTGAACCGCCGGGGATAACGATGTCCTGACCGACTTGCAGGGCGTCCGCGGTCGGCAAATCATTCGCGTCGAGCGTATCTTGTTCGGTGCCACCATACTTCTTGGTGATGCTGGCGATGGTGTCGCCGGCTTTCACGTGGTAGAGATAGCCGCTCGTCGGCGGAATTTTCAAAACCTGGCCGGGCTTGATGAAATCATTTTCGCCGAGACCGTTGGCCCAGAGGATGGTGTGGTTCGTGACACCGAAACTGGTCGCAATGCTACTAACGGTGTCGCCCCCCTGTACGGTATAACTAGTGATGTCATGTCGAATCGGAACCGTTGAACCAACCGAACCGGTACTGCCTACTCCGACAGCGGTCGGCGGCCCGCCGGTAGTGTTCCCCTGATCTTGATCAACACTAATCACATCCGACGCTGCTGCGGCGACCGCGCCCCCGATGGCTAAATGTGGGGTGGCTACTTTCGTCGGTAACGGTGTTCCGCTTTCCACGATCAGATCGGCCGTTTCGCTCTGGACAAAGTTTGACCACACCGCCCCTTGTCCGATTTCATCGGGTCGGATGGTCCGTGCCAAAATACTGTGCCCGACGGTGAGTGTCCCACACATTATCAGCGCCACGTAGACGGCGTAGCGTTCAAGAAAATGTCGGAAGTGTCGTAGACCAGCAAACCGCGGATCAAGCCGGAGCCATTGTTTCAGGCTGGTGTACACCCGATACATCGGTACGAGTGCAAACCGAAACAACCCGCGGCCAAACCAGCCGAGTGGAGCCAACAACACTCGACCCACCGCCGCAATTCCTCGCCACAACAGCCTGAAGCCCCGGAACGTCACCAGGGCGATGCGGACGAGAAATTGCTTGAGGGTGAGTTGAATATAACTCCTATGGAGATTGTCGGCTTCAGGTCGCTCGCAACCGGTCCCAGATGACGCCCAAAGACATGACAAAAACTAGCAATTGAGTGCGGCAGACACTATACCAAGATTGCTTGCAATGGTCAATGGATTGGTAATCTTAGCCAAAATCCGGTACACTAGTCTGACCATGGCTGAAAAATACGATCACCGAAAAATTGAAGCCAAGTGGCAAGCGCGTTGGCTGAAAGAAAAAATCTTTTCGGTTACTAACGACGCGACCACCCCTTACCCCTCCTTCCGAAAGAAGGGGGCAGACCTGGTTTACGTTTTAGACATGTTTCCGTATCCATCCGGCGACGGATTACACGTCGGTCATCCGGAAGGCTACACGGCGAGTGACATTGTCTCGCGGTACTTACGCATGAACGGGAAAACAGTGTTGCATCCAATGGGTTGGGACGCGTTTGGTTTACCGGCTGAAAATGCGGCCATCAAGAAAAAAACGCATCCCCGGATTGTGACCGAGCAGAATATCAAGAATTTCAAGCGCCAAATCCAGTCAATCGGTTTTTCCTATGACTGGGATCGAGAACTCAACACAACTGATCCCAAATACTATCGCTGGACGCAATGGATTTTTCTCCAACTCTTCAAAAAAGGTTTAGCCTACGAAGCCGAGCTGCCGATTTGGTGGTGTCCGAAAGATAAAACCGGATTAGCGAACGAAGAAGTCATCGATGGCTGCTGTGAACGCTGCGGCACGAAAGTTGAACGCAAGATGTTACGGCAGTGGGTGCTCAAAATCACGGAGTACGCAGAACGGTTGCTCTCTGGTTTAGACAAACTTGATTGGCCGGAGAGCATAAAAGCGCTACAGAGGAACTGGATTGGGAAGTCGGAAGGGGCTGAAGTCAAATTCCAAATTCCAAGCACCAAATCCCAAACAAATTCCAAGCACCAAATCCCAAACCATGAAGTCTGGGTATTTACAACTCGACCCGATACACTTTTTGGCGCAACATACTTAGTATTGTCACCGGAACATCCGCTAGTTGATGAGATAACAACTGCCGAACACAAGAAGAAAGTTGCAAGTTATAAGTTAAAAGTTGCCAGTAAATCTGACCTCGAACGGACGGCGTTGGAAAAAGAAAAAACCGGCGTGTTCACCGGCGCCTACGCGATCAACCCAGTCAACCACGAACAAATCCCAGTCTGGATTGCGGATTATGTGTTGATGTCGTACGGTACCGGCGCGATTATGGCCGTACCCGCTCACGATGAGCGCGATTATGAGTTTGCCAAAAAGTTTGACTTGCCGATTAGGGAAGTGGTCGTGCCGTACCGGTATTATGATCCTAATCCGCCCCGCCCAGGCAAGAAAACCGTTGAGCGCCGGAATGTCCACGCGATTGTGACCGATCCAGAGACCGGAAAAATCTTAGCCTTGAAATGGACAAAACATCCGTGGACGACATTTCCGATGGGTGGGATCGACGGTGACGAGGATATTGTCAAAGCCGCCGAGCGTGAAGTTCGAGAGGAGACCGGATACACGGACTTGAAATTCGAAAAAGTGCTCGGCGGGCAAGTCAAGGCTGAATATTTTGCCGCCCACAAAGACGAAAATCGGATTTCGTTCACAAGCGCAGTCGTGTTTACACTGAGGAGCAAAAAGCGCGCCAAGGTTGACGCCGCCGAACTCGCTGAGCACGAAATCATTTGGCTTGATCCAGTTAAAATGCATCCCGACCACATGATCCATGCCGAATTGGATGTGTGGTTATCTCGTTTATCGAAAGATGAACCGGCGTATACCGGCGAAGGAGTGATGATGAATAGTCGTGTTGTCCTTCCGTCATCTCCAGTCCCACCCTCGCCGCTAGAAGTTGCGGCCGGTCCAGCTGGCTACGGGCATTTAGGCAATGAACTTGAACCGGTGGGTTACGCAGGACCATCGAACGGCATGTCATCGGAAAAATTCCGAAAGGAAATCGTGTCGTGGTTAGAAACCCAAGGCAAAGCTAAATCCAAAGTCAATTACAAACTCCGTGACTGGATTTTCTCGCGGCAGCGTTACTGGGGTGAGCCGATTCCGTTGACGCACTGTGAGAGTTGTAAACAAACAGTCGAATCAACAAAACACTATTTACATTTCAGTGATCGGGCTACGTGGGAAGAATTACTGAGTGGTGAAAAAACTGTCGAAACCCGAGCCTTGAATCCGGAAGAACCAGAACGTTACTTTGGAAATATTTCTGCAGGACACGCAACTTCAGATTCATATATCAAAGGTATTTTTAAGCCAACCGGAGAAACCACCTTTTTTCGAGTGAAAAAGGTCACAAAATATAAATCTTTGGCCGAACTGTTCAAAGATAAGAACGTACACCGCCATATCTGGCCGCACCGAACCTATAGTACTTTGAAAGAACTTGAAGCATCTCGCGAAGCGTATGGGGCCGATTACGCCGAAAAGATAAAAAAGAACGGTTTGATCACCTTTGAAGTTAAGCATGTTCTACCCGGCATTATTCTTGTTCCTGAGAAAGAATTGCCATTACTTCTGCCCGACGTCGAAAAGTACGAACCGACCGGCACCGGTGAATCACCGCTGGCCTCAGTCAAAGACTGGGTGAATGTGACGTGTCGGATTTGTGGTCACCCGGCCAAACGCGAAACGAACACCATGCCGCAATGGGCCGGCTCATGCTGGTACTACATCCGGTTCACGGATCCGCAGAATGACAAAGCCATGGCCAGCGATGCCGCCATGAAAGCTTGGTTGCCGGTGGATACCTACGTCGGAGGCGCCGAACACGCGGTCTTGCACTTATTGTATTCACGATTCTGGCACAAAGTGTTGTTCGACGTTGGCGCGATTCCAAAAGAAGTTGGGGATGAGCCGTTCATGAAATTGAAAAATCAAGGCCTGATCCTCGGTCCGGATGGCGAAAAGATGTCGAAGTCGCGGGGAAACGTGATTAACCCCGACGATATTATTGAACAGTACGGCGCGGACACGCTTCGTATGTACGAAATGTTTATGGGACCGTTTGAGGATGCGAAGCCGTGGAGTACGGAAAGCATTATTGGGGTGCGGAGGTTTTTGGATCGGGTGTGGGCATTACAGTCTAAGGTTGATTATGATGAGCCAGCCCGTACTTCGGCGAGTCACAAATACATTGCCGCCATCACCAAAGGCATCGAAAATTTCCAGTTCAACACCTGCGTCAGCGACTTGATGAAGTGGAGTAACGAATGGAAATCAGCGCAGAGTATCCCGAGTGAAGATTTTTCCGTGTTTTTGAAATTGCTTTCACCACTTGCGCCGCACATTTGTGAAGAACTCTGGCAAGTGACGAATCATGAAACTCTCTTAGCGCAGGAACCATGGCCAGACTACGATCCAGATCTTGTGAAAGAAGATACTGTCACGATCGCGATTCAGGTGAATGGTAAGCATCGTGGAAATGTAACAGTGCCGAGCGGTGCTGACGAAAAATCGGTACTTGAAGCTGGGAAGCAAGAACCGAATGTGAAGAAATATTTGAGTGGGGAGCCGAAAAAGGTAATTTTTGTCAAAGATCGGTTGATAAATTTCGTGGTGTGAAGTCGCCCGTAGAGCGCATCAAATACACCGGGGATATTCAGGCGCTGTTGAACAAGATTTGTGAAAGTTTTGGCGTAGGCACGCTAAAAGATTTTTCCATTGTCAACGTCGGTTATGAAGACTGTAATATTATTGTTGAAACTGAAGCCGGGAAATTCCTAGCCAAGATATTTGCAAAGGCCAGGACGATTGGAGATATACAACGATACGTTCGGATTATGGAAGCAGCCGGAAAGGCCGGAGTCCAGATTCCAGAACTTTTAACAACGGCCCAGAAGCAACGCTTACTAGTAACTGAGAGTGTTTCCCTTGTGCTCATGCGTTTCATCGACGGCAAAACTTTTCTTGAATTGGATCGAGCACCAGATGATTCTGAATTAACATCGGTGATCGAACAAGCCGCCCGAATCAGTACCATCGCTTATCAGCCCCCGTATCTCTTCGACTCATGGGCGATCCCAAATATTTTGAAGATGTTTGAAAAAGTTAAACCATTCATAATCTCAAACGATTTACCGTTGGTTGAGCGAGCCATACAACTCTTCACAACAATTCCAATCTCCGAATTGCCGCAATGTTTTGTCCATGGTGACTTTACCAAAGCCAATATCTTGAAAGGTGATGATGGAAAAATATATGTACTAGATTTCTCAGTCTCGAATTGGTACCCGCGAATTCAAGAATTGGCTGTGATTGCGGCGAATTTGATGGCCCCTAATAAAGTTGGCGACGCTTTATCTCAAAGATGTGAACACGCGCTGTTCGAATATGAGAAGTTGATGGAGTTGACCCCAATTGAAAAGAAAAGTTTGTATCATTACGCTGTAGCCGGGGTGGCCATGGAGTTTCTGGGCGCACACCAAGAGAAATATGTGAATGGCAATGACACTGAAGAAACCGAGTATTGGATGACGCTAGGCAGGACCGGGTTGCAACAAGCTTTGAAAGGTTAGCAAACAATGATTTTTGCCTACCCCACCGAATCCTTCTACGCTCTCGGCGTTCGAGCGACTGACGCCAAAGCAATTCGCGAATTATTCCGCGTGAAACATCGTGAACAGGGTAAACCAGTGGCGTTGATTGCTGGAAATTGGCGACAGGTAGTGAAGTTTTTTTACCTTAACCGGCAAGAACACCTTTTAGCTAAAAGGTATTGGCCGACTGGGTTGACGCTGTTATTGAGACCGAAAAAGGCGATTGCATCACGAACACTCACCCCCCTGTTTCCCCCCTCAGATGAGGGGGGACGGAAGGGGAGTCGCGGTGAGCGTCGAATTGGCGTCCGGATTCCGGCTCATGCTGGTGCGCGGCGGCTGGCATTGAAGATCGGCGCGCCCATCACTGCCACCAGCGCCAATATCTCTGGCCAGCCGGCGACGAAATTGGCGGCGAAGGTAAAAAAAGATTTTCCTGGTATACTCATTATGCCCGGCCGCTGCGGCCGGCAAAGCAAACCGTCGACGGTCGCGCAGATCGTCAACGGAAAAATCAAGATCATTCGCCACGGCAGTGTCCACCCCGTTAGAAGTGCCTCGGGACACAAGCTGTCGAATGTCAGATAAAGAAAAAATTTCAATATGCCACTTCTAACGGGGTCCATCTTCCATAAATTTACCCACCTTCCGCACTACTTCCAGAAGCACGTCAGCCGACGGCTGGAAGAGTTGTATATTTCGGTGGCGATTTTAGATTTTGCCTTGGCCGCAGTGGCGCTGTTCGAACCGGTCTATCTCTATCAACTCGGCTACTCGCTCCAACACATTCTCCTATTCTTCATGTTAGCCTATGTCGCCTATTTCTTTTTATTGCCGCTGGGCGGGAAATCGGTCGCCCGGTATGGTCCGGAACGCAACATCGCAATCAGTACCATCATGTTGATCGGCTACTATGCGGGTTTACTGGTCACCAAATCATATACCATGATGTTTTGGGTCACGCCGCTGCTCCTGGCAATGCAAAAAACCTTCTACTGGCCGGCCTACCATGTTGATTTCATTCGGACCTCGGATCAAGGCGAACGTGGCAAGGAATTTTCGGCCCTGTGGTCACTCTCGACCATCATGAATATCATGGGGCCACTCGTGGGCGGCATCGTGATCGTCAGTTTCGGTTTTAACGTGCTGTTCATTGGTGTCATCGCCACGATTGTGTTGTCGAACATTCCGATGTTCATCCAACCGGCACAGTATTCTCGACAAACACTCTCCTATTGGCCAACGCTGCTACAACCCTTTCGACGTTTCCACCTCAAAACCACCTTGGCGTATTTGGGGTTTGGCGAAGAATTCGTGATGCAATTCATCTGGCCGGTGTTCTTTATTCTAGTCGTGAACAATTACATTAAGTTTGGTGGATTGGCGGCGCTCGCGACGCTGGTGACCGCGTTGGTGACGCTGTATATTGGCAAAGTCGTGGATAAACAGCAGACGCGACGCGCCCTGAGTTGGGGGACCTGGGTGACTGCGCTGGTCTGGTTGACCAGACCGTTCTTACGATTGGCGCCGAGTGTCTTCTTGAGTGATACGCTTGGTCGGATTGCCAAGAACACCACCTTTGTGCCAATCACGGCGACCACCTATGAACGGGCGTTGCGTGAACGAAATGTCATTCCCCGCGCAGTTTTCTATGAGCAAGGGTTCGCGCTGGCGAAATCTTTTGCACCAGCCCTGATTATTGTCTTGAGCTTAGTCATGCCGACCTTTACCGCCGCCTTTGTGCTGGCGGGGGCGATGAGTTTGTTATACTTGTTGTTGTAATGACGGTCACGAAACTCAAGCAGCTCCTGAAACAGATTGGACTTCGTCCGGACCAAGCCGCCGGACAAAATTTTTTGTTGGATGAAACCATCGCTGAGCAGATGGTCAGTGCGGCCGGCGTGTCCGCCGGTGAAACCGTGCTGGAAATCGGTCCGGGCTTAGGCATTTTGACTGAGGCTTTACTCAACGCTGGTGCGGAGGTGATCGGGGTTGAACTCGATCGTCGTTTAGCCGGGTACCTCCAGCATCATTTTGCCGCTCATCCGGGGTTCCAACTCGTACAGAATGATATTTTTCGAGTCAACTTGAACGAGCATGTACACGATGGTGATTACCAGCTCGTCGCTAATCTACCCTACAGCTCAACCGCACTCGTGTTCCGGAATTTTTTGACGCTGGTACCCCGCCCCAACAGCCTGACGGTCATGGTTCAACGCGAAGTCGCCCACCGGATCACGGCCCGGCCCGGAGATTTAAGCACATTAGCAGTTATGGTTCAGTACTATAGCCAAGTTGAGCGTCTCTTCGATGTTCCGGCTCAGAAATTTTATCCAGTTCCGGCAGTTGAATCGAGCGTGATTCACTGTCATCACCTTCGACCAGTTCAACCGAGCGACAAAAAACTTTTTCAAGTTGTGCGGGCCGGGTTTAGCTCACGCCGGAAGTTGCTCGCCAACAGTTTAGCCGGGAGTTTACGCTTACCGGTCGCGAAAGTCAGTTCCGGACTGCGTAAGATTGGCTTGTCAGCGACCGCCAGGGCCCAAGAAATTCCAGTTGAAATTTGGCCTAAAATCGCAAAGTTGGTAAGTTGACCCCGTTAGAGGTTCAACCAGTAATATTTAGTTTCAGGGCGAACACATACGCTTGATGTCGGGGGAACATCCTCCAAATAGAGCATTTCTTCTTCGGAGATGTGAGCTATTTCAGAAAAAAAATGAGAATGAAAAATCTTTCATTTTTTTAAATTAAGTAACCTCTAACGGGGTTGACGTGGAGCCAAAAGTCTGCTATAGTATAGCAGTGATTTTGTGCTAGATTTAGGCTAAAATACAGTTGTGGACAACCTCCACCTTTTGATGAACACCGAGAAAAAAATCACTAGCATGTACAGCGCCCCAGAGATGGCTTGGCGCTGATTTCTTTTTGCGCATGTCACTGTTTTCACGGTTCCGCCAAGGTCTTTCCAACAGCCTGGTGAATGTTGGTCAAGGAACAACACCACATGCAAGTTTAGACAGCCCCCGAGCCTTCCAGCTGGTGGCGACTCTGGGAGTCATCGCCTTGATCGGCAGCGGAGTGCTGACGTGGTACGACATTCATCGCGCCACCCGAGCACCTCAAACACCAACGACCAACACCAGCGCGCTCGCCGAACTGAACAAACTGAAAACAAAAGATACTGATGGCGATACCCTATCCGATTACGACGAACTCTATTCCTACCACACCAGTCCCTACCTAAAAGACAGCGACGGAGACGGCACCCCGGACAACGAGGAAATCAAAAGTGGGGATGATCCGAACTGCCCGAAAGGGAAAATTTGTTCAAGTTTTGCCCTCCTGACTTCGCCCACAGATGCCAACGGTAATTTGACTCCGGCCTTCCTGCGCCAAGCCCTGCGCTCGGCGGGCGTCCCGCAGGCCCAACTCGATCAAACCGACGACGCGACGCTGCTGAAAATTTATCAAGATTCGGTGAAAAACCAACCCACGACCAACACAAACACGAACACGACGACCACCGCCAATACCAACACAAATTCAGCCACGACGACCAACACCAATACGAGCTCATCCTTGCAGCAGTTCAATAACTTGTCAGCCACCCAAATCCGGCAACTCTTAATTCAGAATGGGGTAGATCAATCGACCCTCGATAACGTTGATGATCAGACCCTGCTCCAAATTTTCCAGCAAGCTTCACAGAGCAACCAGTAAATGATGAAACGTCGCGTCATCCTCCTCATCATCAGTCTGTTGAGTTTGGTTGTGGTTGGCCAATTTACGCTTGTTCCCCGTCGGGCCGAAGCGTTGGGCCCATCCATCACCACCACCATCGGAGACATTCCTCGAAAAATTTCTGACGCCATCGCGAAAGTTCAAACCCGGCTACAAAAAGCGCTGAAGCTTGGCAACGATATCACGTTTAAGAACTCATTACTGTTCTTTGCCGCCCGGACCCTGAAAGAGGGTGTCACCGAGGTGGCGACCGCCGGACCAGGTCAGAAACCGTTGTTTGTCACTGACTTCAAAACATTTTTCAAAAACGCCGAGAATTCTGCGGCCGGCGACTACATCGACAACTTCACCCAAGTCAATTTTGGTACGTCGGCTCGCGGCGGGAGCTTAACTCCGAGCTCAAGAATTCTGATCACACGGTTCTTACGGTCAAATTTGCCGAACCCGTTAGCTAACTGCGAAGATGACGCGCGAGCTGCCTTTGGGGTGCGCAGCGATTTTCGGCCGGACGACAAGAACGCGCCGGTGCCGCAGAACGATCACGAAGGAAAAATCGCGCAGGTCTCGGACGACTTGTACGGGAGCGGCGGAACCATTGAGACATTGGGGAAACACGGAGCAAATTATACGTTTACCTGTAATGACGTTGCTCAGCCAGCCGGTCAAGCGGCCGCCGGGCAATCCCTGCCCTGGTTAATTCAATTAGGCGCCGCACTAAATAACCCGCAACCAACGGTTGAAGCCTGTGCCAGCTACCAAAAAGAAGCGATCAATAACGAACGCGCTCAGGCTCAGGCCGATGTCAACGATCAAATCAAACAGTGTCAGAACAGTCTGGCGGGAGCAACGACCAACGCTATTCAAAATGCTACCGCCACCGATATTTTTGGCGCCATCAACCAAATTGAACCGTCACAAGTCCCCGCTCAACTAGCTAAGTCGCTGTCACAAGATAAGAGTGACGTCGGTCAATTACTCGGCGCCGCGGCCGGCCTGACCGCAGCGGTCAACGACGCCGTCACCAGCCAGCAAACTCAACTTCAAGCCGGCGTTTTGCCGCGAACCAGCACCGTCAGCGGTAAAGTCCTGACGCCGAGCACGGCCGTGGCCGCCACTTTGGCCGGCTTATTCCAACCGAGCAACGGCGGTCAAACGACCTATACCGGTTCGCCGATCGCCGACATTTTGAAGGGCATCACCTCGTTCATCAATAGCCCGATTGGGCAACTCTTCACGCAGTCGTACCGAAACAAGTGTGGGCTGAATCCCGATGCCTGTCGCGGACCCTCGAACCCCCAGTCAGCGATTGGCCAACTTTTGTTTGGGACCGGTAGCCAGTCTGGGCAGGCCGGAGCAGAACAGGCGCTCTCATCGCTCGGTCAAACGCAAGTCATTAGCGGCAACCCCGGACAGAACGACATCGCGGTTACCGATCAGCTGTCCAGCAGCGGGTTGATTGACTCCGGATTCCGGCAAGCGATTGAGGAGCAACTCACGGTCCAGGAAGCACTCGACAAAAAATTGCTGGATAGTCGCAAAGTCTTCGGCTTCGATCGGAATGGGATTGAACCGCGCGACGGGTACGCCTACCGCACGCTCCAGTATTTGCGGAAGTTCCGGATCATTCCAGTCGGTTGGGAACTCGCAGCCAAGTACAAGCAGCAATTCGATAACCGGGATTTAACGCTCGGCAACCTGACCAAAGCCTTCACTATTTGCGGTCAAGATCCGCACGTCTGCGCGATCAGCGGCAGCGTCTGTATTACCAATGCCGACTGCCCAGGTCCAGGCGATTCCTGCTCGGCTAAGTTTAGTTCTAACCAACATGAAGTTTGTTCCAATAATCCTAGCCAACAGTGTTCCCAAGATAACGACTGCGGTACCGGACGCTGCGGAGCGAGTGCATACTGTGGCTTGGTTGACCCGAATTGGGTCTTAAAAGCGCCGCAATCATACTGTCGGCGCCAAGGGGCAGGTGAAGAAATCGTCACGAAAGAATTCGTCTGCGATGAAGATAATGTTTTTGGACCGACCGATAAGCCCAACTCGGACGGTAGTCGCACCCCCGGTGAAAATACGCCGAACTGTAATCCGCAAAAAGGTGGTGACATTGGCCACTGGGTCATCAGCCGCAATACCGATACCTGCGCTGACGTGCAATCCTGTATTGCTGAAAATGATGATGGCTCGTGTATTGCCTACGGCTACTGCGTCCAAGAACGTCAGACGTATAAGTTCGACGGGACTCAATGTGACGCCCAAAATGTTTCGTGTACGAGTTACGCGGATAGCCTTGGTCAAAACCAAAGTTACTTGTCGAATACCCTCGACTTCCGAAACTGCTCGGCCGACAACGCCGGCTGCCTGTGGTACTGCCATAAAGCCTGCAGCCTCGACAGTACCCGGTCGTGTACCGTGGATGCCGATTGCGCACCCAATCTCGGCACCTGCACCGGCGGGTACAACGCCGCCACCAACACCTGGACCTGC
Organism: uncultured Gammaproteobacteria bacterium; assembly: GCA_964383765.1. Classification (GTDB taxonomy): domain Bacteria; phylum Patescibacteriota; class Patescibacteriia; order SBBC01; family CAIJZX01; genus CAYLHT01. Next base: position 36,384 of record CAYLHT010000007.1, on the reverse strand, counting down.
GCTGATCCAACGGCCACGACCGTTGCCAACAATCCAACCATCAACTTTACCGATAAAACCGCTAGCTGCGATCAAAATCAAGCCGGTTGTAACCAATATATTCGCACCACGAATGGAAGTAACCTCTTACCGAATAGTGGATTCGAATCAATCACGAACGGTGCTCTAGTGGATTCCGGCAGCGACGGCGTCTATGCTGATTGGTTGAAGACCGGCGGCATCCAAACATTCCCAATCACGCCCGATGATCCGGGAGTAACCGCGAACAATGCCGTGGCGGTCAAGATCGGAGGCAGTGGATCGGTGACCCAGACGATCGATACCGGCACCCACCTCTACGAACAAACCTTCAGCGGCAGCATGCGCGCCAAAGCGGGCACCGCCTGTAGTGCCGTCCTCAGCGTCAGTACGAAATTAAAGTATGCTTCGAACAATTCGGCAATTGCCTTTGCCGCCAATGTTGCGGTTGGAACGGGGTGGCAGAGCCTGACCAATACGCTAGTGATTCCGACCCAAGCTGAAGTGACCGGCACCGATGATAATTTGGTGACCATCTCGATTCAACCCGGAACCTGCACGAGCCTGGTGATCGATAGCATTCAACTCGAACACGATGGACCGACCGCCTATAAAGATTATGGGGCGATCAATGCCACGTATCTTGGTGCTAACCGGGCCCAGTGTACTCGCGATGACGTTGGCTGCCAATTGTATACTCCGACCGACGGTTCCCCGGCGATTCCTGGCCAAGTCTTAGCCAGTAACCGCTGCAGCGCGGATAATGTTGGCTGTAATTTGTACCACCTCGAACCCATAACCGGCTTACCGCCGCGAACCGGCGGGGATGTGCCGGTGATTCCGCAGAAAGGTGATCTGTGCAGCGCGTCCGACGTTGGTTGCGAGGAGTACACAAACCTCGACGAAGTGGCCAGCGGCGGCGAAGCCCTGGCGTACTACAAACAGGTCAAGCAGTGTATCAAGCCGAGCATGGATAATGGTTCAAACCCAGTAGCGTCGACGTACTACACCTGGGTTGGTGATCCACAAAAAGGCTTCATCCTCCGAGCCTATGACTTGGTCAAGTCGAATCAGAATGCTGGTCCGTGCACCAACTTATCAGTCGGCACGACCACCGGCACGCCAACCTGCGTTGACACAGCTACGACCATTGCTGCCTGTCCCGCCGCCAACGTTGGGAAAGATCCGGATTGCAGCCAATTCTACGATTCAAGTTTGAATCCGTACTATCTGCTCCGATCGCGGACCGTCTCAGTTACGGATGATTGTCACCCATTCCGGAATACGATTGACCAAACGACGACCGGACGGCAGAACCTCGTCTACTACCTAGCGCCGTCGGAAAACGTCAGCTGTTCGGCCGCGGCCGCCGGGTGTCGCGCCTACACGGGGAACGCCGCCCAGACCAGCCGTCAAACTTTCCGCGATGACTTTGAAACCGGCACGACGAGCAACTGGACCGGCGGAACAATTTCGAATGCCTCGGTCAACCTCGGCGGTCACTCGATGTTGATCTCAACCAGCAGCGGCGGCGCGGCGTTCCTGACTGCTTCGGCCGTCAAAGGTAAACTGGTTCAGGGCAAAACCTACCAGCTGAGTTTGTTGGCCGCCGCCACGTCGTCCACCCGACCCAAGGTTGGGGTCTGGCTAGGTTCGGCGAATGGCAACAGTTTCAATGCCATCACGTCGTTCCAGCGTGATCAGAATGGGAATCCGGTCACGGTTCAACCAAGTTGGAATACCACCATTACCCCGCCGGGACCAGAGTGGCAGACGTACTCCTTTGGCTTGCTCCAAATTAATGGCGATCCATCGGCTTTGACGATTGGGATTAGGACGCAGGGGGCTGACGTGTATGTCGACAATATCGTCCTGACCGAAATCAACGACAGCATTTACGCCACCAGTTCGTCGGTACCGGCCTGTCCCGCGAGTGAGATCGGCTGCGCCGCCTACCATGATAAAACCGGAGCCACGGTCAACCTCAAGTCGTTCAACCGCATTTGTTCCCAAGCGGCACTGAACTGTGAAGCGTTGATTAACACCTTCAATAGCTCGAACCCGGATGCTCAGCCGGTCAAAGGCGTGACCACGCCGGCCGACCAAGTCATGACCTTGATCAATGATCCTGCCAATCAATGTTCGGCTAGCGCCAAAGGTTGTCAGGCCTTTGGCAAACCGGTGTACGCTAATGATCGGATCCTGACCAACTTCCAAACTGTCTACTTGAAGAATGATCCGGACAAGTACGGTACGAACCTTTGCCTCGCCAATGAACTGTTTTGCCGTGCCTACACCACCACTTCTGGAACGGCCACCTTCTTTAAGGACCCGTCCAACCAAACCTGCGAATTCCGGACCGACAACTCAGCCGCCGGCGGGCAATGGTACGTGGTGGGCACGAATGTCCTCTGCCCCATCGTTACTCCGCCGGACGTGGGCCGACCAATTGGAGCCTCCTGCAGTCGCTATTGCAAAGATGGGTCACGCATTGGCAAAACCTGCACGACCTCGAGCGATTGTCCGGGCGGCAGCAGCACGAGTTGTACCGGCGATGTGACTACCGTCGGAAAAATCACCAGTTCGAATGGACCAGTTGTCGGTCAATGTTCGAGCGATAGCGATTGTCTTGGCGGCAACCGGTGTTTATACCAAGTCGGGATCTGCCCCTCAGAGCAGAACGGCTGTGCCGAGTTCCGCGACCCAACCGACCCAACCAGCTGTCGTTCCGAGTGTCCATTGGTGCAGCAAGGCGGCAGCGCCGTTTACGTCGATGCCACCTGTACGCCGACGGTCTGTAAAGGCGGTACCCAAGATGGCAAGAACTGCCAGAATAGCGATGATTGTAGCGGCGGCGGGCAGTGCGTCGGTAGCACGAATGCGCCGACCATCGGCGCCCCAGGCTGTCGCCCCTATTACTACTTGCGGCAAACGATTGAAGATCAGGCCGGGGCGTGTAACGGTCAAATCAACCTGGCGACCGGTTGCCGGCCGTTCAACGACACCGCTAATCCGAACTTGAACTTCCGAGGACAATGATGATGTTACCCCGTCTTTCGCTTCGCCAAACGGCCATCCTGGCCGGAGTGGTTGCAATTCTGTCCGGTTGGTTATTGAGCGGCCGATCAGCCTTGGCGGTGCCGCCGGCCTGCTTCCCAAGTTGTCCAACCTACTCGATCAGCACCGATAACGTGCTGCCGACCGCCAGTGGCTTTTCCGCCGATGTGTACTACAGCACCATTAACGTTTGGCATGTGTATGTCTGCATCGGCACGAATACTCAGTGTATCACCGGCAACATGTTAACCGATCCAGCCTGGACGCGGGTCAAAGATGTGATTGATGGGACGAGTTTGACGAATATCACCTATTCGTTACTCCGGGCCAATCGTACCTATTCGAGTGTCTACATCGGAGCGATTGAAGGCGGGACGATCGCCACCGCTCGAAAAGCAGCGGCCGTATCAGTCTCAACCTGGCCCTTACCAACCATCACCCCGACGACCAGCGCGATCAGTTCAAATTCTGCCACCCTGACGTGGACGACCAACGTGCCGAGTACGTCCGTGGTCGTGTATGCCCCCAACTCCCCCCCGACCTGGGCTCTACAAAGTAACCCAGGCAGCGCTACCTTGAATGAGTTGTCGTCCACGGCCAGTGGTACAGTTTGGGCGGTGGGTGACGGAGGCATGATTCTGAAGCGCAGCCCGGGCGGTAGCTGGACGACGCAGTCAAGCGGTACCACCCTGCCTCTCTACACGGTCGATGCGTTTGACGATAACGCGGTCTTTGCGGCCGGCGCATCAGGCACTATGCTGCGCACCACCAATGGCGGTGCGACCTGGACCAACATTTCAAACGGCAGTAATGCCATTTCGTCGATTCATGCCACCACCCCAACGACGGCCTGGGCGACGGGACCGGTCGGACAAATCTTTTACTTCGACGGGTCAACCTGGACCACTAAGTATAATGACGCTTCAAAACAGCTCAACGTCGTGACCTCGCTCGACAATAAGAACATCTGGGCCGCCGGAACCGGGGTGACGGTGCGGAGTAGTGATGGGGGAGCTACCTGGACAGTTTCAAATCCGACCACGGCCGATATCTTATCGATTGCCACGCTCGATGGCCAGACGCTCTGGCTCGGCGGACAAAGCGTGCTGTCGGTACCGCTGCTGCTCAAAAGCACGGATGGAGGAGCCACTTGGTCAACCATCGCCTCTGGTCCATCGCCAACCGAATACCGCGATCTCAACTTGCAGGCCAACGATGATGTTTGGTTCTACAGCGGAACGAAAGTTGGCCATTACCGCGCAGCCGCCAGTCCCCAAATTAGTCTTGACTCCAACGCCGGTACGGTGTTGGGCGGCTCAATCTTCAGCCTCACGCTGGTGCATGGTGACCAAGTGCTGATCGGCGGGCAAACCGCTCATCTGGCTGCATATACCCAAGCCGGATCCATCCAATCCGATCTTTCATCCGTAACGTCTCACGCAGTTCAATTGACTGGCCTAGCGGCCAACCAGACCTACTACTTCTCAGCCGAGTCGAGCGGATCGAGTGTGGTCGCTGGCGCCTTCGGCTCCTTCACCACCACCAGTGACACTACCCCACCGACCGTCGCGATCACGGCTCCGGCTGGGGCAGGAACGAGTTATACCAAGACCAGTCCATATTCGGTGACCGGCACGGCGGCTGATACACCGCCCGGCACTGTCCAATCCGTGGCGCTCACCAAAAACGGTACCGCCCAAACCGTCAGCGGCACGACCGGTTGGTCATCAACCGTCAACCTCTCGGCCGGGGCGAATACACTCGTGGCAACGGCTACGGACAGTAGCGGCAATACTGGGACTGATACCAAAACCCTGTTCTTCGATTCAACTAACCCAACGGCTTCATTTACCTCGCCGACGAATGGCGCCACCGTGACGACCGCAAATCAGACGATTACCGGGTTAGCGTCCGACCAAGCCGCAAACGATTCCGGTTTGGCAAGCTTAACGTTGACCGTCAACGGCAGCGCCACCACCATCCCGGTGATTGTTGGGGCACCATCCTACAATTGGTCAGCCTCGAAAACCCTTGCAGCCGGAACCAATACGTTGGTGATTACGGCGACTGATCAAGCCGGGAATAGTCAATCGTCACAAATTACCGTCACCTATACTGCTCCCGACTTTACTCTCTCAGCCAGCCCGGCCAGTCAAAGTGGATTGGTTGGCGATGTCAAAACCTACACCGTTTCACTCACTTCACTGAATTCATTCTCCGGCGCAGTCAGTCTCACCGGGACAGCCAGCCCGAACGGCCCGACGCTGACATTTTCGCCAGCCAGCGTAACCCTGAGTGCCGGCGGGACAGCCTCGAGCTCGCTAAGCGTGAATACGGCCAGCGCGAGTGGGACGACCTACACCATCACCATTACTGGGACAAGCGGCGCACTGACCAAAACCACCACGGTCCAACTGATCTTAAACGCGGCGGCAGACTTCACGCTCTCCGCCACTCCCTCGCCGTTGTTTGTCGTTTCCGGACAGAGCAATAGTTACCAAGTCGTCGTGTCGGCCAACAACACATTTGCCGGACCAGTGGCGTTTTCAGTCAGTGGCTTGCCGACCGCAACCACCGGTACCTTCAATCCGGCCAGCACCACCCTTGCCAACTCCCAAACGAATAGCTCAGGCGTGCTCAATATTGCCACCCAAGCTTCGGCTGCCAGCGGAAGCTATACGCTGACTATTACCGGTACGGGCACGAATTCAGCCAATGGGGTTGTCATTACACACACCACCACCGTGGTCCTGCAAATTAGCGCGACGCCTGACGTGACGTTGTCCTTCCTGCCCGCTTCCCAAACGGTGAACGCCGGCGGGACAGGCACCTCATACAATGGGACGATCACTTCGACCAATGGATACAGTGGGACTGTCAATTTGACCGCCACAGTTTCACCGAGTGCAGCCGGAGTCAACGTGAGTCTTGCGCCCAACCAAGTTTCCTTGAGCCCAAACCAGTCCAAGAACACCGTGTTGAATGCCTCCGCCAACCATTCGGTTCCGGGCGGGACGTACGTGGTGACCATCACAGCCTCGAGTGGTTCAGTCGTCAGAACCACCACCGTTAACTTGGTCGTGGTTGAAGACACCGCGCCGCCGGTGATCACGAACATCGTCGCCACCCCCAACTACAATAACGTTCGGATTGCATGGACCACCGATGAACCGGCCAATTCCGCTATCACTATTTTCGTCGACCCACTGCAAGAACTTGTGATTGGGACCATTAACGACTCGGCTACCTGCACCTCAACCTGCCATAATTTGCTGTACCAACCACTCAACCCGTCCACCACATATTACTTTAGCGTGACGTCAATCGATACTGATCCGACCGCTCACTCGACGACCGTGGCGACTGATGCCAGCGGTAAACCATTACAATTCACCACCTTGGCTGCCCCGGACACCACCGCGCCCACCGTGACGCTCACGCAACCGGCCGATAGTAACCCACCTTCAGAAGTCATCGGCACGGTGACCGTGACGGGCCAAGCCACGGACGATAGAAATATGCAGTCTGTCCAAATCACCATCACGAATCAAACCACCGGCTCGACGGAACCGCCCAAAAATGTCACCGCCGCGTGTACTGGACTGACCTGTACGTATTCCTACGCTTGGGATACGACCCAGGCCGGACCGGCCGGGAATGGTATTCACACGGTCACCGTCGTGGCGAAAGACGCCGCCGGAAATCTGTCATCCCCGGTGACCCATAGCGTCAACGTCAATAACGATTACACCAATCCGGTTATTACCAGTGGACCGAACGCTAATAACCTGCAGTGCACGGCCACCAGCTGCAGTATTGAGATTACCTGGACCACCGACGATCCGAGCACGAGCGAAGTCGGTTACCAACCCAGTCCGCCAGGTTACTGCGACCCGACCACCACCGTCTGTATCTATAGCAGTTATAAGAAATACGATGATCTCGCGCCGACCGACGCTTCACCAAAGTACACCAGCCATAAAGTCACGCTGACCGGTTTGCAAAAAAATGCGCTCTATCACTTCGGCGTGTTTAGTTGCAACGCGACGCTGCTCTGTCTCCAAGGCGCCCCACCACAATGACCCCTCGTCTGATCCCTCGTCTCATAATACTGGCCGGCGTGGCCGGAGCGCTCAGTCTTGGAATCCGAGAGATCCCGAACGCATTTGCTCAGTCCGGGCCGCCGCAAATCAACACGGTCAATGTTTATCAGATCAGCTCTCAAACCGCAACGGTTTCCTATACGGCGGATCAAAACGTGACGTTCCAAGTCGTCTACGATACCGCGAGCCATACCGATATCTCTGCCTATCAGTTCTCAACTGGATTTAACACCAGTGCCGTCGCCTCGAATGCCTCACAGTTGACCGGTCTCAAGGCTGGAACCACCTATCACTTCCGTGTCCAAGTCAAGAACGCCGGCGGGTTGACGGCCGAGAGCGCCGATCGGACCTTTACCACCGCGGCGACGTCAGGCGGGGGAGCCGGGACGACGCTGGTGGTGACCGATATTCGAGCCGACTGTACCGCCACCCAGTGCCGAATTGCCTATTCGACGAACATCAACGCGACCGTTGAAATTCGGTGGGACAGCTCTGCCCATACCATATTTGGTGATTATCCAAGCTCAACCCGGGAATCCGGGGCGCAGAGTGGTTTACGCTCACTCCCGGTCCCGCCGGCAAATTCAGCCCAGCTCCAGGCCAGCCACACCTATGACTATCGTATCCAAGCCACGACCACCGCGGCCGGAAGCTTTACCACCAATAACCTAACCTTCCAAACCAGCGCTTCAAACTCCGATCATACCTTCTCGACCGGGAAGTGCAGCGATGGAACAGACATTGGTCAATGTAATGCTAATCGGCAGCTGTGTGACAACGGCGCGACGTTGGTGACCGACTGCCAATCAATTTGTGCCCCGGTTTGCCCGAGCGGCAGTACCTGCAACACCTCGGGACAATGTATCGGTGACCCCACGATCGACCCGAACTCGCCGTATCAATGTAACCCTGGCAGTTGCTACACTGCGGCCGGCCAACTCCAGAATCCGGCTCCGGCTGGTTGTTTTGGGTCGTGGCCACGCTGTAATGCCAACACCATTTTGAAAGTTCGGAAAGATCGCGGTTGTAATTTGTGGCTAACCTGCGAAACGAGTCTGCAAACGGAACCGAGCACTGTCGCGCCGGCTGAGAACCTGTGCTTGAGCTTAGCCGCCTGTAATAGTCTCGGCAAGGAAGGTCAGTGCAATAAGTATTTACCTCAGGGCCAGTGTAGTAATGACCCGTTGCGCTTCTGTTCGGTCGATACCGATTGCCAAGCGGGCGGGACCTGCAATACTCCCCCGTCCGGCAACCCAACGCAGAGTTTGCAGAACCTCACCTTCCAAACGCCGGAGGATGTCAGTAAGATTGCCGACCTCTCGGGTAACGTGGTGGCGGGGTTGGACTGGCATCAGCAGAACGGCACGAATGTTATCCAAGGCTATTTACCGTGGCAACTGATGCGTCAGGTGGGCGGCGATGCCCAACTTAAGAATGGGGATTTCGAATATACTGCTCCGCCCACAGTTACGCCCTGGACCGCCGCCCCGCCGACTGATCCAGGCTCAACGGCACTGAGTGTGAGTTTTGAGGATCAGGCGTCTGGAGCTGCCCAAATCGGACAGAATCCGAATCACGTCTTAGTTGTCAAACCAACGACCTCAGAAATGCGCTGTAGTAATAACACCGCCAAGACCTGCACCGTCAACACACAGAGCACTGACTGTGGCACGGGCACCTGCCAAGCCACCCCGATCGATTTTTCCGGCGCCGCGTCCGGCAGTTTCCCTGCCTCTCCCTCTGAGTACTATTACGCCGAGGCGCGAATCAAGTCGGCCTCTGGCACGCCCACCATTCGGTTGCAGTTCGGCTACGGCGGGTATCAAAATTTTTCAGTCACGGATAACGTCAAAGTTTGTAGTAACAATACGAACTTGGCGTGTTCGATCGATAGTGATTGCGGCGGGAACAATACCTGCTCAAAGACCAAAACGGTCACGACCAATACGTACGTTGATGTGAAGGTCACGAACGCCTGGCAACGGGTGACGCTCGGACCGATCAAGGGCATGTCCGGCGAAACGCGAGTAGCGGCGGTCTGCGCCGATTCGACCAACTGCAGTGAATTCTGGCTTGATGATGTCCAGGTTCGGCCGGTCTTACAGATCGACACCAACCCAACGTACGTCACGCCGTCCTGCCGTCTGTACCCGAAAGATGACTCGCCTTCGTGCGATTACGTCGATGAAAATAACGTGATCTATAAAGGTTGGCGGGGGTACTGCTTAGAGCACGACTCACAAACCGGCACGTGTCTGTCGTGGTGGCCCGTCGACATTATTAAAGGTCAAACCAATGTCTTCGGCGCGGAGACCCCGGCCGGGTACCAAGACCGGGCGCCGCTCTACCTGTGCGCCGAATCAAACGGTAAACAAGGCGGAGGCATACCGGATACATTTAACAGTACAGGTCATTGCGACGCCTATTCGGTTGGTTTCGGAATTTGTCACAATAACCCAACTCGACATTGTGATTTTGGTAACGATAGTACCTGTACCTACGCTCGGGAGACCGAAAACGCCATTCACAACTACAAATATTTCCCGATGTACTTCAACCCACCTGGTGAAACCTGTGATGGGAAAGATTTCCTGATTGCCCCGAACACGATTACCTCGAGCGCAGCTTCTTGGCAGTGCCGATCGAGCCGACGGCAAATTCGTTGGTCTCAGCTTGGTGACGATCAGAATTTACGTGAATCGGATATCCGCGCGGTCTACTGGCAAGAAGAACAATCATGTATTTTGGGCGTCAACAACGGCGGTTGTGTCGATGCTCAGGGTGACGCTCGATTCGTGAATAATCAACAGTTCCAAGACACCACCAGTGGCGGAGTCTTAACGTTTTACACGGCCAATAACGACCCGAACAAACCGTACCATGTTCGTCGGACAACCGACATTCTCGATTACGCTCCGGGCGTACAGGATAATGAAGGATTGGGAATTGATGATGATCCCCCGATCAATCCTAACCACGACATTGTTTGGGATCTTTCTGACCTGGGTTGTAATGCGTCCTCAGGATTGTCGACCTGTGAGGCACACTTAGCCATTATTTTCGACAAAAACACGCATCAACTCAAAGAGTACGTGATGCGCGGTTGGTCAAACATTAGCGGACGAGAATATGGGCCCGCTTATAGTGTCCACTTCCAACTGCAAGACATGTGCACCAAGTTGGTTGAAGTCGTTGATCCGAATGGTAATAATCGCGCCTTTGCAAGTCGAGTCCAGGCCACCTCAAACTATAAAGTGCCGGATCTGAATTACACGTTTACGACTGACCTGGCCCCATTTGGTGGCATTCGCATGCCGCAGGGCGGGTTGACGCCGAATGCTTGGACCACCCCGCTGTACGCCGAGCAACCAGACTTTACCCAGTTCCCGTCCACCGGCCAAGCCCGATCGGGCAGCCCTTATGGCTGTAAGGGTTTGTGCTCTGATGTCATCTGTTCGGCCGATGGAAGTTCGTGTTTGACCAATGGGGCGATCGACACCTCTAAAGTTCAAAAATGTCAGGAGAAAAATACGGGTCTCGACAATGTCCCACCGGGTGAATGTATTGGTGTCACCGCTGGCACGCCGGCCACAGCCAAAGACGTCCAGTTCTTCCAGGACACCCATGACGCGGCCGACGTCAACAACCTTGGCGGAACGCCGAACTCACGTCCGTTTTATTCCGAAGACCATATTCGACGTCTGTTTACTCAGACCTATGGCGTCTGGTCAACTCAGCGCTGCACGAATGATCCTAACCGAGCGTGTCAAAGTTCGACCGATTGTCCGGGGAATCCGGCTGGTGTCTGTCAGTCGGCTCCGCTCGGTCCATTCGCGCTGATTACAAATTCAATTCCGGGCAGCCCATCTTTTGTGGGTTGGACATCACCGACGACCATCTGCCCAACCGATTCATCACAGCCGAACCCAACGCCAAAGCGTCCGCCTTACCCGAACGACTACTGCGCTATTCCGCCGTCCGTCTCAAACGCCGCCTTCCTCAATTCTCAAGCCAAATTGACTACCATCAATAGCGGGAGCGGCAGTGTCGGTATCAAGTTCAACTCGTTAGCGGATGGCGAACAAATTCCGCTCTCAACGATTGCGATCGACTGGGGCGATGAAATCGTCAGCCAACCCTTCCCGTACGCGCCGCGCAACGATCCGTCCAAGCCGCACATCTTCGCTCATGCCTACGTGCTCAACCGCTCCACCAATGCCCAGGGCTGCAGTCGGGATTCTACGGGCCAATACGTGTGTACGTATCACATCAAGATCCAAGTTCAAGATAACTGGGGTTGGTGCAATGACAATGCCGGCGGTAATCATAACTGCCCGCCGACCAGCGCGAACTGGTACGACACCGGCCTAACCGTCAAAGTCACGCCGTAATATGCGCCGACGCTTGCTCCACGTTTGGAACACCCACCGCCGGTTAATAGTAGGGTTGGCAGTAGTTGCGATACTCGCTGCCGGCCGAGCCTTGCCTGCCCACGCCGCCGTTCAGGACACCATCTTCAATGACTTCCTGAGCCCAATTGTCAACGCAATGATTCGGTTGTTTTCGTTGCTGACGGCGTACATTGTCGGCTTGTTGGTGCTCGTCGCAAAGCAGAATAACTTCATCAATTCCGAACCGGTCGCTCTCGGGTTCCCGATTGTGCGCGACTTGGCCAACATGGTCTTCATTATTGCCCTACTGATCATCGCAGCCGGGACGATTTTGCGCTTGGAAAATTACCGCTACAACCGACTACTCGGCCGGCTGATTGTGATGGCCTTCTTGGTCAACTTGTCGCGGTTCATCACCGGCTTCTTCATCCAAACCTCCCAGGTCTTCATGTTGACGTTCGTCAACGCCTTCAAAGACATTGCCCTGGGTAACTTCGCCTACATGTTCGGGCTCGATAAAGTACTGAACTTTACCCAGCAGCATGCCCAGGCCGATCCCGCTGCTGTGTTCATGAGCCTGGTGGGTGGATTGGCCATGATGATCATCGCCTTCTCAGTCACCTTAGCGCTGTGCATAATTCTAATTGTCCGGATTATCATGCTCTGGGCATTGACGATCCTGTCACCGCTGGCCTATGCCTTGCGCATTATTCCGAATACTGAGAAGTATGCCTCCCAGTGGTGGAGTGAGTTTGGCAAGTACTTGGTGACCGGACCGGTCCTGGCATTCTTCTTGTGGTTAGCTTTGGCCTTGGCTGCTGCTACCGGCTGTAGTAACAACACGACCTGCACAACGTCGAATAATATCATTTTGCAAAGCAGCACCAACAATAGCGCCGCCGTCCAGAATATTAACGCTAGCGTTGAAAAAGAACTCGGACCTTTGCGCGAGCCGTTTGTGACGCAGGTCTTTGATCCTAGCACCTTCTTAACGTTCCTGGTCTCCATTGTCTTCTTGATGATCGGCATGCAAATTGCCAGTCGGTCTGGTACGGCCGGCGCCGGTCTGGCTAAGCGCATCTATGAAGGCGGCCTCGGCGCCGGCGCCACCCTGACCGGGTTGAACGCAATTCGTGATCGTACCATTGCTCCAATTCAGGGGTATTTAGCCCAGCGTCGAGCCCGGAGCGATGCTGGGGTTAAGGAGAGAACCCTGGCTTTGGGTGCGAGAGTTGATCAAGGCTTATCGAAAACGGTTGGCCAAATCGGTCGGGGTCAGGCGGCCTTGGGCGGCGCCGCTGGACGCGCGCTTCGCGGTGCCGGCCGGGTCGTGACTGGAAAAGAAACCGTCCAAGAAGCACTCCAAGCGACCGCGGCCGCTGGTCGCGAAGGTATTGCGACTGGGACGCGAGCGTTCCAACAAGCCCAACAGAGAATTGAAGCCTTCAAAACGCAAAAAGTTAGCGTCCGTGGCCAGGAATTAGATGTCACCAGCCCGCGGGTGACGGTTGATGATCTCCGGACACTGGCCGACGGCTTTGATGGCGGAGCCGCGGCCGCCGCAACTCAAGAACTCGTCCGACGCGGTAAGTTAGAGTCGAGAAATGTAAAGGACATTGGCTTTGTGCAACGCGCCGGTCAGTATCTTGGCGATCGCCAGGCCGGCTCGAAATTTGTGACCTCAGTCGAGGCGGTTGACGCTGAACTGGCGCGCAAATCCTTTTTCGGTGATATTGCTGATGAGCAAACCCGGCAACGCATGATCGAAGCAATTCAAGCCCGCACCTTGTCGACTCGGGTGCTTGATCGCGACGACTTGAAATATCTGACCGAATCAAATCGTCCCGCTGGCCAAGAATTTGCTACCGGGCTGGTGAATACCGCCCGCAACGCCGACGAGCTGAAAAAATTTGTGGCTGGCGTGAACGAAGATTATCGGAGTGGACTATTCAACTTGATCAACATGGACGGTAAGAAGTACGAAGAGCGGAAGATGGTGGCCGAGGCGACCGGTCAAATCAGCAAGGCCTTCCAAGACCAGGGTCAGTTCACCATGACTGAAGAAAATGGAAAACAGATTCCAGAGGTGGTCAAGTTCTTCAAGAATCGCAACAAGAAGTTATCCGACATCGTGGCATCGAATGGTGCGGATGCTGAGTTATTGAAAGCCATGGAGAGTCGAGATGAGAAAACCGGTGACCTCAAGTCTGAAATTAACGAGAAGGAAATGCTTGAGATGATGAACAAGAGCGATTTCCATCGTGATAGTATGAAAAAAGCTATTGAAGAACGCTATGGCGATCGGGCGTCGCTTGGACCGCTTACCTCCAGCCGGAAGTCAAAAGAATATCAGCTCCAAGAGCAGTATCGGCGAGTCGAATTTAAAGGTACCGGCGGCGAAAAGAATTTTTATGACCATGCCGATAGCGGGATGAACGAGGCCTTTGGCGCCCTCGCCAAGTCGCTGACCGCGGGTGAACTCCGGCGTTTGCACTTGAGTGAAAAGTACCAAGATGGGAACTCGAAAAAGATCATCGACCAGCTAATTGGCTTGAACATGAATCTTCGTAACATTGGGGAGTATGCTGGCATGGGCTCGGCCCAATACAAAAACGCCCAAGATTTCGTGGCAGCGGTTCAAGCTTTGGCACCGCAGGGCCAGGCCCAAGGAACCACGTCGTCGGTTGAGACCCGCTGGAATAAAATGCGTTCAAGTGAGTTCATCCAAGGGTTATTTGCTCAGCGACCGCCACGATCTCAACCATCCCCAGCCTCTTCCAACACCCCAAGACAATCAAATCAAGGGAGAGCGCAGAATCAATCTGGTGGAACAAATCCGCCGACAACCCCGGAGCCGCCGAGCGCACCACCAACTCCTCCATCCGGCTCGATGAATGATAGTACCCAAGAAGAGGAAGAAGAGGGGGAGACGCCCTAAGAGTCACTATGAATCAAACCTTTTTTCAAAAGTTATCTCAGCTTCCCGACCTGCTCAAATCAGTGCTTGGTCATGAAGAGACGGCTGACCTGAATGTTGAGATGATTGACCGACATCACCTGTCCGGCGATCAAGTCTCAGCGCTCTTGAACCTGCTTCAACTCGTGATCATGCAAATCTTATCGCCGGCAGATCTACTCATGAGAGTTCAACAAGATCTACATCTCGATCCAACCCGCGCCAAGGCACTGACGCTTGATGTCTTGGGCTTACGACTCCTGCCGATGGAATGGTACATCGGGCCAGTCCAACCGACGATCACGCAACTCGGGGGAAATCCGGAAATGTATTTGAAACGACTCCGGACGATCTATCCGGAAGTGTACTCGCCCAAAGCCCCGGCCGAACTTTCCGAAACTCCAACTTCGTCATCTCACCCGACACTCTTGAATAATTTTGAAGACCGTCTGACGTCGTTCAAGGGTCGCGCTGAAGTGCTGTTACGCTTGACTGGCTTATCGTCTGAGCTGGAAGAGATGATGAAAGACAATCAACTTGCTTCGAACGACGGTCAGCAACTGATGCAACAACTTGATGCGATCACCTACGCGGTCAACACCCAAGACTTGAACGCCTTTGAGGTCCAATCGATCAAGCGACGGTTGACGAAAATACTCGAACGGATTGATCGGGCGCGCGGGTGATTCTGAAATTACCTTTACCGGCGGTCCAACCGCGGATGCTGATGCGGCAAGTCGGCTACGCTGAATTTACCGATCCGAACACGGGAGAAGTATCCTATGTTCGGCGCCTGGCCACGCATTTCTACCCGCGCTTCCACGTTTATCTTGAAATGCAATCGGACCACCTGCGCTTGAACTTACATTTAGACCAAAAACAACCGTCGTATCCCGGGTTCAGAAAGCATAGTGGTGAGTACGACGGCCCGACGGTCGAAGCTGAGGCGGAGCGTCTGCACCAGGTGCTTCAAAAATAGAAGAAGAGAGGGGAATGAGGGCACCCGAGCTATATTTTTTGTCTACTCATTCGTCGTACACCCTGTTGATCGATTAGATCTTGACAAAATAGGAAATATGTAGTAGAGTGCCGGGTTACTGAAAACTGCCGTACTTGTAGGTCGGAGGGTCGTTGACAACTGAAGTTGTCATATCAGTCAGGAAACAATCGAGACAGCCCGTCTCGTTCATGTTACGTCGTGGCTAACGCCGTGGCGTCTTGGTGCACACCAATTTCACCATGACGCCAAGCGCGGCGTCGAAAGGAGAGTCATGGGTTTCCTCACTCTGGTTGGACTGCTGTTGATGGTCCTGGCCTTGAGCCTGAACTGGTTCTGGGCTGCGGTCGCCATCTTCATCCCCTGGTCGGTGGGTGCGTACATCTACGGTACGCGCACCATCTACCGGTGGGCCAAGGAAGGGTACCTGTTCGTCTCAGTGCCGACCAACTCGATGCTCGCCATCCTGGTCGGACGGAATCCGAACCGGGCGTATGTTACGCCCCCGGATAGACGGACCGAGACCTACTTCAAGTGGTTGCAGGAGAACTCCCCGCACGGTTCGCTGTACCGGATTATTTCTCCGGGTCACAGCGGTCTGCGCTGGAAGGGTTTGCCGGATAAGACCGACGTGCCGCGCCTGGCTGATACCCAGGAGTTGCGCGACATCACCGACGAGGTCCTGCACGCCCTGCGGATGCAGGAACGAGAGCTGACCTACGACTTCGAACCGGAGGCCAAGGAGTTGGAGGCCATCCGCAAGGAGATCGAGACAGCCAGTCAGGCCAACCTCGAGACCCTCAAGGCGTTCGAAGCCCGGGGCAATCGCGGTCCGAAGCCGAAGCTGGTGACGGTCAGCGCGGACAAGGTCCGGAAGCTGAGCTTCGTGCCCGATCAGAAGACCTCGGATCAGATCGAAGTCGGAGTGCGTCTGCGGCTGTTCCTGGCCTCGGTCGACCCGATCATCAGTCTGACCAAGATCGACTTCCCGGGCGACATGATTCGCGGCAAGATCATTCCGCGCTTGCGCGAAGTCATGACCGAGCTCGATTTCTACCACAGCATTGTCGAGCCTCGGAAGTCGGAACGCACCGAACAAGGCGATCAGACCGAACCGGCCTCCGCCAGTGGTTCTCCCGACCAGCCGATGTCCAAGGCAGAGGCAGAGCATCTCCTGATCCGTGCAGTGCAGGTGAAGTTGCGGAGGATTCTGGGCTTCAAGGAGCAGTACGTTCAGACCGGAGCGCCAGAGTTCTTCGTCAGTCGGCTCAAAGGTATCCCGATGTATCGCTTGAAGAAGGGCTACAAGACTCTGCCGCACGACCACAACGCCCAGTCTGAGCAGGATCTCATCATCAGCCCGAATGACGCGGGTTATGAGGATCAAAGCTTGAACCCGTTCACCAAGGGTTCGGTGCTCGATCAGGTGCTGCGGGACTGGGGCTACTACATCCGGGACGTGCTCGTTGAGGACGTGTCGGAGAAGGAAGGCACCATCACCAAGGCGCTAGCCCAGGTGGCGGAAGCCGCAGCCAAGGCCTCGGCCAACAAGCGCGAAGCGGAAGGCAATCGCGCTGCACAGATCATTCGGGCGGAGGGCGCCAAGCGGGAGAAGATTCTGCTGGGCGAAGGTGATCGGGACGCAAATCGAGCCCGCATCACGGCCTTCAGTCTCGATGGTAAGACGGTCGATGAGGGCGCGCTCGGAGCCTTCGCGCTCTGGTTCAAGACGCAGGCTCTGCAGCTCAACGCCGATCACGCTGGCCGGACCTTCTTGGTCTGGCCGGACCTGCCGTCCGAGATGAAGCCGTTCGCCGGAGCGTTCAACGCCCTGAAGGATCGGCTGATCAAGGATCCGGCGCTGCTGATGGACGACGCGGCGCTGGCCAGGTCGGTCCGCGAGCAACTCGGGCTGAAGTCCGAAGCCACAACGGCTCCGATTGGAGGTGAGGCCAAATGATCAATCAGTCTGTCCGACGTGCCCTGGCGATTGCAATTCCGATCGCCGTGCTCGTCTTCGATTGCGGGTACAGTCTGGTTACAGGCTGGGCATGGCATGCAGTCATCACACGCTTCTCCGTGCTTGCCTTGGTTCTCTATGCCATGTGGGGGATAACCGAACTGACAATGGTTTGGTGGCGGTCCCCCCTCGGCGAGCGTCAACGGAAGTCCATCATCTGCAGTTGGAAGCGGTTCTGGGGCGGACAAACCGAAGTTTGGGGTGTCTCCGCCAGGAACATCGTTTCCATCGGCCTGGTCTTCGCGGCGATGGTGTCTGCGATGATCATGGCCGTTCTAACCCGACCGCACGTTCATCTTGGCCTCCCGCTCTGGGCGCGCTGGATGATCGGGGTGGTGGCCGTGGTGGGATTGCTGGTGGTGGCTCTGGTCGCCTGGTTTCGCCGGCCGGGGCGAGAAGCACGACGTCAAACGGTCGACAGCCTGACGCCCTCGACCGCCAAGACCTCACCCCCGGCGAAGTCTCCGGGACGCGGGCGTCAGCTCTGGAATACCTTCCTCAGCACGGTCGAGGGGGTGCTGTGGCTGGGGTTGGCGATCGGCGGAATCGTCTGGCTTGTGCTCGAGATGGGTCCGCACAGGCTGTCACCGATTCCGGTGGCCCTGACGTTCGTCGCCCTGGTTGGTGTGACGGCCATCCGGATGCTGATCGGTCCGACACAACCCATGCAGGCGTCGCCGGTCAAGAATCTGTTCCAGGTGGCTCTGTTCCTGGGCGCGATGTATTTGGTGGGGACCTTCATCTCCCATCGATTTACGTTGATCGCCCACCCGTAGTCTGCTCTTTCCCGCCCAGCTCCAGTTTCGCAGTTGCGAACTGGCGCTGGGCGGTCTTTTTTTTCAAATAAATTCTGGGCCAACACCCCTATTTCAACTTATTATTTTAGGCTTTGCAGTACAGGTCGATTTATGCTATAATCACAACTCTAAAACACACTCAAATGGAAGATATTTGGCCCCAATTTCATCGTTTGCCTAAGGCGATTCGCGACGCTGTCGCAACTCCCCAAGCCTTAAGCACGGTTGACCGATTGGAACAACAGTACCCCAGCCTCGATGTGGCTAGTTTAATCATGCGCACGATGGTCAAGGAGTTTCCAGCCAACCAACTCCAAGCCAAGGTGGCGGATGAGGGCCAACTTGATCCGACCGCCGCAAAAAGCGTGGTCGAAACCTTGAACGCCAATGTTTTCCAAAGCGTCGGTGACTATTTAGGGATAACCCTGGCACGACCGACCCCAACCGCAGCCGTTCCAACGCGTCCCATCACGCCGCCGCCAGCCCCTCGCCCAGCGACACCAACCCAACCGTTGCCACCGGCGGCGACTCCGGTTGCCGCTCAACCGCGGCCCCTCACTCCGCCGCTGATTTCCAGTTTGCCGCCGCTCCCGCGTCCGGCCCAAGGCGACGTCGCCCCGACCGAGCATTACTCTGAAGACGATGATCAAGAAATTGCTCAGCAAAGTCGGCGGGTTCAGAACATCGCGGCCGCCACCACTACCGTTGATATCGATCAGTTAGCCGACCAGGTCATGCGTCAACACAACCTGGCTTTTCGTGAAGAACTCCTCCAAAAACGGGCGCAGTCATTATTGAAAGCTCGCCTGAAAGCCATCCGAGATTCCGACGACACCAAGGCCATGTTGACCCGGCCGCCGAAAGTCGGTGGACTCGGTTTGGATCCTGACCTGGCGAGTAATGTGGTGGCGAGTTTAGACCAAGTCGCCAGTACGCTGACGAGTCGCGGCGCAGTTCGTCCGCCCGAACCTCCGGCGCCGATTCCGCCGCCTCCCATTCCAAAAGTTGAATCAGTTCGACCGACGCCGAAACCACGCTTAACTCGAGGTCTACCACCAGACAATTTACCCACCACGGATGCCACTCCGGAAGCCGTCGTGAAACCTTCTTCAGTTCCGCCGCCGCCGCTCCATCGACCGGCCGATATTCCACCTCCACCGACGGCAGCGGTTGTCACCCCAGCCCCTCGACCGGCTACTCCACCGTCTCCGGCGCCGGCTCCTTTAGTCACGCGCGAACGACAGCCAGAACGACCAGCCATGGCCGATATTTCACGACCGGCGGTTCAAGTCATGGGACCAGCCGGTGAAATGAGCAGCCTGACGCTGGTAGAATTCCGACGTCTGGGGCAGGGCGCGGCAGATTCTGCTCGGCGGCTGATTGAAAAATTTCACCACTACCAAAAAGAATCGTTTGCTTTATGGGCCCAGGCTGTCAATGGCTGGCGACAGAGTGAAGTCCACCGCATCTATTTAGACATGGGTCGCCAAAGTTTAGAGCAAGGCATACCGATTGCGAAAGTGGTTCAGCAACGCGCCGCCGCCGGCCTGCCCTATCTGTCAGAACACGAGTTCAGCATCGTGGCCGACTTTAATCGACAATTACAGTTGTAAGTATGCCGAATCAATTCGTCGTCCCCCAATTCATTGATGTTGAGGACAAAATTCTCGGGCCAATTTCAGTTCGCCAGTTTATTATTGTGCTGGGTGGAACCGGATTGGTGGTCGGTTTGTACCAGCTGCTCTACAAACTTGCCAATCAAACCGGACTATTCATTCTGAGCGCTTTCGGCGTGATTGTCGGCGTGGTCCTGTTTGCTTTTGTCAAAGTCAATAGCCGTCCATTCCACTTATTCGTTCTGAATGTTTTGCAGTCAGTCAAAAATCCGCATTTGCGGATTTGGAATAATCAAGTCGCAGAGACCTTGCAGTACCGCAAAGAACCACCTCCGCCGCCGCCCCTCCCGACCAAACAGCCGTTGACCAAAACCAACCTCGCGAAGCTGGCGCTGCTGGTTGACACCGGCGGAGCCTATCACGAGGATGAAGATCTGTTGTACGTCGGCCAGCCGATCGCTGGCAAACCTGCGCCCGCCAAACCCTAACCTATGGCGACACCCACCCAACCCACCTCCACCGCCAAACTTCGTCGACCGAAGGCAGCCGTTTCCACGCAGCAGTATTTAGATATTTTAGAAATCCGCGATGATGCCGTCATCTTAAAAAATGGAACGATCCTGGCGGTCATCCTCGTCTCCTCGATTAATTTCTCGCTCAAGTCCGACGAGGAACAGGACGCGGTGATTGAAGCCTATGTTTCATTCTTGAATACCATCGACTTTCCGCTTGAGATCGTAATCCAGTCGCGTCGCTTGAACATTGACGATTACTTGGAAACTTTGAAAAAAGTTGAAAAGCAACAAACCAATGAATTGCTCCAGCTCCAAACACGCGAGTACCGCCAATACATCGCCGAGCTGGTTCAGATCGCCGACATCATGACCAAGCGATTCTATCTGGTCATTCCATATTCATCCAAAGTCGATCGGCCCGGAAAATTTTTCAAACGCATGGCCGACATTGTCAATCCGACCTCAACCATTCACCTCAAGCAGAAGCAGTTCGAGCAGTACCGTCAAGAATTATTTAAGCGCGTCGACAACGTCACGAACGCCCTGGCGTCCGCCGGTTTGAAATCGGCTATCCTCGACACCCAAAGCCTGATCGAGTTGTACTACAATTCCTACAATCCTGAAACCGCTCGTCAACAGCAATTGGCTGATACGGATAAACTCAGTCTCGAAGACGTGTCGAGTATTAAGCAGGATGAACCGAGTAAGCAGAAATAAATGCCCAACATAGATTTATCCGACCCCAAGATTTTCCGCGATCAAACCGGACGTGAAACCGTCCGCGAGTTGCCGCGGGCGCCGTCAGATGAGCGCGAGCTGATCGAAGCCGAACGGATCTATCGCCAAGGTGTCGTGACCGTCCGCCATCTGATCGCGCCGGCTCGGTTTAAAGTCGATCCGCGGTACCTCCAGCTGAACGGTCAATTTGTCCGGACGTTGTTCGTGGTCAGCTACCCACGCTATATCGCCGTCGGTTGGTTCGGGCCGATCATTAACTACAACGCGCCGCTCGACATTTCGATGTTCTTCTACCCGATCCCATCGGACGTGATCCTGAAACAACTCCGCAACAAAGTCGGCGCCCTCGAAGCGCAACTGATCGCCGATACGGAAAAAGGTTCGCCGCGCGATCCGATGCGTGAAACGGCCCTTCGCGATATCGAAAAACTTCGCGATGATTTGACCCAAGGGACGGAACGCTTCTTTCAATTTGCCTTATATACGACGCTCTACGCTCCGACCGCGAAAGACCTGGATGATTTGACGAGCCGAATTGAAGCCATTTTCGGTTCCAAATTGGTCTTCACGAAGCGAGCGTTCTTCCAAGCCGAACAGGGATTCACTTCGACCTTACCGGTGGGCCTCGATCAGCTGCAGGTCACCTTCAACATGAACTCATCGCCGATTGCCTCGAGCTTCCCCTTTGTCTCGGCTGACTTATCATCCGACTCCGGAATTTTGTATGGCATCAACCGTCATAACAATTCCCTGGTCTTGTTCGATCGCTTCACTTTACAGAACCCGAACTACACCGTCTTTGCGACCGCCGGTTCCGGAAAATCATATGCGGTCAAACTCGAAATTCTCCGGTCGATGATGTTCGGAACCGACATTATCGTCGTTGACCCGGAACACGAATATAAGTACTTGTCGGATGCCGTCGGCGGAACCTATATCAACATCTCCCTGAATTCACAGACCAAGATCAACCCCTTTGATTTACCGCGCCAAGTCGCCGGCGATGAAACCACCGCCGATATTATCCGGTCGGCCGTGATCACCTTGAAATCCATGTTCCGCTTGATGCTCGGGAACATTACCCATGAAGAAGATTCGATCCTCGACCGGGCCCTGCTCGAAACGTATGCCAAGAAGGACATCACGCCGGATGCTGACTTGGCCAATGCTATTCCACCGGTCATGAGCGACTTCGAGGAGGTCCTGTCCGGTATGACCGGGGCCGAAACCCTGGTGGAACGATTGAAAAAGTATACTCAGGGGACCTTTGCCGGTTTGTTTAATTCTCCGACCAACATCGAACTCAATAACCAACTCGTGGTGTTCTCGGTGCGTGATCTCGAAGATGAGCTGCGGCCAATCGGTATCTCGATCATCATCTCGTACGTCTGGAACATTGCCCGCTCAGCCTTGAAACGACGCATCCTGGTGATCGACGAGGCCTGGTGGCTGATGCAGCACGAAGATTCTGCCAAATTCATTTACGGTTTAGTTAAGCGCTCGCGTAAATACTACTTGGGTGTGACGACCATCACTCAAGACGTCAACGACTTCCTCCTCTCGCCCTACGGTCAGGCCATCATTAATAACTCTGCCTTAGCCTTACTCATGAAACAGTCACCGGCTGCAATCGACATCGTCACCAAAACCTTCCTGCTGACCCAACAAGAACGCTACTTATTGTTGGAGGCCGGCACCGGCG
The DNA here is from genome assembly GCA_964383765.1 of uncultured Gammaproteobacteria bacterium. Taxonomy (GTDB): domain Bacteria; phylum Patescibacteriota; class Patescibacteriia; order SBBC01; family CAIJZX01; genus CAYLHT01. Next base: position 13,474 of record CAYLHT010000007.1, on the reverse strand, counting down.
AAGGCATCTTCTTTGCCGGCACAAAACACGCCGCCATCAAAATCGTGGCGTCGTATGCCGAAGACCAAATCGTGACGACCAACCCGCAACAATTGTTGGAAATCGAAAAAGCGAAAAAAGAATTTGAACAATCGGTAGCAGCCGGCACGGCTACCAGTGCGGGGAACGTTGTCAGCTCCACCCAAGAACTCGAAGCTGCCTAACCTATGCGTCGTCGAATTATCATCATCGTCGCGAGCCTGGTGGTGCTGGTGGTTCCAGCCGTCTTGATCATCCTGGCCGTTCACCGCAATCCGCAACTACAGAATACAGTTTTGAAAGCCGCGAATGTCAATCAGACCGTGGCGAACGCCAACACGGTAACAAACACGACTCCGCACGTCGATCCTCGCGCCAGTGATCGAGCCGCCATTATTTTTGTCAGTCGAAATTTTGCCGAACGTTTCGGCAGTACATCGAATCAAAATAATTTTGCAAATTTTACTCAGGCCGAAACGTACGGAACGGTCAGTTTCAATCAAGCCCTTGATCGGGGTTTAGCCCAACAACGCTTGACGCTCTCCACTACTCCTTATACCGCGACCGTGACCAAGGCCTTATCGATGTCGATCAACACGCTGAGTGCCACGACGGCGAATGTGACGGTCTCGGCTCAGCGGCACGAAACCATTGATCGAACCGAGCGAACCTATTACCAAGATTTGATTTTGGAGATGGTTAAAGTTGGGAGCGACTGGAAAGTCAACGCTGCCAGCTGGAAAGTCTCGTAAGCATGGCTGAACCAGATCAAGCCGTACTCGAGAATCCCGCCGACCAACAGGCTGCGGCTCAGCAGCTACGGGCTGAACGTCTAACCACACTTCGGACCGGACGCTTAACCGGCACCAATCCACTCGAACGCCAACGCACCAATGCCCGAATTGCTCCAGCGGCGGCCAGGGAGTTTGCGGCGGCCAAGTTGTCAGGTCGCGATCTGGATTGGTCGGACGCACTTGAGCAGCAGCGTCAGCAGGTGACGCCTGAGGCCGCCCGCTCAATCCGGCGCGGTAATCCTTTTGAACGGACCGCCCGCTTGAATGCTCTCCGCTCAGCCCGTAAAAAATCACAGGCGCTTGACTCACCACTAGCTCAAGCCCAGGCCCAAGTGAATACAGCCGCGCTGCAGGCGTATACCCAACTTTGGCAACGGGCGCATGAAATTGTTGAGGGTTGGGCCTTCTTATTTTTTATGGTTGGCGCGCTACTGGTCGCGCCTTTAGCAATGGGCATGTTTCTGGTTCGTTGGATTGTCGGGAACGGTTTAGAACAACTCGTCAAAATTGAATGGCGAGGATTTTCGGTCCCGTTAGTTCCGAAAATGAGCCCGATTGAGTTCGCATATCGGGGTGCAAAAAACTTGTTTATTTCCTTTTTCTTCCTGCTGGAGTGGGGGATATTATACGTCGCGTTTAAAATTGTGACGGATCCTCTCTTCTTGGCAAACCTCAGTTTCAAAGCTCTGACTGGTCAAAAATAATGGATTTCAAGACGAAGATAAGCAGAATAATCTTGGTCAGTAGTAGCCTGCTCGGGTTAGCGTTCTTCGCGCTTTCATCGCCAGTCAAAGCCGCGAACCCATTGACCGTACCACTCGACGCGGCCAAAAACCCCATCAACTTTTCTCCGGAAGTCCCGATCCCCGGCACCTTCGATAAACCGATGAACATCGACAGCAATAGCATCGCTCGATATATCCGCGCTATTTACATTTACTTCATCTGGGGTGTCGGAATTCTGGCGACGGTCATGATCGTCTACGGCGGGGTACGTTGGGTGGCGGCGGCCGGCAACGCCGCCCGGATTAACGACGCGCGAGAAACCGTTAACAATGCCATCATTGGGTTAATCATTGCGCTGACGTCCTATGCCTTACTCTACATTATCAATCCAGAATTGCTCAATTTGAAGTTGCCGGATATTGGAACTGTCAATTCCCACCAATTGAGTTTTCAGAATGGCTGCATTCAAAACCTGGCCTGCCCGGATGGATATTCCCAGACGCTGGGAGCTTATTGTTCAGGCGGAACATTCGGGGCCGTCTCCGGATCATTCAAATATGCCAACCCGGGCGACAACATTTGTGGGAATACCGGCGGTACTCAGTACGGCATTTGTTGTCACGATAATCAAACCGGCAAACAGTGTGTCGGGATAAGTAGCGTCGACGGAAGTTCCATTAGTGGCCAATGCAACACTGATGTGACCGTACCGATAGCCTATAGTGCCTGTTCGGATCAAACCCCCTGCGGTCAAACCAAGAGTTTGTCGAGTACCTCACAATGTATTGGGGTGAATGCTGGAACCGATAAAGTGTGTTACCCTCAATTTACTACCAAGGCTGATGGGACTGAGGTGCCGAGTGGAACCGGGGTAGCGATTCCGGGAGGAAGTGCGGGTGGGTCATACATCTTTTCCGGAATCAAAAAATGTACCGATGCTGGAAAAGGGAACTTCAAATTGTACTTCGATGCCACGATTGCTTGTGGACAATCCCAACAAGGGAACACTCCGGACGGCGTTCAAACGATCTGGGGCACAAAACAAAGTTGTCAAAATGGACAATTTTGTGCGCTTCTCTCATTTGGTAACCAGTGCGAACTGATTGGTCCCCGCACCGGCTGTTCAAGTTATGCGAGTAATCCTCTTCCATAATCGTCTCCCTACATGAACCCCACTCTTCGTCGCGCCCTGATCATTACCGGTTTCGTCGCCGTTTCGGTGGGTTGGTTTTTCGTGATCTACCTGGTCTTCTTCCGACCGGGGCAGCCGTTGGCCAACGTCAATAACCGGAATCGTCTCGTGAATGGACTACCCGGCGTCACCAATGGGAATGTCAACCGGGTGATCGTGCCCAGTAACGTCAACGCCTTACCGAATGTCAACGGAACGGTGTCGGGACCAAGTGAAGTGGCGAATGGCGGAGCGACGAGCGTAACTGAGGTCAGCAACCAATCATCCAGCGGATTGACCGGCATTGCCGATCGATCGGGCCTGCAGTACTACGACCAAGCGACCGGCCAATTCTTCAAACTTTCGGCTGACGGAACGACGAAATCGCTCCTGACGGGCGATACCTACCCGGGCGTCCAAACCGTGGCTTGGTCTCCAGACGGCAAACAAGCCATCCTGTCGTTCCCAGATGACTCCAAAGTGTTGTACGATTTTTCCACCAAGAAACAAACGACCTTACCAAAAGAACTGCACGATTTTTCGTTCTCGCCCCAGTCCGATCAAATCGTGTCAAAATATCTCGATCCGAACAATACGGATAATCAGTGGCTGGTGATTAGTCAACCGGACGGATCACAATCAGTCACCGTTGAGCAACTCGGCGCGAACGCGGACAAGGTCACCCCCGCTTGGTCGCCGAATAATCAAATCGTCGCCACCTACCAAAAATCGACCAACACCGACCAGTCCGATATTTATTTCCTTGGTAGCCAAGGTCAAAATTTACCATCGGTGTCGGTCCAGGGGCGGGGATTTGTGCCGGAATGGTCGCCGGATGGTCGGCGTTTGTTGTACAGCACCTATAGTTCGCTAACAGACGATAACCCGCATTTGTATATTATGAACGGACAGGCCGACCAACTTGGAGCCGGGATGCTTGATTTAGGACTCGATACGCGCGCCGACAAGTGTACCTTTTCGCAGAACGGGTACAGCATTTACTGTGCCGTGCCCTACTATCTCAATTCTGGTTCTGGTCCTGATCCGAGTTTATCCGCCGGTGTACCGGACAACATCTACAAAATTGATTTGATTTCCAACTCGGCGACACTGATTGCCCGGCCGGTTGATGATCATCAAACCCAGCGGTTCAGCGGCACCAACCTCCACCTCTCGCCGTCAGAAGATGTCCTGTATTTTACCGATAGTCAAACCGGCACGATTCAGAGTATTCGATTGCGGTAACATGAAGCTGCTCCGGGCGCTCCTGATCGTGGTGGCCAGTTTGAGCCTGATATGGCCCGTGCATGCCCAGGCGGTGATCACCGCTAGTATTAGATTTAGTCAGGGTGGCTCGGGCGTCGGCACAGCTGAGTCAATCAGTTTTTACGTTGACGTCGTGAATGCGTCGACCGGGCAACCGGCCGTCAATGCCCAAGTCACCGCCAAGCTGACGAATAGCTCAGGCACGACGGTCTGGAGCCAGTCCGGAACAACCGGTACGGATGGCTCGAAGTACTTCGTCATCTCACCCACCGATCGTCAAAACACCACTGGCCAAGTCACCCTGACCGCGACGGTTCAGGCGGCATCCGGCGGCGGTCAAGCGACCGCCTCACAGACGATCTCGATCGCGAGCTCGCCGACCGCCACCTCCTCGTCCACCTCAACCAACCCGCTGACTATTCTCAAGCGCAATGCGGAAGAACCCATTCGGTTCACACCAGAAGTCGTGATCCCGAACTTCGGCGGGAACGGCGAAATCACCGTGACCGGTCAGACCATCGCCCAGTATATCCGGGCGGTGTTCATTTACTTTATTTGGGGGGTTGGAATCCTAGCCACGGTCATGATTGTCTACGGCGGGGTGCGTTGGGTAGCGGCGGCCGGGAACGCCGCGCGGATTAACGACGCGCGAGAAACCGTGAACAATGCCATCATTGGTTTGATTATTGCGCTGACCTCAGTTCTATTGCTGAATATTATCAATCCGGACCTGACCAGGTTTAAAGGCCTAACGCCGGTGGTGGTGACTCAGGAGGTTCTCCAACTCGATAACTTGCCCGGCGACAACAACGAGGGCGCGACCTGTACCTCGAAAGGCCGCCCAGTTCAACAAGAGTCGACCTGTGCCATTACTAACGCCAATTTTGTCTGGCCGGTGACCGCTTCACACGCGATTACCAGTCGGATTGGCCCGCGGAATGTATCGGGAGCGGCGACAGCGTCCACCTGCCACCCGGGGACCGATTTCTCAACCGACCAAACAACCGGCAAGCCATTGATTGCGGTGTTCTCAGGCACGATAGACAGTATTACCTCGGCCTGTAACGAGAGCGTGATTAAACTCAAATCCAGCCAAGGATATTACGTCAAGTACATTCACGTCCATACCACGACCGTCAAGGCCGGCGACGCCATTGACCAGGGAAAGGTGATCGGCTACAGCGGCGGTGACCCGTCAGTCGCCGGATCATGTAGCAATGGCCCGCATCTCCACCTTGAGTTCTACGACGCCACCGGTGCTCTGCGCGATATCGCGCCGTGCGTAGCGCAAGCCCAGTAATCTTATTCGCGGTGGAAGGTGACGGTCTCGAGCTCGCTCGTTTGGAGTTGGCGCAGCAGCTCTCTTCGCTGCACAGGACTTAAGCCTGACGTGAACGTCGTGACCTTCGTGAAGAGTCCAGTATCAGCCAAACTCGCTAACCGCCAGCTCGGTAGGCCGGATTGACGTTGGCCGTAGACGTCGCCGGCCCCGCGTTCCTGAAGGTCCAGTTCGGCGATGGCAAAACCGTCACTTGTACCGGCGACCTGATGTAATCGAGCTGGGATGTTGGCCTGATCGGTCACCAGCAAACAGGTACTCGGCAGCTCACTTCGACCGACCCGGCCGCGGAGTTGATGAAGCTGCGCTAAGCCAAATCGCTCGGCACCCTCGATCACCATCAGCGTGGCATTCTGTACATCCACTCCCACCTCGATCACGGTCGTGCTGACCAAAACATCAATCTGCCCCTGGCGAAAGTGGTCTAACACCGCCACGCGGTCAGCCGCGGGCATAGCGCCGTGGAGCAAACCGATGTGTACGTGCGGGAAGGCTTCACGCAAACGCGCGTGTTCGCTGGTGGCCGCCCGAACACCCAAACTATCTGACTCATCGATCAATGGGGTGATCACATACACCTGTTGGTGCCGATCAACCTTCGCCCGAATGAGTTGATCGACGCGTTGGCGTTGACGCGGACCGATGACTTGCGTCGTAATCGTCGCGCGATTGGTTGGCTTGTGTTTGATCGTGCTGACCGATAACACCCCAGATAACCACAACGCGAAACTCCGGGGAATGGGTGTGGCCGTTAAGCTCAAAAAATGCGGCGCCGTTTGACCTCGCTCCAAGAGGGTTTGGCGCTGTTCCACACCGAACCGTTGTTGTTCATCCACGATCACCAGACCTAGGTTGTGAAACTCGACGTCTGGTTGCAAGATGGCATGGGTGCCGATTACGATCTCAATAGAACCGTCGTACAAGCCAGATGTCAGTGCTTCAGAATTCACCACCCGCTCGTTGACCCGAGCTGTCTGACCCGTTATCAGCGCCACCTGAACATTCGTTCCCTGGAGCAATCGCGTAAATGTTTGAGCATGCTGTTCAGCCAGCACGATGGTCGGCGCAACGAGGGCAACTTGGGTATGACTCAGCGCCGCGTTGTATGCAACTAAAGCCGCGACGACGGTCTTACCCGAGCCAACGTCACCTTGGATTAAGCGGGACATCGGTTCTGGTTTAGCGAGATCCTGGAGAATTTGCCAAGCCGCCAGGCGTTGATCGTCGGTCAACTCAAACGGCAAATGCTGAACAAAGGCCCGGATTTCCGGTTCCCGAAATGGGATGATGGGCGCGCGGCGCTCGGCCGCTCCGGTTTGGGATTCGAGCATATGCAAATGCCAAGCCAAGAGTTCATTGAACTTTAATCGTTCCACGGCTCGACGGCCGAGCGCCGGTGTCTCGGCAAAGTGAATCTGTTTCAACGCCTCGGGCAGCGGCAGGAGTGATAATTCGTTACTAATGGTTGGCGTGAATGGATCAGGCACGACCGAAGCGAGAGCGACGGCTTGCTTCATAACCAGGCGGATTTGTCGTTGCGACAAGCCCTCGACCGACCGATAGACTGGGACCATGGTTTCATGCAATGGCTCAGCCACGCCGACCTTTTCAAACATTGGGTTGTTCATTTGCAAACGCTGCCCACTCCCGGTCGTGACCGATCCGGATATGAACAGGTGATCACCAACCTTTAAGGTTTTCGCCAGGAACGGTAAATTGAACCAAGCAATGTTGAGATTGGCATGGCTGGCATCGGTCACCACCGCCTCAACCACAGTCATCCCGCGCCGGCGCCATGACCGGCGAGAAGTTAATTTAGTAAGCGTGACGTCCAGCGTTACATCTTCTCCGCTTGTGAGCTGTGCAATCTGACTGCGCCGGCGCCAGTCTTCGTGGCGAAATGGAAAGTAGAATAACGCATCCCTGAGCGTGATCAGGTCCAACTGCTCGAATTTCTTGGCGATCTGCGATTGCATCCGCGGCAGCTGTCGAATGGGAGTCTGGAGACCGAGCATAGTTCGCTAGTATACCAAAAAACATCTTGGTGAGAATCGCATGTGGTGCGCCCGGCAGGATTTGCCTTCGCTCTTCCTTGAGTCGCTCGGGCCTGGGCCTGCGGTCGACTGCCACCGGCAGTCGTCCTCGGCCCTTCAAATCCTCTCTTTATTCTTTACAGTTTTTGGAACAACTGGAACTGTACTCCTCGTAGTGCGCCCGGCAGGATTTGAACCTACGACCCTCAGCTCCGCAAGCTGATGCTCTATCCAGGCTGAGCTACGGGCGCGAGAACTGACCTATGGTATCATAGATTCTGTATTAATCAAGATTATCGATGAATTCCAAACCACTCATTACCATTGGGGCGATAGTTGGGTCAACCCTGGGGGGCTTGATTCCATCACTCTGGCACGCATCGTGGCTATCGTTTTCAGGTATTATTTTTTCAACTATTGGCGGCGTGATCGGAATTTGGCTCGGTTTGAGAATCAGCCAACGGTACTTCTAAAATTGGCTAACCTTGGGCACTGACTTGACTTTCCCGTCGGGCAGACTATCCTCTAACAATACTCATTAGAATACAAAACTATGCGACATCGCGCCCTCTCAATCGCTAGCGCCATCAGCCTGTCTGTATTTGTTACCTTCGGGGTTGCTCCGGTCACCAATGGATCTGCCATTCATGCCCCGGTGTGTGCTCATGGGCAGAATGATGTGCTCGGATGCCATGCCCGCGTCGTCGTTGATAACCAGGGTCACCCCGAAACCAATACCAATCCAGCCGGGTATGGCCCAGCCCAATTTCGTGGGGCTTACAATCTGAGTGGCACTGCGCCGTCGCGACAGGTGATTGCGATTGTTGACGCCTTCGATCACCCGACCATTAAATCGGACCTGGATAAGTACAGCTCCCAATTTGGTTTGCCGGTGCTGCCGACCTGCTCCGGTCCCATCGCCAGTTCAGCCACCCCGTGTTTCCAAAAAGTCGATCAAAACGGGGGGACATCCTATCCATCCGTGAACGCTGGTTGGGCGCTTGAAATATCCTTGGACGTTGAAGTCGCCCATGCCATTTGTCAAAACTGCAGTCTCTTACTCGTCGAAGCAACAACCAATAGTCTGGATAATTTGGCAGCCGCGGAAGATCAGGCTGTCGCGCTCGGCGCCAATGAAATCTCCAATTCCTACGGCGGTAACGAATTCAACACCGAAAGCGCTTGGGATTCCCACTATAACCATCCGGGCGTGGCGATTACCTTTAGCTCTGGCGACAGTGGCTATGGCCCTGAGTATCCGGCCGCCTCGCCATTCGTAACATCTGTCGGCGGCACGACCTTGACGGTGAACGCGAATAATTCTTATAACAGCGAAAAAGTTTGGAGCGGCGCCGGCAGCGGCTGTAGTACGGAGACGAAACCAAGCTGGCAAACCGACGGCAATTGCTCGCATCGCACGATTGCTGACATTTCAGCTAATGCTGATCCGAGCACTGGAGCAGCGGTCTACGATTCAGTTCGTTATCAGGGTCGCAAAGGCTGGTTCAAAGTTGGTGGCACAAGCCTCGCAGCTCCACTGATTGCCGGCGTCTACGCTTTAGCCGGCGGCGTGCCGAGCGGAACCTCGGGGAATTCTCTACCGTACACCAATGGCACATCCAGCAACCTACACGATGTGTTTGGAGGCAGTAATGGTAGCTGCGGCGGGTCATATCTGTGTACCGGTGTGACTGGGTACGACGGGCCGTCTGGCCTAGGGACCCCGAACGGCACTGGTGCGTTCTAGGAAGCTAGAGAACAGTTCATATGCCGCACGCTGAAGGGCAAGTCACAGTTCAGGCTCCCATTGATAAAGTTTTCGCGTTCCTGGCCGATGGCTTGAACAACCCCAAGTGGCGCCAAGGTGTAGTGAATATTGAACTCAAAAGCGGCCAAGCCAGTACCGTCGGCGCCGTTTATGCTCAAACGATGTCGGCGCCGGGCGGTCGGACTATTCCGGGCGATTTCCAGCTCACCACAGTCGAACCGAACCGCCTGATTGAGTTTCATGTGATCGCCGGCCCGGCTCGGCCAGTCGGTCGGTTTGAGTTTTCTGAAGGCGGTGGAATAACGACAGTCAACTTCAGCTTGGATTGGCACCCGAAGGGTTTGAAAGAGAAATTGATGTCTCCCATGGTGGCGGCGCAGATGCCAAAAGAGATAGCTATGTTGGAGAACCTGAAGCGAGTGTTAGAAACCGCCTAGGCATGGATACCGGTCGGTTAGTGAAGTTTCTCAAGGGCCTCAAGGCCAACAATCATAAATCTTGGTTCGACGCCCATCGCGATGAGTACGAACCGTTGCGGCGTGAGTTTGCAGAGTTTGTCCAACAGGTCATTAGTTTGATTGCCAAGTTTGATCCGGCCGTCAAACACGTGACCGCCAAAGAGGGGATGTACCGCATCAACCGCGATATTCGATTTTCCAAAGACAAGCGCCCGTACAAAACCAACTTCGGCGCCGGCATTGAGCCGGGCGGAAAGAAGGGCATGATTCCGGGGTATCACCTGCACATTGATGCCGACGGACTCGTGATGGTAGCTGGCGGATTGTACTTGCTCACACCCGAGCAATTGAGCGCTGTTCGTGACTCAATTGTGCGCCATCCGGGAAAACTGAGAAAAATCATATCCGCTCCGGCCTTCAAGCGCGTGTACGGCAAGCTTGACGACGAAGACCATCTCAAAAAACCGCCGCGCGGTGTATCACCCGATCATCCAGATCTTGATCTACTGAAATTGAAGCGCTACGTCGCGTGGACCGAATGGCCGGTTTCGAAATATTCCGGCGCGAAACTAGCCGAGGAAATCGCCAAGGCGGCCAGGATTTTGTATCCCTTAGACGTGTATCTGCGACAAGCGGTCGGGTAAATAGTCTGCCTTTCAGCCAGGCGCTTGAGTCATCGCCGGCAGGGGTGCCGGCAATGTCGTGAAGGAAGAAATTCTCGACGCCTTACATAAACCTCACAGCGCATGCTCCCCAGCTTGCGCTGTGCCGTGGTCGACGCCGCGTCTAGATTTTCAAAAATCGGGTGACCTGGTCGCCGCCGGGTTCTTCTTCGCGTTTGGTATCTTCCAGCAAGTACTCACTCAAAATCTGCCGGACCCGGATTGGATTCTGATCCATGAGGTCGATGTCAATTGGCGGTCGGATCGAGCTTTTAAAGTGGAAGTAAAGTTTTTTGACGGTCGGCGGTTTGTACAGAATCCAGAATTCTTGTAAATCGCTCCACGGGTAAAAGCGTTGTCCAATTTCTAAACCCTCGTCCCGGATCGCAAATCGGACCGGTAGCGGAGTCCGGCGTAACCGCGCGAGTAATACGATCGTGATTAAGACGATCAGGGCAATGAACGTGTAATTCCGACCAAAGGCGGAAATCACAATCGAGCCTACCACGATCACAAAAGCCGTGATGTACCACCCCCGGCTGCGGTCGTGATGTTCAAACTCCGGGAAAGTCCAGTCTAAGCGGACATCACCGCGGTTTGGCTCTTGATTTTCGGCCATATTTCCAGTATAGTTTAGCACGCCTTGAAATCCAAGTACATGCGTCCGGAGCGGAGAGGTGGCCGAGTGGCTGAAGGCGGCAGGTTGCTAACCTGTTATACGGGGTTAAACCCGTATCGAGAGTTCGAATCTCTCCCTCTCCGCCGCGGACGAATTTTGGAGAGTTGGCTGAGCGGTCGAAAGCGACGGTCTTGAAAACCGTTAGGGCAGCAATGTCCTCGCAGGTTCGAATCCTGCACTCTCCGCCATTGAATCATCCCTTCGCTAAACTCACGGCAAATATTTTTCGCACCCCAAACTTTTGAAGCACAGTAGCAGACTCGGCAATCGTTGATCCAGTCGTGATCACATCATCAATTAATACTACCGATTTTGGTATTTCAGAAATCCTCGAATCAATCTCAAACGCATCCAGAATATTCGTTTTCCGCTCGGCTTCGGTTAACTGTGCTTGTGGGGTGGTGTAACGATGTCGTTTGATGAGGTGCACGACCGGTAAACCGCTTTGTTGTGATAGAACTTCAGCCAAAAACTGTGATTGATTAAACCCCCGCTCACGTTGGCGGCGAGTGTGGAGGGGAATCGGTACAATCACGGTGTGACTGTGTTTCGGTAGTAACGGAAGCAGGGGATTAATAACTTCTGGAAAATCTTCAACCAAGGCTGACCAGTAATTGTATTTGAGTTTTGTGATCAATCCCTGCAGTGGTCGGCAATCGTATGAACCACGCACAATCACCCGGTCCACGCCGGGAATCTTGAGTGGATTGATGATAGGGTGTTCACGACGCAATAGCTGCTGAGCAGCCGGACACAACCAGGCGCCTTCGCGCCCGCAGTGCACGCACAAAGGAGGGAAGAAGAATGAGGTAATAGGTTGTAGGTTGAAGGTTATAGGGGAGAGGTTGAAGGGCATAACAAAAATTTAGCAATGAAAACTGCTACCAAGCCACGAACAAATCTACGCTGCGACTTTTCCGGCGGAACCGGATCCGGCTCTAACGGACTTTTCGGCTTTTTCGAGAATGATTTTATCTTGACGCAAACTGACGCGGTAACTTTGTCCGGTTTTGGCTTGATTCGATAACATCAATCCCGCCAGTGGATTTTCCACGTGTTCCTGAATGACCCGTCGGACGGCCCGAGCGCCGAAATCCGGACTAAACCCAAGTTCCGCAATTTTACGCCGGGCTTTGGGGGAGGTCGTGAGTTTAATCCCTTGTGGTTTGATGCGCTCAATCACTTCGGCCATTTGTAAATCGACAATCTTCTCCACCGCCTCGAGATTGAGCGGTTTATACACGATGATCTGGTCGAGTCGATTCAGGAATTCCGGACGGAAACGCTTGTGTAAGTCCTGCAAGACGTTAGCCTTGAGTTCGTCATAGCGCTGATCCAGCTTGTGCTGCTCTTTACCTGAGGCTTCAAAGCCAATCGACTGGGCTTGGTTGAAGCTCTGCAGGCCGACGTTCGAGGTCATGATGATGATGGTGTTCTTGAAATTAACGGTTTTACCCACCGCATCGGTTAAATGGCCCTCATCCAGGACTTGGAGTAACAAATTGAAAACATCTGGATGGGCTTTTTCAATTTCGTCGAACAGCACGACGGCGTACGGTTTACGCTTGACGGCGTCGGTGAGTTTCGTGCCTTCTTTGTAGCCAACATAGCCGGCCGGCGCCCCAATCAGCTTGGAAATATTAAAGCTCTCTTGAAATTCCGACATGTCGATCCGAATCAGGGCACTTTCGTCCTCAAAGACGGTGCGCGCAATTTCCTTGGCGGTCTCAGTTTTACCAACGCCGGACGGCCCCAGGAAAATAAACGAGGCAATCGGCTTATTCGGATTACTCAGTCCAACACGCGAGCGGCGCACGAACTCAGCAATACTGTGGATAGCCTCATCTTGACCCACCACGCGTTGCCGGAGCAGTTCTTCCAAGTGAAGCAGACGATCACGTTCCTCTTTGACCAGGTCGGTTAACGGTACACCCGTCATGCGTGAGACAACGTCGGCGATTTCCCGTTTGGTGATCGAGCCGACAAACGAGGTCGGACCCTTGCCTTCACGTTCACGCAACTTATCGCGCTTCTCGACGAGGCGTTCTTCTTGGGTCTTGAGCTGCAAGGCGCGATCAAATTGCTCATGTTGAACGGCTTGGTGTTTCTGTTCGTGCACGTGATTCAGCTCTTCTTCTATCAAGCGGAGTTGCTTGGCGCTGGCGGATCCACCTTTACCGACTTTGACTTTGGATGCGGCCTCATCGATTAAGTCGATGGCTTTGTCGGGCAAAAAACGGTCTTGAATGTAGCGCTCGGACATTTGGACCGCCGCTTCAATCGCCTCGTCAGTAATGTGGACGTGGTGAAACTTCTCGTAGTTGCCTTTGATGCCTTTGAGAATCGCCACAGTCTCACCGACTGTCGGTTCATCGACGACGACCGGCTGGAAGCGCCGTTCGAGGGCTGGATCTGATTCGATGTGCTTCTTGTACTCTTCCATGGTGGTCGCGCCGATGGTGCGGATTTGACCTTTGGCCAAGGCTGGTTTCAATAAGTTCGCCGCATCCATCGAACCCGAGGCCGAACCGGCGCCGATAATCGTGTGCAGCTCGTCGAT
>CAYLHT010000006.1:0-58764 GCA_964383765.1 uncultured Gammaproteobacteria bacterium | reverse complement strand
GGCGGTGGTAGCGGCGACCAACCAAGCCCTACAACGCCACTGGGCAGATCACCAGGCTCGGGCCGAAAGCTTTCAGCGCGGACAGGTCATCATTCGCGTCGCCCACAGCGCCATCGCCGGCCAAATTCAACACCAGCAGACCGAACTGCTGACCGAGATTAATCGCCACCTGGCCGAACAATTTCCGCGTCGCCAGGAACCGGTGACCGGGCTGATGACGAGGTCGGGGCTCAGGACGTCACCGTGACGTCCAGGTAATCGCTTTGGGTCGTGCGACCCTTTTTACTTTTGATCGTGATGAAGAGCTGATAGGAACCCGGCGGCGTCGTTGACCACGACAGGTTGACGACCTGGTCAGCCGGCTTATCGGCGGTGTCGACCACCACGGTTGAGCCGTCTGGGTTTTTCAAAGACAGCGTCACATTGGTCACGCCATCGGGGTCATACGCGAAGACCTGAACTTCTTGAGGAAAGTTGCTGGAGCTGATGGTGGTGTGCGGCTGAGGAGAAATAAAGTAGGTGGTGGGAACGGTTTTATCGGACAAGACATTGATCGAAATCTCGGCTGATGATACGCCCCCCGCCCCATCGGTGGCGGTTGCGCGGAGAGTGTGAAAACCGTTGCCCGTCGCCGTGACATCGAGGGTGGCGTCGAACGGGCTACTGGTTGAGGTGGCCAGCACCGTTCCGTCGATACTATATTGGACCGAATTGACGCCATGGTCTGAACTGACCGTGACCGACACCGGTAAAGTCGTCGTGGTCACCGTGCTATTCGGCAAGGGGTTGGTGAATGAGATCGAGGGGCCGGTGGCCGAGGTTCGCAAATTGCAATCCTCCAGTGGCGGCGCCGTGGCCAGGTAGTGATTTTTCTTGGCCCAGGCCTGGACCGGAGATTCCCAGCGGCTAAACATCGGGTCGGCGGACGGATCGCTGGGCGCACCCCCATTAGGATCGTCCTTGTTCAGGTAGTACAAAATATCGTGAACCTCTTTAATTTTGACCGCCTTCAGATACTGGGCCGGCCAATTCGCCACACAACTATCTGGTATTCGGCGGCCCGTCAGGCTATCGACATACAGTGGCACCTCCGCCTGGAGTTTTCCCTGTAAGACGGGCTTAGTCTCGGTCGCCGGCAGCGGGCTTTGGAACTTTTCAACCGGCTTACCCTGAAGCGCCCGCTGCATAAAGTTGTGCCAGATCGGGGCGGCCACGACCACGCCATCCGACCCAGCCCGAAACGGCGAGTTGTCGTTATTCCCGACCCACACCCCAGCCGCCAGTGACGGAGTAAAGCCCATGGTCCAGCCATCTTTATAGTCATTAGTGGTTCCGGTTTTGGCGGCCACCGGACGATCCGATAAAATTAGTGGGCTGTGCGACCCAAAGACGAAAGCGCGCGCGTTGTTGTCCGTCAACACGCCATTCACCAGCCGCACATACTGTTGATCAACCACCCGAACTTCATTTTTCTTGAATTGCTCGAGGACTTTGCCGCGATTGTCCTCAATCCGAATAATCGGGGTGAGTGGCTCACGCACCCCATCATTTGCCAGCACGCCAAAGGCCCCGACGTGCTCGATCAGTTTAACGGCGCCGCCGCCAATCGCCAGGGCCAACCCAACCTTGGAGCGATCAAAGGTGGTGTATCCAAGTTGATTGGCCAAGTCGAGCACGTTCGGCAATCCGGCCAGGTACAACGTTTTGACGGCCGGGATATTCAACGATCCGGCCAGGGTTTGACGCATTTTCAGCGGCCCATGTTCCTTGCCATCGTAGTTTTTTGGGATGAAGTCTTTGCCCGAACCATCGGGCCCAAAGTCCGTCACTAAATCAAACAGCAGCGTGTCAGGGGAATAGCCCTTGGTGAAGGCCGTCAAATACACGATCGGCTTAAATGATGAGCCCGGGTTACGCAGCGCGGTCGCGACATTAAAATTGCCATCATGGTCGGTGTCAAAAAAGTCGCGCGAACCCACCATGGCTAAAATTTGTCCAGTTTTTGGATCCGTCGCCACCAGCGCGGCGTTACTGGCTCGATATTTTGACTCATTCTTGGCTGCCCCGGCGGCCACCTCTTCTTCCGCGATCTTCTGGAGCTTGGCATCCAGCGTCGTGACCACCCGCAACCCGCCGCGCTCAACCGCGACGTCGCCATACTTTTGGACCAGCAAATCGCGCACATAAAAGACAAAGTGGGGCGCAATCACGCGGTCGCGATACGGGCTGACACGCTTCAAAATATCGACCGCCTTGGCTTGGTCAGCCTGGGCTTTGGTGATGTATTTTTGGTCGACCATCAACGAGAGCACGAGGTGTTGGCGGGCGACCAAGTCATCACGATGGCTGCCGGTCGGCGAGTAGTACGATGGTCGTTGGACCATGGCCGCCAGCAAGGCGCTCTCGGCCAGGTCGAGATCTTTCGCGCGTTTTCCAAAGTAGGTTTCGGAGGCCGCCTCGACGCCGTAGGCGCTCGAGCCCCAGGGAATTTCGTTGAAGTAGAGTTTGATGATCTGGTCCTTGGAGAAGCGCTGCTCCATTTGATAGGCCAGAATCACCTCTTTGATCTTCCGGCTCAAGCTTTTCTTCGGTGTCAGAATCGAATTCTTGACGAGCTGTTGGGTAATGGTTGAACCTCCCTGTGAGGCTGAGCCATGTGTCACGTCGACCCAAATCGAGCGAATGATGCCGCGTAAGGAAATGCCCGAATGCTTGTAAAAATCTTTGTCTTCAATTGATAAGACGGCGTGGATGACGTCGGGGTTGATGTCGTTCAGCTGCACCACGGTTCGGCGCTGGTCACCGTGAATTTCGTAGAGGAGCGTCGTGCCATCCCGCGCAAAAATCTTGGTGCTCTGGGCAATCACTCGGGCATTGAGCCTATTCGGGTCGGGCAGGTCTTGCGAGACCCAGGCCACCGTCGCAACGGTGCCGAGCACGCCGATCACAATCAGCACTAAGACCACCTGGACGAGCCGGCGCTGCCACTGGACCCCCGGCCGCCAGCCCAAACCCGGAAAACGACTGACCGGCAAACGCCGCCCAGCCGGGCTGAGGTGACTAATCGTGGTGGGGCGTCGGCGCGACCGGCGCGACGGAAACAAAGCCATAAGCGTTGTTGAGGCTACAACATTTTTGGTATACTTTCAAGCCTATGGCTACCGATCTCACGCCCGAAATTGACGACCTGTTGACCCGGGGGGTCGAGCAGGTGATTGAGGAGAAATCGCTCCGCGCCAAGCTGCGACGACGCAAACCGCTCCGAGTAAAACACGGAATTGACCCGACTGGCTACCAACTTCACCTTGGGCACGTGGTGACGCTGCGCAAATTGCGCGCTTGGCAAGATGCCGGACATCAGGCGGTGCTGATCATCGGTGACTACACTGCCCAAGTTGGCGATCCTAGCGGCCGCGACAAATCTCGAATCGCACTGTCGCATGAGCAGACCAAGAAATTTTCCGCCACCTACCTCGACCAAGTTGGACGCGTGCTGAACCTGAGTCGAACCGAAGTTCGGTACAATAGCGAGTGGTTTTCGCGTTTCAGCGCCAAAGATTTTGTCCAACTCCTCGGCCAAACCACCGTTAATCACCTACTCTCACACGAAACGTTTAAGAAACGCCTGGACGCCGGTTTGCCGCTTGGATTACAAGAGCTGAGCTATCCGCTGTTGCAAGGCTATGACTCGGTGGCGGTTGAGGCCGACGTCGAGCTCGGCGGCGTTGATCAAACCTTCAATCTGTTGACTGGCCGCGACATCCAACCGCGCTACCACCAAGACCCGCAGGACATCATGACCATGACGTACTTGACCGGCACCGACGGCAAGAAGAAAATGAGCAAGACCGAGAATAACATCATTGCCCTGGACGATACGCCGGCTGACATGTTCGGCAAAACCATGTCGATTCCGGACAAGCTGATCGTGCATTACTTTGAGCTGTGCACGGACGTCCCGGCCATGACCGTGGCCGATCTCAAAAAAGAGTTGCGTAAGAAGTCGATGAACCCACGCGACGCCAAAGTGAAATTGGCGAAAGAGATTGTACGGCTATACCACGGTCAAGCGGCGGCCGATGCGGCCGCGAATGACTTTGAGCAGGTCTTTCGAAAACGCGGAACACCGTCATCAATCCCCGTGATTGAACTCAAATCCGGACCGCACCCACTGTTGAACTTGCTGGTTAGTCACCGCCTAGCTGGCAGCCGCTCCGAAGCGCGGCGCCTCATTGAACAAGGCGGTGTCAAAATCGACAAGCGCGCAGTCACCGATTGGCAAGCTGAGGTTGAACCGGATGACGGCGCGATTATTCAAATCGGCAAACGGAAGTTTGCGAAGGTGAAGTTGGTCTAACGTTCCGGCATATTTGATTTTGTAACAGGGTGGGGGCGGTACACTTTTTTGACCGCCGGAACGACCGAGCCATTTCGTACGCGCCGTGTTAGGAGATGTTTGGGTTGAGCAATTTTGATAAGCGTCAGTCGCCAAGGTATTGACAACACGCCTAATTAGGAGTACCGTATCAGGTTCTCAACTGCCCGGCCAACTGTGTGCTCGTGGCAGTCATGAGAACGGGGCCCGCGCCACCCCTTCCTTGTGCGCTGGAGGTTCTTTCGATGAATGAGATCAAGTTCGCATGGGACCAGGCCACCGGAGATTCTACCAGCGCCTGGCTGCACACGAACGTTCTGCTGAGTGACGTCACCCTGTTGGAATCCTCTCTCGAGAAGAGCGAGAAGGACGTGCGCGGTTCCGATTTGCTCCGCGCATCCTTCAAGATCCACGGCGTCCAGGACGCGTGGGTCGACCGATACAAGATGCGTGTCGTAAGGACGCAGGTCGTCGACTGGCGATCCATCTGTCAGGGCATCGAGGAGTGTGTCACGTCCTACTGCCAGGGCAAGAACCTGACCCCGCCGGAGGTCTCGGGTTCGGCGGCGCGGGCCTGACGCTCTCACCAAAGATGCTTACGGAGCCTCGTACTTTGTGCGGGGCTCCTTTCATGTAATCGAAAAATTGGTCAAAGACCCAACCCAATTTGCGTCTAACGTTTGCGCGTAGCCGAGGCTAGCTGGTGTTATCATACGCCGCGGAGCGGCTAAACACCAGCTAGTTTAGCGGTTTCGGAGAACGGCTACGCCGGACGCAGAAACCGCTTCGGCTACGCGCTGTTAGGCGATTCGGGCTTCGCCGTTGTTAAGCTACCAAGCTTTTTTTGCAACTTTTTTAGTAAATAAATGGGGGCGCTTTTTTGAACAGCCGCCTCTTTCAGATATTTAAGAACTTTTTCAGGGTTCTTTTTTCCAATTTTTAAAATTATTCCAAATACTGTACATGCTTCATGTTTACCAGTTTCGTGGACATTTAACATTTCAATCAAAGGAGGAATACTTTTCGTGACATCAAAATTGCACACTTTATTAATAAGCTGTTTGTCGTTATCAAACAGTAAATCGCCGTAGCGAAGGATCTTTTTATACAACGTGAGCAATGTTCTTTTATCTTCTGCATTGAGTGAATGAATCGCAAGTTCGATCTGTGGATTTTTTTGCAGCCGTAATTCTTTTTCTAATACCAGAAGAACCCACTCGCGCGAGAGATTCACCAGGTTATGATAAAATCCGATGCCATTTTCTTGGACAACGAACACAGCTTGCTTTGCTGAAATTAGTTTTTCCTTGAAATCTGTGCCACCAGTCTTTGGATAGGGAAAGTCATTTGCAATTTTGATGTCACGATCGCTGTAGTATTGGTATTTGATAATGTCTTTCAAAATACTAAAACCAGAATTGTGTGGCTTGATTCCTCCTTTCACTGTTATTTTTGCTCGTCGTGCTTCCGGATGTGGTGAAGTTTCGTCCACCTGGTTTGAGGTATAGCCATGTGGGGGAAGTAGGATAATTCTAAAAATCTGTTCCTCGGGTTCATGTAAAAGTTTCAAAATATAAGAGCCGGGCCGTTGAATCAGCTCTGTTTCTTTATTCTGAAAGAGGCGGCGGATCGTCTCCTTTACAGGCGACAGTTTTATTATTTCGGTGACTGTCAAAAAATTTATTAACTTAATCGTATTTGCAGAAGCGAAGCCCGATTTCGACTACGTTCGCGTATAAACGATCGTTTCAATATCGTTTATACGCTGTTGTCGGACGCTTTCGTCTCATTCTCTCTTTTTCTTTTCGGAACGGTGTACTCGTCCCCTGATAGCTGAACCTTCCTTTCACCTTTCTCGTCGATTTTGATTACGATGCCAGCGCCGTAGTCAACTCCTAGGGGAGCTTCCTTGGTTGTACGTAATATTTCTCTCTTTGTGTATGGACTAATGGTGTCGTAATGAGTCACCGCCCAAATGAGCAGTCGACGACCTGGGTTTTTGTCATGATGGAATCTGCTAAATCGTGACAAAGTCTCCACAACAGTGCTCAATCTATCGGCAATCTGATCCGGTCCCTCGGCCCCCATTTGTTCTCGAGCCTCTTTTTCTCTATCCTCCTCGAACGCTATCCAAAAGTCCCTACCCATATCCCCATACTTTGATTTCAAAAAATCCAGGAACTCAGGGGAGTTTTCAATCATCTGTGGCTCTCTCAATTTTGGTTCCGGTCTCGTTCCGCCATCACCATGAAAACGACCAGTTGCATTCAATAGTTGGTTACCTCCCAGTCCGTATTTTTCTATTTTTTCTTTTGCCGCTTCCATGACGTGGTCCGCCGTTTCCATTGAGCGACGACCGCCACCTCTATATTGTGTATCGCTAGCAAGTAACAATATATCGAGGTTTTTTCTTTCAGATTCTGGAATTGATTCGAATAGTTGTTCAAAAAAGCTACCCGCTAAGGCTTCAACGTCTTCTCGTCCCTCTTCAGAAAGACTTCCGACATTGGTACTTTCTATGGAGCGTTCGTATTTCCCATGTCTTTGGAGAACAACCTCAGTTTCTCCTAGACCGATAGGAACAGGCTCCAAATCGCTCTTACTAATCTCTTTGGGTAAATTAAACTCGGGGTGCTCAGCGCTCATTTTATTTTGCTCTTTTTTCTAAAAATGTAACCGCTTCTTTGATTGAACGAAAGACCGGAACTCCTTCTTTTTTCCATCTAGACATCCAGTTTCTACTTTTTTTCAGGCGGTCGAAACTTTTGCTGGTCGCCCCACCATCATAATTTTCTTTTTCTCTGTTGAGAACAAACCTTCTGTGAGTGTTCCAGTCGGGAATACAAACGGCATCAGGCTTTAGCCAATAATTGGATGCACCCATAATCCAAAAACCATATTTCTTGGCTTCCATTGTAATAACGTCACTTCGCTGATCAATCTCATCAATGACTGGTATGTTCTGTAGCCACCACTGGCCCTCGGGGTGAGCTTTACCCATCATCCAAATTTCGTCGCCATCCATCCAATGTTTTTTCTTTTGATTTTCAATAAAGTACGTTTTACCAGCCCCAGAAGGAGCCAAAATAAAGTAACCAACTTTGTGAACAACGTACTTCTTAGCAAGCTTTTTATAAACCCGTGTTCCGTCAGCGAAGACCAATGGAGTATTTGGTCTCAGCAATCTAGATGATTTTTTTATATAGTCTTTGGGCATGTTTCAATCTTGAGGAAAATGAGACGAAAGTTTCCGACAACGTTTCGGCGTATACGACCGTCCCGACTGAACGTAGGGGGTAAAATTTCGAGCTGTGCGAGTTACCCCCGAAGAGAAAAAGGGAAGTCGGATACGCCGTGTTATCGGATGTGTTGCGTAGCTATGTGAAAGAGAAAATATTCTTAGGGGGCGAGAAGATGGGGGCGTTCCATCTCCTCTAGAAAGGGCGATTCACTCGGGTGCTGTTGTGCGGCTGTTTTCCTCATCTCGTTTAATTGCTTTGTTGATTGTGATCTGGTCACCAACAAACGAGATGATCGGAAGCGTGAGGGTCCAGCCGATAAGCGTGAGAATGAGGACGTGGCTTTCTTCGTTGAACAACAGCAGAACCAGAATCACGATCGCGCCCAAAAGATAGACGCGTGCCAAGAGAAGCCTGGTGTTCTCAGACATCCACTTCCTCCTTTCATGGGCGCCCCCTAAGAATATTTTTATTGTGAAAGTTCGAATAACCGATTTTGGACCGATAGCGTCCTCATGTCAAGAGCAACATTTCAGCTAACGTCCGCGCGTATACGATTGTACGTAGTATATCGTATACGCGCTGTTGTATGATTTATACTTTTCCTTTCCTGATTGTATCAGGCGCTTTTCTGAATGAGCAAATTTGATTAACCGTGACAGCAGGGCCACGTCATTATCACACTACCGTGAGCCATTTTCTATATTTTGTTGACTCGCCTGTAATAACTTTTCTATATTCTTCCCGCAAACTTTCAAATACAGAATTTGATAATTTTGGTTTTGAAAAAAATTTATGAATACTTTTTACATGTTCGAGTTCAATGCCTGTACCTGTAAGGAAAACTTCATCGGCCTGACGAAGAAAATAAGGGCGCATATTTTTCTGAACAATTCTCAGCCCTTTGTTTCTGGCAATTGTCATGATACTGTCCCGTGTAATTCCGCCCAAAATAGTTTTTAGTTTCGGAGTATAAATAGTCTTATTTTTAATAACAAAAATATTATTAACTGCCCCCTCGGCTATAAATCCGTTCGTATCAAGAAATAATGGTTCATCAAAGCCTTCTTTACGTGCCTCAATAAAGCCTAGTAATCCGTTTGCATAATATCCGCCTATTTTTGCCTTTAAGTCTACTGTTCTTGGATCGAGTCGTCTTTGTTTGACAATCTTCATGCTCACAGATCTCTCTTTCTTCTCATTTCTCCACGGCCATACAAGGATCATGACGGTTAATTTTGCTCCGATAATATTTATGCCCATTTTAGGCTCGGAGTAAAATGCTATTGGCCGAATGTATCCAGATGAAAGCTTGGTTGCTTTTATTAGGGCGATTACTGCCTTTTGGAATTCTTTTTTACTAGTCCCCAGATCCATCTCCAAAACTGACGCAGAGTAAAGAAACCGTTTCAGGTGGTCATCTAACCTGAAAATCGCCGAACCGTTTTTGTTTTTGTAAAAGCGGATTCCATCATAAACACAAGCACCATAGTTTAAACCCTGGTGGAAGCTAAAGAAGCTAGCTTTTTTAATAGAAACTATTTTTCCATTTATCCAAATTTTGGTCGCAGGGCTCATTTTGTTGCTACACCATATAGTGTTTTAGCGGATCCACTAAATCGAATCTTTGAAAAACCACTCTTTTTTAAAGAACTCTCAAATTCCTTTTTTGTAAATATATAAAAAGAATTTTCGTCGTTTACGAAAGTTGGCATATTGTTATTCCGCCAAACTATAGAATACTGGGTATGCCTTAAAGTTTTTCTTTCGATAGTGTTTGTTTCAACAACGACAGCGCTTTGTGATGCTTTATTGTAATAATGATAGGTGGTCTTGTAGTTTTTCTGACCTTGATAATTTGGAGCATTAAAAATAAACTTACCATCCCGCTTGAGCGATGCGTTAATTCTCTTTAGCCCTGATGTTAGTGACCGCGTTCCCATAAAATAATTGATTGCCTGTCGTATACAGACTACATCAAATTTACCCTGGTAGTTCAATTTTTTCATATCAAGCACTTTCGTGCGATACTTCTTTATTCCAGCCATTTTTGCTTTTTTTTGTAATTGTTTGAGCATCCCTATGCTGGCGTCTAGGCTCACCACGGTAAATCCGTGACGTAGCAAGGGGATTGTCACTTCGCCAGTTCCAGCAGCTAAGTCTAAAATGAGGCCTCTTTTTGGAGTATTCTTCTTAACCAGAGATACAAAATCTGGAACAGTTTTTAGAAACCTTTGATATAACAAATCGTAAAGCCCTGGGAACTTTTTGTACGAATTACCGTAGTACATGGTTTACAGTTTCTTGTAAATCAGTTCCTACAGCTATTAAGCCATGATTCTTGAGATTAATAACTCTGGTTTTATCCCTAAATAGGTGCGCGGGTATTACGGCATACTGGAGAGTGCCGGGCATAAAGGGGAATTCGGTACTCGGAACACCCCGAAAGAATTTATGTGTGTGTACCACTGCTTTAACCGAGGGAAGTTTTTTGAAAATATTTGCTACTAGAATTGCGTTAAAAGAAGCCTTTTCATTTGTAGCAGATTCAACGAAAATTTCTCGTTTCTTCCAATCTACTTTTTTTACGAACACAACATCATGAGGACGAAGGCTCTTTTTGTTACTACCACGCGCTGTAATTAAGAAGCCATGTTTGCTAGTTCTTAGAGCCAAACTACCGTGTCCCGATTCGGCACCCTGATAAAAATCAGGCATATGTCCTTGTTTACTTAACTGGTGACATAGCCTTTTAAAAAGTATAATTTCTCGACGAAATTTCTTATTGATATTCTTTTTTAGAGATAAAACTGTACTAAAATGCTGTACTTGTGATCTTTTTTCTACGAAAGAAATAATTTTTTCGGCTAGTTTTGGTTCTTGCAGTTTAATCAATCCTTTTTCTGGGGTAACTAAAATAACCCCTCTCTTGCCTTTATGTATGTTTGATAAATCGTTAGCTATAGTTAGATCCGAATGGTTTTCTAAACTGGATTTATAAGCTACCTCAAAAAGCTCTTTTTGGTTTACACCGGATAATAATTTAAAGCCTACTTGAAAGAGCGGTTTTCTTGACCACCTCTTAACTCCTTTTATTACCTTAGGCAGACGAAAAAGTCGGATTACCAGTGATGGTTTTGATGAGGAGATTTTTCCTTTAGACTGTTTGACCCCATAATCAGATACTGCAGCTGCTAAAAATGCGACATCAATATCATTCTTTTTCAGAATGATTTTTAATTGGCGAGCGTAATCATCGTAGGTTTCGTACTCAAATAGCTTAAGTTTCTTTTTTATAGCCGGAATCTTCGCATTTTTTGCATGTAGGTAAATAACACTATGTCCTTTTATTAAAGCAGCATCGGCGATTTTTGCTGGAAATGAACCAGTACTAAAATTCCCGATGTGTCTAACATCATCAATTTTTACTATCGTTCCTCCAGCTGTAATTAGAATTCGCACGTTGCTTTTTGTAACTAATCAAATTTGCTCATTCAGAAAAGCAGTAGCCGATAGGCGGAAAGGAAAAGTATATTTCATACAACGTCCGCGGATATGAGAAGTTGCTGCGAAGTGGAGGCGGTACAATTATACTACCGCCGGAACGAAGCAGCAATTTGGACGGAGGAAATGGGAATTGGTTTTTTGTGTCTGGCATTGACAAATGCCAGTATATAGTGTAGTGTGACCTGTTTGTTCATTTCAGCTCTTCCATCCGTACCTCGGTAGCGATTTAGCAGAGAGGTTAATACTCTTGGCTAGTTCGCTGCCGAGATGGTAGCCGTGTAGGAATATCCCTATACGCTCCCGTGATGGGAGGAATACCATGTTCAAGAAACTGCATCGTTCCGACCGACCCTTTTCAGTGTCACTCGCAGAGGAGCTGTTGCGAGCCGAGCTGGCCAAGCTGTACGGTCCTGGAATCCAGCTCTACCGCTCCAACGTAACGGCCCCGCCGGTGTCCCGAAAAGGCTTCGGCTCGCGTCAGGACCGCGCCGAGAATGAGCTGAAGTACTATTCGGACATGTTCCGAATCGTCGAGATCGACGCTCTCATCGGCCCATTCGAGCGGTCGTTCCCCGATGCCCCAGCGCAGGACGTTCGGCACGAGCTTCGGCGAGTGACCGCGACCATCCGGCTGTACGGCGGCGAGGGAAGCGCCACCATGTGGTTTCCGCATTACCTGGTGTTCACGGTCTTCCGTGCGTACGACAAGATCGGCGAGCCTCATGTGCGGATCTACGAATCTGGCATGATCAACGACGTCGAAATGGACGTGAATGCTGAGAATCCGTGTAAGGTGATGACAGCCAGCCAGATCCTGGCTACGTATGCCGGACTGCATGGGTTGTCCCGCGAGACCCATCGAGTCGCATTGGCCTGAACACTCTCTACCCATTGAATGAACCTTCGCGATCATCGTGATCGCAGCCCCCGCAAGGACAACTGTGCCTTCCGGGGGTTTCTTGCTATAAAAAAACCAAACCCGATTTCCTCCGTCTCATATCCGCTGTTGTATGCTGTGGCGAACATGTGTGCCTCGGACTTGGGGCACGCGCCCCGAGGTCGAGGCACTTATACTTTCATGTTCGCCATGGCGTACAACGTTTCGGCGTATACGACCGTCCCGACTGAACGCAGGGGGTAGAATATCGAGCTGTGCGAGTTACCCCCGAAGAGAGGAAGGGATGTCGTATACGCCGTGTTGTGCGCCGTAAAATCTCGGCGTTGTTCTTCAGGTGACTGTTTCAAGAAAGCTTAGAGAATACGGAAACTTTGTGCGAGTGCACGAAAGTCGTATGCGTAGGGATTGGGGGAAAATATTTTTTTGTAGTTTGGTGAATATAATTGATCGCTAATGTCATAAACATGTACTTTATCAGAAGTGACAAGAATATGGTGTTCGACAGTTCCACCAACATATTGAACTCCCTTTTCATGGGTTGTAATAATGGTTGCGGTATATCCATTTAAGCCGTACGCCTGAACCGCAACAGATTCGAATGGATTCGGGTCGACAACTTCTTTTATATATTGAGAAATGAATGAAGCCCAACCCCTTGTCCGTAAGGTTTTTCTTAGTTTCGGTCCTATTGTTACAGCAAAAGAACACCCGTCATCGTTAAAATTCAATAATTGCACACCTATATCATAGGTACGCTGAGTTTTCTCCAATTTGAGTTTATCGGACGGATTGAGTTGAAAAAAAATATTATTATGAGCATTGTCGCACCCACCAGTCGACCATTGGAATTTCGCATTGTACTTCAACGAAAATCCCAGTGACCGGTTTGTGTAGATTTTTGTTTTCGTTGCGGCTGAAGCAGGAATAGCGGTGACGGCAATGCTGAAGGCTATTACCGCAAGCAGGAAAGCTTTTTTGAGCATAAATTTGTAGGTTTATTGAAAAGACTGTTCTAAGTATAAGCCATGATTTTCGATGTGACCATAATGATCTGATTCAGGAAACCTTCTTTAAATATTCGAAGCCGAGATTTTATGGCGCACAACGTTTCGGGCTAGCCGAAGTTGCGTAGGTGTATACTATCGCGAAGCGTACACTTACGCAATTTTGGAGAGCGAACGAAATACTACTTTGTTATTGGCAAATGTTCAAGAATTTTCTGTACCGTTTCGTCAATAATTCCAGTTGTATCAATCAACGTGCCATATTCAAAAGAAGTTGATTTATTGTATACGGCCTCGGCTGCGTCTTTCCCATGAGTTTTGTCTCGCGCTTGATCGCGTTCGATGCAGAGTTCAAGTGGTGCTTTCAGTGTGAAAACGTAATGGCGGAAATCCAGGCGTTGAATTAAGTCATCAAGCTGTGATTTCCAGTAAAAGTTCCCGTCAAAGATAACGGTTTTTCCATTTTCTAATAATGATTGTGCTTTCGGAGCGATTAATTCATTCACTCGCTTGAAACTTGTTTGTGAAATGTAACCGTCCTCTTTGTCTTCGGTAAGATTGTGTTCGTCAAGAACGCGATCAACTGCAATATGTTCAGCATTGAATTGCTGAGATAGCTTTTCTGAAATCGTAGAT
Source organism: uncultured Gammaproteobacteria bacterium (assembly GCA_964383765.1). Lineage (GTDB taxonomy): Bacteria > Patescibacteriota > Patescibacteriia > SBBC01 > CAIJZX01 > CAYLHT01. The sequence goes on along the minus strand of CAYLHT010000006.1, from coordinate 45,105 downwards.
TTTCCGCAGCCGAGCGGACCTCGAATAATAATGTAGAAACTCATAGATTAAAGTAGTATTTCGTTCGCTCTCCGGCTAGCCCGTGTTAGGCGGCGTTTTCTCAAAAATAATTTAACTTATTGGGACGAAAAGTTTTTCAATGTTTTAGTGATATCCTGTTGTGCTTGTTCGTTTGCTTCATAAGCGATAACAGTCATACCAGCTTTTTTAGCAGCATCAAGATTTGCTTGTTTATCATCTAAGTACAAGACTTCATTTGTGTTAAGTCCAAGCTCTCTGGCGATGAAGTAGTATGATTGCGGATCAGTTTTTTCCAAGTGCAAACCCGCCCCACTAAAAACTTTTTTGAAAACTCCAGCTAGTTCAGGTTGAAGCGCTGGATGTTCCTGAATATACTCGGTGGTAAACATATAAATAGGAATATCCGCGCTAAGTTTTTTGTAAAAAGTAAGCAAATCTTGATTTAGTCGAAAGTATGACCAAAAGTCATAATCTCCACCGGATGACAGTTTTTTATGCAGCGCATTTAGTCCTTCGGTGTAGCTGTCATCTTTCGGTGATAACAGGACTCTGGAAAAGTCGCTGACAAATGCTTTGATCATGAAACTTTTCGTCCCACAATATACAGATAATTATTTTTGAGTAAAATGTCGCCTAACGTCCGCGCGTTTGCGATTGTTGCGCGGGTGTATCATATGCCGAAGGCGACACCCGCGCAATATAGGCGAAGGCTCGCGGAGGAACGGAGCGAGCCGTAGCCGCAAACGCGCTGATAGTCGATGTATTTATATTATTTTGTCCCGCGGCAGCGGGACTTGTTTACAAAAGTTTTCCAATTTCTTTTTCTCAATCGGTCGCCGGGCAGAGGGGAATTAAAGGGGTGAATGCCCGGCGACTAGCAAACAACTATTTATTCTTCGGCTTCAGTGTTGGTTTCAAATTGAACCTCTCGCTTTGCGAACATGACTGACATTACTGCTGTCCTAATTCTTTCTTGACGTTCAATATTCGACAAAACGTCTGGGTCAATTTCTATGTCTTTATTCACGCCGTTTTCTTCATCTTGTTTCATCAATAAAGAATAGACTGCAAGCCAAATCTCGTAGCGCTTCGTGAAAGACTGAGACATTGATACATCTCTAGATTCAAGCTGCGCCTTCTGCTCAGCATACTTAGGAAAATCAGTATTGTAATAAACAGTATGCGTGCCCTGATCTTCCAGAGCCGAACACGCAACTCCGGCTACGTTTTCGGGCCACTGTAACATTGACCACGTGTCTGTGTCAGTTTGGCCAACAGGAATGACCTCAAAAGGTGGCAAAGTCGGTCTGGACTCAGATTTAGGTTTCTCAGGTTCTTTTACCATCTCCATTTCTCTTTCATCAAATAATGCTGGCATGCCCGATCTTTGAAGCTCGACTCGTATTTTTAGTTTTGTGCCAACTTTATCAGAGGAACCTTGGAGAATTAAACGCATTCTTCCTCCTTTTAGAGGAGTGCTTCCTTTCATCTGTATATCATTTCCACCAGAAATAATTACATTTACTTTCGATAGGTTGGGGTTTGTGACATTGTGATACGATTCGCTCGCGTCAGTAATAATCCGCAAATAACGTCGCTGACCAGAATAGAATGAAATTGTTTTTTCGGGATCCCAAAGAATATTAATATAAGTTGGTGGTTCATGAATTTCTATAGGGGGAAGGACTGATGGCCCAGGGCCTGGATGGACAGGGCGTTTTCCAGAAGTTTTACCTTTTTTCCCCGAAGAACCAACATCTTCTGCAATTTCGAGTCCCTGTAGCCTCAATAATCTAGCGACTTCTGCTTTCATCTCCTTTACGGTGCTTTCGTCTCGCTGTCTTTCCACCGATTGTTTTGCTTCATTATTCAACTTAATAAGCTCATCGTCCGAATTGAGAGCTTTAACAACCTCTTTGCGGATTAACTCAAGTGCATGGCCCTGACGAGCATCCTCACGATTTGAGGAAAAAAGTTTACGTTTGCCATAACCAGTCAAGCTGTTGCAGTCTATATGCACAATAACTCTGTTACCAAGGTACGGAACTCCAGCCTCTTTGGTAATGAGAAGCTTGGGCAACTCAGCGTGATTCTGTCCGTTTAAGGAAAGAACAATGGGTTTTGACGAATTAACAAACGCTTCAGCAGGATTCTTTCCTGCACTAGTTGGTCTTTCGAGAACCCAATACTCAATTCCTATGCGCCCATACTCCGGCAGTTCGACAAAAAACATAGGCATATTGTGAACAAGTGACGGGCCCTTGCCTTCTTCATCAACAGCTCCATTTAGCGCATTCCGGGAACCTTTAATAGTTCTTCGATATCCCTGTACGTCATCGTCGAGCCAAATTGGAAGCACGGGGTCAAAAAGAACTTGATTTAATAAGCCATATACACTTGCTGAGCCCAGCGAAGAGTTATATTTACTAAGGTCATAACCAAAATGCCTAACTAGTGTTCCAGCAGGGAAGGCCTGATCACTAGTTTCTAATACAGGAACTTGATCATTAATCCTTAGATAAACATAATTACCCGTTTTGTACCGCTCAGGATCCAGTTCTTGATACTTCACCACTGTGAATCCCACTTTATTCTGACCGGCCTTCCTACTGGCAATAAATGAGAGTTGGCTAACACTGAAAGTTGCTGAACCTCCTTGCCCGTAAGTACCGGCCAGGTAGTGCTTTTCTAGTTTATTGCTTTCATTAAGTGAAAGGATTGTCTTTCCCATGTCCTCTGGAAGAATGCCGAGACCTAAATCTCGCACTGAAAAAATCCTGTTTTGGCGTGTACGTCCCTTTTGGATAGTTACTTTAACTTTTTGAGCCAAAGATCGACGCTCGGCGGTAGATAATTTACTTAAGCCCTCATTGGGAACATTCAGCCAAGCTGTTGCCGCTTCACGTGGACTTCGACACTCGGGTTGTCCGTTATGTTTATGATGCTCAAGCTCTAAAACTGCGTCAGCAGCATTAGTAACTCTTTCAACTAATGCTCGCCCTGGGTCAGCTGAGACTTCAATCGGGCCTTTATTATTGATTTTATCCCCGATAGGATGCCAATCCGCGTCTCTGTTTTCTGAAACAAACTTTTCTAAGGCAGAACTTAGAACATCAATATCTTCTCCAATCGAAAATCGTTTGAATAACTCATCAAGTTTCATAAGAATCTTCCTTTAGAACCTTGAATATACGACTTCAACGGTTCAATAGAAATCCATTTGCGTTTTAGATACTCGGCCGCTGCTCCAGTTGTATTACTCCCCGCAAAAGGATCAAGCACTAAATCATTTTTATTAGTGAGGAACTTAATAAAAAATTCGGCGACCTTCATTTGCATCCTTGCAGGGTGAGGGTCAATGCCCTTTTCTCGACAATACTTTTGGTAATTATCACTGGAATTCGTGTTTGATGCCGTAATGACATTTGAACTAATCGCGCCTTTGTTGTTTTTTAAGAAAGACGTTGCACCAATGTTATGTTCCGAAGGTCTTTTACCGGCATTATATTTTTTACTAGCCAAAAGACGCTTCATAGAAGCACTGTATTCTGACAAAACTCGTTTGTTGCTTGCTTTTGGGTTAACAGAAGGCGACATCCACCAAAAGTGGGTAAATGCATCTTTTACCCTAATTCTTTCAATGGTGACCCATTGCGCTGGACTTGGTAAACGCGCCGGATTATACACGACAAATTGTTGGCACAAATTATAGTTTCCAACGTCGTGAAAGGCGATCAAAGAACGGAGAGCAAGGGTGGACATAATAGGCTCTCCCGGCTCCCATGAATTTCCCATTTCAATTACAATTGAACCGCTTTTCTTTAAATATTTTTTAAAAAGTTCCGCAAAGCTTGTGAGCCAACTAATGTATGGATCACCTTTAATATTGCCGTACCTTTTCTTTCGGTTTAGAGGAAACGGCGGGGAAGTGAAAATCAATTGAACTTTGCCTTCATACCGTTTCAACTTGGATGAATCAAGAACCTGCTCAGCAAGGCCCTGGAACATCTTGCCGTAGGGAGTTTTATACGCAAGTTTTGGTAAGTTATGTTTCATTACAGCTGAAAGTTTCGATTTTTAGGAAAATAAAACTTTGACTTTACTTCCTTAGTCCGGCGGTCAATTTCTTGAAAAATCTTATTTACTTCTTCCTCAGTGTATTCGTACGCACTTCTATTTGAACAATTTCCTAGGACCTTGAGTCGCTTCAAAACTTCGTTTGTACGATAAACAGCCAGTTTTTTGAAACGGTCGCGTTTGCTTAATTCCGCTGCCATATACCACCTTTTATAATTATATACCCTGAGTAAGGGTATAACGTATGTATATTACTTGTCAAGCCGGTATATGATGAAGAGCTTTATTTTCATGAGAAATGACGTATTTCAGCGAATTAACATGCTTTCCCCAGTTTCGTTTTGCTATTTTAGATTCCCCTCAAAAACAAAGCGTTTTCGCAGCGAAGCGGAGAAAACACCCACTTCCCCTCTATTCAAGAGAAAAAGAAATTGGAAAATTTTTGTAAACAATCGGGCGTTAGCCCGAAAAAAGAAAATAAATATTTCGACTATCGTCCGCGCGTAACCGACTTTTGCTGGTGTTATCATACGCCGCGGAGCGGCTTAACGCCAGCAAACTTAGCGGTTTCGAATGCGAACGGCTTCGCCGGGCGGCAGAAACCGCGTCGGTTACGCGCTGTTGTACGATTTGGAGCGAGGTTGGCCTTGACAGTACAGAGAAACTGTGCTTAAATGCCCAGTTCGTTCGCACCAGGTTTGGCCAGCCACTCTCTGTGTACGTAGCAACGACAAGGAGGATTGCGATGTTCCAGTTGAACGAAGCGCAGTTCGGCCAAGCACTTACGGACTGTGGTTTGCCCGACAATCCGACGCAGATCGTGGGGCGGCCGTTCCTGTTCGGTAGCTCTCACATGATCGCGGGAACAGTGACTTCAATCGGGTACGGCGACAAGGAAGGCATCGCGCTGTATGTGTCTTCGCCCCGGTTCCAAGGGGTCACGATCCGACGTCTCAAGTACGTTCCGGGTGTGGTACCGAACGTATGGGTCGTCGAGTCCACGGACGAAAACGCCGATCGCCCTGTAGGTACGTTCAAGTTGCTGTAGATCAGCGACAAAGGCCGCCCCACGCTAACGCGTTGTGGGCGGTCTCTTCATTTACATAAACCTCGCTCCATTTCGTACAACGTTTGCGAGTCATACGAAGTACTTGCTATTTCGTATGACTCGCTGTTGTCCGTAGATTTGCCGACCGACCCATAAAGATAAGCGCGGTTTCATTCCGTTATTCGGTATCTCTCATCTGCAATATTATTGTAATCGATAAGTGTGTTGTGGATGTAGGAATAGATTTGATCCTGTTCCGGGAATAAATTTATTGGATTAATAACTCTTGAATATGTGATATGGCTTAGCTGTTTATTTATCGCCTCTTTTGGGAATACGTATGAATTACCTTTTAAAGGAGAAGGAACAAAGTCGGTTATAGTAACATCATCATTTATTTTCTTGGGTGTAAAGAAAAAATCATATAAATTCCGAGCGTGCAATAAGAAACATTCAAAGTAAATAGCATTGTTTGGGCTGTGCAACTGTTGATAACATATCTTGAAATTATCCCATTCGTTCTGAATGTGGCGGACCGCTTCTTTTATTATTGATTGATCATATTTCGTTTGTGGCATTTGCGTCTTCAGATTTTGTTCTTAATGATCAGATCCCTAACCATTGCATTATATGTCTCATACTTTTGAGATAGCTCTACTTCTTGCTCGGTGGTGACAGTACTTCTCCAGTGTTCAAATCTTTTCGCAAATTCAGGATAAATATACCGACTGTCGCCAATGAAGCCTCCTTCAATTTGATCTGGTTCGCCATAAATGATGTGATCTTTTTGAACCCTTTTAACAGCATCTTCCCAGGACATCCCAGTTAGCTTGTATGCATTTGCTCGACCCCTTCTCCAAACATCATTAATGATAAATTCACCCAAGATCACTTCGTGTGCACGATTCCAGAAATCTTTACAGTCTTCCGCGGTCAACCCTTCAGCTATTCGTTTGTTTAGCCAAGTCACATCCTTTATTCTTTCATCACCAAGATTGGTTTTATGTCGATATCCATTCTTTTCTGATAACCTAATACTTTGATCAAGAAACTTCTTGGCCAATTTATGCATCTCATTTGGCGATTCTCCAAGTACTGAGAATAATACGTTCACTTGGTTCTCAAGAGTTTGGAGTACCTGACTATCGTACGAATCTAAACGTTTGTTAAATAGGGACATATTGTCTGCTATACCTTAGGAAGAGTAACAACCATCTTTATTTTATGGAAACCGCGCTTATCTTACAACGAGGGAGGCAAATTTTCGGACAACGTTTGCGCGTAACCGACTGTTGCTGGTGTTATCATACGCCGCGGAGCGGCTAAACACCAGCAAATGTAGCGGTTTCGGAAGCGGACGGCTATGCCGGACGCCAGAAACCGAGGCGGTTACGCGCTGTTGTGCGCTGTCGTGTTTTTTCGTTTTAAGAAACATTCGGGCTTGACAAATTGCAGCATTTCATGCTAACCTACTTTGTTCGATCGGATGATCGAGCCCTCCGGAAACGGAGAAGGGTGGGCGCCGCCGTACAAGTGCGCCAGGCTCCTTACAGAAGGAGATTCGTTATGTCAAAGCAACCGTTGAACGTCGTCGACGGACCGAGCAAGTATAATCTGCTCGCTTCGTTGGGTGCTGGAGAAACCAACCAGCACGGCCATCGCCTCCCAGTCATCATGCATCTCGGTGGCTTGGGCGCGATCCACATGTTCATCGATCAACTGGCGCGAGGGTCGACCACGGCTGGCGCAGAAAACGACGACGTTCTGCACGGTGCGGCTGATGTCTGGCACTTCAACGCGTATGTCACCGACAGCAAGTGGCCGCACCTTCGTATGGTCGAGGGCGTCTACGCTACGGACCTGCGCAAGGGGCGACTGTTCGTCGAGGACAAGCCCGCATATCTGAAATCGTAAGGTTCATAGAAGGGCTAGGCGCCCACACTCCTACTGAGACCCAAGGAGTATAAATAAGGGTCTCATTTGTTTTACAAAAAAACACGATGGCGCACAACGTCCGCGCGTAAGCGAAGTTGCGCGAGTGTATAATATGCCGAAGGCGACACTCGCGCAACTTAGGCGCAGGCTTACGGAGGAACGGAGTAAGCCGGAGCCGCTTACGCGCTGATAGCTGATGTTCCCTTTTTATTTTGTTCCGTTTTGACGGAACGTATACAAAAAAACTTTTTTAATTTCTATAGTTGGCCTAACTATTGACAAAAAGAATTGGCCATGCTATGCTGGCCGGTCTCGTTTTAGCTAGACCTTTGACCAAAACCCACTCCAATCGGGAGGTGACCGCATGAAGATCCTCGTGATCGACGACAATCCCAAACACTTGGGGGCTGCCAAAGCGCAGCTCGCCGACCATGATGTGACCGCCGTTTCGTCGTATGACGAAGCGATGCAGGCCATGTTCGTGATCGGGGAGCACCTGGAGAGCATCCAGAGCGTCCGTCAGCAGTACGACGTGGTGCTCTGTGATCTGCTCATGCCAGCCAGCGCTGCGCTCCTTGGCAACCGGGGGATGTCGTATGCTGGCCAGGAGATGCCTGTTGGCATCTTCCTCGTACTTTACGCCGCAATCAAAAACGGCGCCAAGTGCATAGGCCTGCTGACCGACTCGAACCATCACGCTCATCCCGCCTCTGCCTGCCTCGACGCTTTCAACGCGAGTGAGGCTGAACCGACGCCTTTCATGGTCGGCGAGTGCCGGGTGCTCCTGACGAACAACAGGGGCTGGATCAATGCCTATGAGCGCGGCGGTGACCCGGTCAAGCCATTCGGTCACAACGACTTGTACGAGATTTGCAAGGACAAGCCCGATCCCGAAGTGTTCCGTGAGGAACATTTTGACTGGGTGAAGTCCTGGCATCTCATGCTCGATTATCTCCTCAAGGGATAATCGGCGACAAGTCTGGACCGAGCCAAAGGTCAGGCCTTTAAGTCGCGCCCGCGACGCCTGCCCTAGAGTGGGGATCCAAGGCAAACCATAATCCTTGGGCGAGACCACAGCACCTTAAGCATCAGCAGAATCTTGCTGGTGCTCCTACCTGAGCTAGCAATAATGTTAATTCAGGCAGGAAAGTAAAAAAAGTATAACAGAAGAAATTAAAAAAGTTTTTTGTATTTCCGGTAGATAAACCGGAAAAATAAAAAGGGAATTTCAGCTATCGTCCGCGCGTAACCGACTTTTGCTGGTGTTATCATACGCCGCGGAGCGGCTAAACACCAGCAAATGTAGCGGTTTCGCAAGCGGCAGGCTTCGCCGGACGCCAGAAACCGCGTCGGTTACGCGCTGTTAGGAGATGTAACGCCTCGCTTCTAATATAACAAAAAGGGGTGGAGGAAGAGAGCGAGCCCCCTTCCTCCAACGTGCTATGACCGAGGATTTTCCTCCCCGAACCTTTTGATTTCTTGAGCGACCACGCCACGCAGGTGCTCAATCAGGTCTTCCCGGAACAGGAGGTGCGGCAGAACCTTGAACGTGGCTGCCATCATGAGCACATACCGTGGGTTGACCTTGACCCCTGACTCGAATTTCCCGACCAGGTTCTTGGACAACCCCGCAACCACTTCAAGCTCTGATCCTGTTAAACCTTGCACGGTTCGCAGGAACTTGACGTTGCGGCCCACGAGGAGACGAACCTTGGGATCTTCCAGTTTTACCAGAAGATCGCCACACTCATGCTTCTGGATCTCGCCCTCGAGATAGTTCTTAGCGGCTCTTAGGGCGATCCCCCAAGTTTTCTCCGGATCTTTCGCTGTCATGCCGCACCTCCTGAAGGAGTGCACTTTTTTGGTTAGCTTAATGAGCCAGGGAACCCTGGCATATATGTGCTTGTCTGTCAATAGACAAGCGAGGCGTTATTTCTCCTAACGTTTGCGGATATGAGAAGTTGCTGTTTCGATCCGGCGGTACAATTTTACCACCGCCGGAGCGAGGTAGCAATTTGCACGAAGGAAATCGGGTTTGGTTGCTACATTGTCAATAAGCTACAATGAACACTTGTTTTATTTGTGGGCACATGTTATTTTTCCCATATATTAACTAATAATGTCACTATATATGCCGGAAGATTTTGAGGGTCGGACTTGGGGACCAATGACGGAAGAATCAAAAAAAGCTTTTCGGGACCGTGCGGCAAAGTTTATTGAAGTTACTGATAATATGCGTATGCCACAAATTGTGGAAAAACTCGATGAAGAAATGAGCAAGATCATGCCCAAGCCTGGCGCAAGCACCCCCGTTGTTACTGTAGAATCACAGGCAAAGTATGATGAATTAGATAATCTTCGGCGAGAAATTAGTGATGTGTATTCCGAAGAAGATTAACGACTGAAAAACTATCTTCACTGAAGCGAAATAACAGGCTACCAAGCCTGCTATTTTTTCACTTACTAAAAACCAAACCCGATTTCCTTCGTCTCATATCCGCTGTTGTATGCGGTGGCGAACATGTGTGCCTCGGACTTGGGGCACGCGCCCCGAGATCGAGGCACTTATCTCTTCATGTTCGCTATGGCATACAACGTTTGCGCGTCATACGCCGAACCTATTTGGCGTATACGCGCTGATAGGCGAGGTAGTGCATACTGTGCTAGCGGCAACAAATACTTTTAGGAAGCGGGAAAGCGAGGCCTTCCCGCAAAGGAAACAAGGAGCGTTCACAGATCTTCGACGACATCGTCCACTGCAGCCGCGATGATCCACACGACCACGAGGCAAAACGTCAGGGGTCCAAAAACGATCGCAAGCCACGTTTTCCAGCGGTAGGTAAGAGGCACTGAAAAGCAGGCCGCCCAGAGGTGAATGCCGAAGAAACCGATAAAAATCCAGGCGGCGATGAACCCGAAGCCAGTGAGCACCGAAAGCGTACTTTGAGTCGTGAACACTGTGGCACCCTCCTTTCCAAGCGACGTGAGCAAGCTTCCTAAAAGTATTTGTTGTGAAAGAACACAGAATCTTATCGAGAAACTAAATTCCTGTCAATAAGGGCACTATTTCGCCTATCTCGTTATTATGCGAACTTGGTTCGTATAATAATACCATTATTGCTTATTTTGTGAGGCTGTGCTAGGGTCGCGTTAGGACAAATGTGGTGGCAAGAAAGCCACTTATTTATTATGGAAAATTTTGACTCACAACTCAACAAAACCGAAGCCGAATTGCGACTACGGAATTATAGCCCAAAAACACTCAAAACCTACCTGTATTTTGTGAAGGGTTTTTTGGCGTTTCAGTTTGACGTGCCGGTGAATATGCCCGAAGCGCGGATTAAGGAATTCTTGTTGGCGCTTGAGAACCGGGGGGCGTCCCCACAAACTCGCAACCTGTGTTTGAGCGCCTTGAAGTTTTACTATCGGCACATTGAAAGCACAAGTGTGCCGATTGTGATTCAGACTGCCAAGCGAAGCCATAGTTTACCGATCGTTTTGTCACGCGAAGAGATTGCCCGGATGTTGGACGTCACCACGAATCCGAAACACCGGCTGATGCTGGGGCTGGCTTATGGCGCCGGGCTGCGGGTTAGTGAAGTTGTAGTGTTGAAAGTTCAAGACCTTGATTTCACGGAAAAGACGATTCACATTAAGCAAGCCAAAGGCCGAAAAGATCGCATCAGCGTTTTACCTGAAAAATTAGTTGGCGATTTACAAAGCATGATTTCTGGAAGGGTAGGACGTGACCTGGTTTTTCCAAGCGAATGGGGCGGCAAGCTGACGACCCGAACGGCCCAAAAGATTTTTGAACAGGCGCTGGCCAAAGCCAGGATCAACAAACCCGCCACATTCCATAGCTTGCGCCACAGTTTCGCTACGCACCTGCTCGAAAACGGCACGGACATTCGCTATGTGCAAGTTTTGCTTGGACATGACAATATCCGGACCACCCAGCGGTACACCCAGGTGACAAACCCGAAACTGAAAAGTATCCAGAGCCCGTTATAGCGGAGAGAACTACTTCTTGAATGCTTGCTGGTAGAACTTGGCGGCTTCTTCGGGCGAAACGCTATTCACAACCAAGCGCGAACCGAGCTCTAAACCTGCCCAGACATCACGACGTGGGGAAATGCGTAAATACAGGTGTTCAGATTGGTCGCCGACGACCTGGTGCATGTAGAAATTGTACGGCAAGTTTTCTTGGTTGAGGCGGCCGAGCAGCAACTTCAGGTAGTGCGCCATTTCGCGCACCTCTTTATCGTTGAGTTGCGAAACATTGTCCACGCGACGCCAGGGCATAATCCACGCTTCGTAGTTGTAGACTGAAGCATATGGTGTGAGCGCACACACCTGGCTGCCGGAAGCAATCCAACGCGGACCATTCTCTTCTTTGATCAGGAGGTCGCTGTAGTAATCACGGTTGTAGACCACCCGATATTCTTGGGCGCGTTTGCGGCGGGTCACGATGTGTGGCGGAACATAGGCCGAGGCGAAAATTTGGGAGTGGGCGTGATTGATCGATGCGCCGGCCCGCCCGCCGTTATTCTTGAAGACAAGGATGTATCGAATTTTTTTGTCTTTTTGAATGGCGCGAACGCGATGACCGTAGACGCGCAAAACATCCGCCACATGGTCTTCCGACAGGTTCGCCAACTCAATTCCATATTCCGGTGTTTCGACGACCACCTCTTGATAGCCGTAGGCCTTAGGATAGTCCGGGCTAACAACTGGGAATAGATTCTTAATCACCTTGATTTTCCATGGTTTTTGTCCACCGACAGTCAAGAGTGCCTTGACCCCTTTCAACCGCTCCGGACTAAACGTGTCATCTTGGGGTGAGAGTGGGGACGGACCACCGGTGGCCGGAAAATTCACATCGTGGGGTCGCTTGGCTCGGCCGGGCGCGATAATCACCTGGCGATCGTGGACGTAATCGACCCGGATTTCTGGTTGTGGAGCTTTAGGCGTTTTCGGCTTGGGCATAGAGTTTCATGTAGTCGTGTGCCGAGCGCGCCCACGAGAAGTCGTGACGCATGTCCCGGCCAATCACAGTAGCTAGTGTAGCCGGTCGGCGATACAGTTGTACAGCCGCCTGAATGGCTTGGCGAAAATCCCCGGCGTCGAAACGAGGGAAAACGAAACCAGTGCCTTGGTCCGGGTCGTGCCGGAGATCGGTGACCGTGTCATGTAGTCCACCAGTATCACGAACAATCGGTACGCTCCCGTACCGCATGGCAATCATTTGACCAAGGCCGCACGGCTCAAATCGCGACGGCATTAAGAAGAAATCTGCCGCCGCGTATAGTTGTTGCGCCAGGGCCGCATCAAAACCCAAGTGAATCGCCACAGCTCGTGGGTGGTCATCAGCCAAGCGATGTAATTCACCCTCGATTTCGGGCCAACCGCTACCGAGAATCGCGACTTGGCCTCCAGCCCGTACTATATCATCAATTACCGGTGGAAAAAGATCAAAACCTTTTTGCGGGCTGAGGCGGCTGATCGCGACAAACAACGGTGCGGCCGCCGCTGGTTCAAGATTTAACTTTTGCTGAACCGCCGATTTATTGGTTGCCTTACCGGTCATGACGGTTTTGATGGTGTATTGCTCGGCTAGGTGCTGATCTCGGCTCGGATCATAAGCGACTTGATCGAGGCCATTCAAAATCCCAACCAGCGGCGGCCGGTGCGTGGCTAAGTCATCAGCTAACCCTTCACCGTAGGGCGCGGTTACGATTTCCTGGGCATAGGTCGGGCTAACGGTATTGACGATGGAGGCGCTATGGATGGCTAATTGCAAAATATTGAGATCATTGTGCTGATCTAGCTCCGCCAGCAGCGGATGTTCATCGCCGCGCCATCCGAGCCATGACCAGACTTCAGCCGCATTCCAGACGCCCTGGTTGTGAAGGTTGTGAATCGTCAGGATGGTGTGGACCGGCTGATGATGAATCGCCAAGGCAATCGGCACCAAACCAGCGTGCCAGTCATGACAGTGAACCACCTCGGGTTGCCAGTCGCTGACCGCCAGCCACTGCGCGACGAAACTCGAGAACATCACAAAACGCTGAAGTCCGAGGCGCTGAATCTCAACGGCTTGACCCACCGGGTAAACTCCGTTGTCTTGAAAGAGTGGGGGGAAGTCAATCAGATACAGCGGGACGTCGGACTGTGGAACCATGGTCTGCGAGACTGTGATTGTTTGCGGATGCCCTTCAACTTGAGACGTGAAGCTCGGTCCAGAGCGAAGTGAAAGTTTTGATCGATCGATCGCGCCGTAGCTTGGAATCACCACTCGCACATCGTGACCAAGTTCGCGTAAGGCGAGCGGGAGTGATCCGACCACGTCTGCCAAGCCGCCGACTTTGACGAGCGGCGCGACTTCCGCGGCCACGAATAATATCTTCATGATTTGCGCAGTTGTGTGTACGCGGCCTGTAAATGTGCCAGGTGCATCCGAAATAACCGCTCGAGGGTTGGACGCTGAGCCGCCGGCAATTTGGGATAACGTTCCGGTTGAGAATTGTTCAAACGAATAAAGCAAAATCCGGCAAGTCGGGTGGCGAGTGATACGGTGGCAAGATTCCAGGCCGTGACCATGGACTTCGAGTTTCCCATGTGGCGCAAAGTGCTGGTCCGGAATGTGGCTTGCCACGTTGGTTTCCGCCACGCCTGGAGATACATCATGACCGCATCAAACGTGGGCAAGTTGAGGTGCGATAATTCCCAATCGAACAATACGACGGGTCGCGTGGCACCGGGACGCAACATGATGTTGTTTGGATAAAAGTCGCCGTGGGTAAATGAGTTGGCATGGGTCGATAAGAACGTTCGGTGTTTGTGGATGATCTCTTCGAGTCGATCAACGTCGTCAAGTTTCCAACCCGGATTGCGCTTGTCCTTGAGAAAATCCGGAAAGAAATGTTTGCGGTAGTAGTGAAAATCGAGCAGGTACCAACCGGCATCATGCACATCCATATCAATGCGGCGTTTCATGAACGGCGTCATGGCGCGTACGTCAGCCAGGACTGCGGCCATCTTCTGGGCGGTGACATGACGAAAAAACGTCGGGGCGACGCCAAACCATTTGTCCATGTCGCCAGCAAACAACCCGAGCCAGTATTTGCGCAGCAACCACACGAACCCGTGGCGATTGTCGTGACTCGCGATGTACGAGGGGGAATCGAAGTTGGGATGATAGCGTTTCTCATACTCACCGAAGGCGCGCTGGACCCGGATTTCCTCGCGCAAACTATGCCGTAACCACGGCGTGCGTTGGAGCGTCGCCTTGAACCAGGCCAATCGTCCGCGCCGGTCGCTGACCGGGGTCATATAATAACGGGCGTGGCGACGGGTGGCGACGGCCGGGGTGAATGAGGTGGGGTGTGGTCGAACGCGCAAACCGGAGAGCGTCCGGCTGATCAGCTCGGGAGCGCTGGGGAGAATGGAGTAGCGTCCCTCAGGCATACCGGCCCGTTGCGCTACGTGTTCGGCTTCGCTTCATACGACCGGAGCTCTTTAATCCGATCCCGAATTTGAGCGGCCCGTTCGTATTCTTGGCGCTCGGCTAACTGCACCCGTTCTTTGTCCAAGCGTGCCACCATCGCGTCAATTTCTTTTTTTGGAAGTTGCGGAACGGCTTGGTCGGTTTGCTGGCGGATCTGTTCGTCTTCTTGATGGGCGAGTTGTTCGACAATGCCTTCGCGCTGCCATTCAAAACCCGTGAAGATGACTTGCTCGTAGAGTTTTTGCGCTTTGGTTTTGTTGCTGGCGCTGACGCCCGGCGTTTTCAAAATTGAGTCGCGCAATTCCTTGGCGCCGCGCTCAATCATTTCGAGCGACCACCATGGTCGGGCCGAGGCCCACCAGTATTGATCGGAGTGGAGCGCGCGGTCCAAGAGTTCTCGGGCAGCTGAAAAACCCTTGGTCGTCGACTTAGCTTTGTGCACGACGTCGATCGCGAGCCGTGTTAATTCCCACTGGCCTTTATGAATGGGATTATCATCGTCGAGCCAGCGCGAAAACGGTTTGTTGCGCTCCAAATCTTTTTCCATCAGGGCCCAGGTCGACGGTCGCGGGTCAATCGCCTCGCGCTTGGTGAAGTGCTTCGGTAGATCGGTAATCAAGACATTCTCAATCTGCGGCGAATCGGCAATTTCAAAGAGTAACAATTCCAAACCCGGGCGGTGATGACCAAAGGTTTCGCCGTCCATGGCCGTCAACAAGTATTCGTCTTTTTTCAACCGATCACTGAGACCCTGAATCAATAACTGACCGGTGCCGAGTTGACCGGACAGAATTTTGAAACTCGTGGCACGTTCGCGGAAGTATATAGCAAAATCATCTAAACCCTCGACCGTGTAAATTTTACTGTAGTCAACTTGCCGATGTTGATCGGCGCACGATAATTCATCCGCGATAATCCATTCATACCCAAGCTTCGCCACGATCTCGGCCACGTGCTTCGAAAACGCCATCTCCGGCGGGAAGAAACCTTTGGGCTGGTAGAGGTCGCCGAAGTACTTGCGGTGGGTGGCGGTGTTCAATTCAATTTGCCGAATGACTTCATCGTCCGGCAGCATCGGTAGCAGCGGATGGTACATCGCCGAACCCGTTAGTTCGAGTTGACCGCGCTCGAGTAACTGTCGAATACCGTCGAGCACGTCGCGGTGGCCGTGTTGGTCGAGCAGGGTGTCGAGCACGCCGTTGATGTTGAGCGTGACCTTCGCCTTGGGGTGCTGCAGCAAACCCTGAACCAGGGGCCGGTACGATTCGGCCGTGATTTTATCGATCCAGTATTTCTTCTGCGTCGGTGGCTGGTAGAAGTGGAGGAAATTGGCCCAGTACATATATATTGTAGGCCCTCAGTATATCAAGTCAGGCTTATCCCGTCACTTGTTGTCCACCCATGAAATGCGTGGCGCCGGTGTGTTGCAAATACGTTTGTTGACGTTGTTTAGCCAGCCCGGTTTTTTCCCAGAGTTCGACCGTTGAAGCTACGCGCTTCATAATCCGTTCAACTTTATTCTTGGTTGAGGCTGGTAAGCTTTCTAGGGGGGCAATCACGTCGGCTAAACGCTGGGTTTCGCGAATAATAATGGTGCTATCCCACCACGGCGAGGCCGAGGCCCACCAGTATTTGTCGGAGGTCAGGGCTTGGTCGAGTAATCGCCGGGCAGTATCATAGGCCGGACTTTTCGTTTGAGCGTTGACCGCTTCGATCACTACATACGTTAATTCCCACTGGGCCTGATGAATGGGATTATCAGGATGATTCCAAAGGCCGTAGGGGATATGGCGTTGCAGTTCATCTGGTTGCGATGACCAACTTGAGGCCATCACGTCGACCACGCGTTCTTGCTTCAGCTCATTTCGATATTCGGAAATGGTGGCGGTGCTGACCCCCGGCCAGGTGACGAGGACTTCCCAAAGTTTATCGACACCGGGGCGATGGTGGCCGAGATTCTCGCCGTCCATGGCGGTAATTAAGAACTGCTGACTCCGTCGGTCGCCTTGCAGCGACTTGACTGAGACCTCGGGTTGTTCGATGACGGCCGAGAAGGACAAGAAATCGCTGAGATGGCGATTGCGGAAGACGACACCAAGTCCGTTGGGCGTGCGGTACCGATGGGTAAAGTCGATATCGCCCACGGTGCCGGTGGCGGCCGGTTCATCCATAATTACCCATTCGTATCCGTGAGCTGACAAAATCTTGTCGAGCGGTTCACCGTACGCCATCTCCGGCGGAAAGAAACCTTTGGGATGGTAAGCGGCACCGAAGACGTGCTTGAGAGCCTGGTCTTGAAGTTCAATTTGCCGATTTATTTCTGGCGCGGGCAACAGCGGGAGAATCGGGTGGTAAGCGGCGCTGCCCACGAGCTCAACCTGACCACGCTCAGCCAGCACCCGCATTTTTTTCAGCACATCACCCAAGCCAAGCGATGTCAATTGTTCAACCAGCGCCGCGGTGATGTTGAGGGTAATCTTAACGTCTGGATGCCGTTCCAGAATATCAACTAACGGTCGGTAGGCTTGATCAGTCGCCCGGCGCACGATATCCGCGTCCCAGGCCGGCGGCTGATACAGATGAAAAAAATTACTCCAGCGCATCCCGTTAAAGGTTGTGAGATACATCTATGACTTCCGGCCCGGCTAGAGTTGGCCGAACATCGGCGCTTGACCCGTGGGCATGAGCCCATGCGATTCCCGCACGAGATGTGATTTGTGACATTATGGTTGAGTATAAACCCGAAATTCAAACACACCAACCTCTAACCGGGAGCATCGCGACGTTCCTTGACTGCCTGCTGGTAGAGTTCGACGTACTTGCGCGCCGGGAGTTCCCAGGAGAATGATTGGCGCATGGCCTGCCAGGTCAAATGCTCCCAGACCTTCGGATATTTGTAGGTTTCAATCGCCCGCGTCAACGCCATCAGTAAGTCCGGCCCGGAATAGGTGTCAAACACGAAACCAGTACCGATGCCGGTTTTGGGATCAAAATCCGTAATGGTTTCAGCCAAACCGCCGGTGCGGTGCACAATCGGGATCGAACCGTAGCGCAGACTAATCAACTGGGAAATGCCACAGGGTTCATACCGACTTGGCATCAAGAACATATCTGAACCGGCGTAGACACGCGAACCTTCCATGAACTCTAATCGGGCGGCCAGTTGTTGGGGATATTTCTTGGCCATACTTCGAAAAAAATTCATGTAGTCTTTTTGTCCGTGACCGACGACCATGACTTGAACCCGTTGCCGCAACAGCGTCGGCAAAATTTCCATGATCAGATCAAAACCTTTCTGCTCGGTCAAGCGGTGGACCAGACCAACCAGGGGTGTATCGGCTGACTCCGTCAAACCGAACTCACGCTGGAGCGCTAACTTATTCTGGAGTTTTTTATCGAGCGAGTTCCAGTCGTAGTGAATGGATAGGTGTTGATCGAAACTCGGGTTGAAGACCGTGTAGTCAATACCGTTGATGATGCCGAAGACACGATCGCGCCGGCGCCGCAAGTGACCATCTAATCCTTCACCGAACTGCTTAGTCAGTATTTCCTCGGCGTAGCGTTCGCTGACGGTATTGATCAGGTCGGCGTGCTTGATCGCGCGCAAAGTAAAATTCGTAGTGGCTAATTTCTTCGCATCGTCGGGTGGCGCGCCGCGGCCCTGATCACGTTTGTCTTCGGGCACGTCGTACCACATGCCTTGCATTTGAAATGGCAAGTTGTGAATCGTGAACACGGTGGCCGTATGTTTCCAAAAATCTTGTTTACCGAATTCTGAATCTAAATAATTTGGAACCAAACCAGCCTGCCAATCGTTACAATGAATAAGGTCAGGAGCTTGGCCGAGCACCTCAAACAAGTGGAAAGTGGCACGGTCAAAGACGGCAAAGCGAACCGCATCATCGGGGTATCCATAGACATTCGGACGTGAACTGAAGAGCTCCGATTGATACACGAAGTACAGCGGCACGTCGACATCCGGATCAAGCGGAACTTTGAGGAATTTTACTGGGTAATCTTTTCCGCCGAGTTTGACCACGGCCTCGCCCACCAGCTGTTTTGGCAAGTTTTGCTCATCCATAAACTTGTAGTACGGTGTGACGACGCTGACCTGATGTCCCAGACGGGCGACGTGCTTGGGTAGGGCGTGGGCCACGTCGGCCAAGCCCCCAACCTTAGAAAACGGCGCTACTTCAGCCGCTAGAATCGCGATGTGGAGCGGTTTCATCCCGTTAGAGATTCCATAAAATAGTTATACTTGGACCCCGGGTTGCCCGGCGCCTACCCGCGAACCATGATTCGTCACATGAGCCCATCAGCCCGGGGGATTGTGTACACTGACTGGGTTGATTGTAGAGTATCATCATTTTCTTAGCGCGAATCTCTAACGGGATCATGCCTCAGAAAAATTATGGGTCTGCGCACCACACAAAGCAATCGCGACTGCGTCGGTGGTGTCGTCGTTCCTTGGCAGCGTTTTCACCTTCAACAACAACTTGAGCATCTGCTGAATTTGACGCTTATCTGCTCGTCCGTCGCCGGTCACGCTGAGTTTAATCGCTGTCGGGGTAAACTCGACCAGTGGCATACCCGCTTCCGAGACGGCCAGTGTCGCGACGCCGCGGGCTTGGCCGACGGCCATAGCTGAACTGACGTTCTTCGTGAACAAAAGTTTTTCCATGGAGACTTGATCTGGTTGGAATTGTTTGATTAAAGCCAGCAGGTCATCATGTAGTTGTTGCAAGCGATGCTCAATTGGATTACCAGCCGGTGTGGTAATCGCACCGCACTCAATCAGTTGTACTTGGCCATGCGCAGATTCAATCACCGCCCAACCGAGGGTCGCCAGACCCGGATCAATCCCGAAGGTGCGTTGCGGTTTAGACATCGTTACTGATGACATTCGTGACATCATCCAAATCATCGAGCGCCGACATGAGTCCGTAATGTTTGTCTTGATCAGCGGGGGAGAGCGTGGTGGTTGAGGTCGGCACTAACGTCAATTCAACTGTCGCTTGATCAAGTTTTCGATCAGACAACCAGTCCTTCATCGCTTGTACGTGATCTGGTGCTGCAATGATGGTGATGTGGTCATCATCCATTCGGACATCTTCGGCCCCGGCATCAATGGCGTCGAGCTGAAATTGATCACGGTCGGCTGTGACTGACAAGGTGGGGAGGGTTATCACGCCTTTACTGGTGAACATCCAGCCCACGCTGTTTTGACCACCCATCGACCCGCCATGTTTGGTGAACGTTTGCCGGACTTCAGAGGCGGTGCGGTTGGGATTGTCGGTAATGGCCTCAACCATGACTGCCGCCCCGCCCGGACCAAAGCCTTCGTACACGACATCCTTGCTCTGACCTTCATTTCCGGCACCACTTCCAGCTTGAATGGCGCGGTCAATGTTGGAATTAGGCAAATTTGCGGCCTTGGCCTTATCAATCGCCAGGCGTAAACGAAAATTTGTAGCCGGATCTGCTCCGCCCTGACGTGCGGCGACGCTAATCAACCGTCCGTACTTGGTAAAGACGGCCGAACGGCGGGCATCAGTGACCGCTTTCTGACGTTTGATGGTTGACCACTTGGAATGACCCGACATCCCGTTAGAGGTGGATTATAAATTAAGCAACTTGTCTAGCCTGTATGGGTCGTTAGACATGCCAAGCAGCTACCACACACGGGCCCGTCCCCACTGAAGATTGACCAAAGTGCTCACAGCGTTGAGTTGAAATAATCGAATTGATTTGACCACCTCTAACGGGAACATGAAGGCGTGTTTTTCGCTCAGCGCAGGCAAAAACCTGTTGCCAATCTACCAAATTTTTCGCTTTTGGTCAACTCAGCAAAGGAAAGTTTTGTCCGGTCTTGATTTGTGCATAACCCTTTGCTAGAGTACGGACACTAGACCGCGGCAGATCGTCTGCGGCCTACGAAATTCAACTCGATCAAGTCGAATTCCTGCCAACCATGCTTGGGCAGGAGTTCACTTTGCCTACAAATGGCTACGAAGGGTGACGAATCAACGAATTGACCAACTTTTGGTATACTTTGAGCATGAAATCAGGAGCTTCGTTGTTCTGGAGGTACTGGCATGAGGAGTGGCCGTGGCTATCCTACCTGATCATCTTCGCGATCGCCTTTGTGGTGCTCTTAACGTTGCAAGCCTCACCCTACTTTGCTGATCCGGACTCCTTCTACCACGCCAAAATGGCGCTCCTGATTCGAGATCAGGGTCCGATTCACGATTTTATCTGGCTGAAGCTGACGGTCCTCGGTCAAAACTACACTGACCAGCATTTTTTGTACCACGTCCTACTAATTCCGTTTGTCACTTGGCTGCCGCCACTCATTGGATTGAAGCTGGCCACGGTTTTTTTCGGTTCCACGTTGTTGACCGTGTTGTATTGGATGCTGCGCCAGTTTAAAATTCGTTGGGCGTTTGTTTTTATTGTGCTACTGTTGATGATTCGCCCGTTTACCTTCAGAGTTTCCTTAGCGAAAGCACCAAGCACCTCGTTGATTTTTTTGTTCGTGGGATTAACCTGGATTTTCCAGTATCGGTTACGGCGCCTATTTGTCTTAGCCTTTGCCTATGTCTGGTATTACGGCGGCTGGCCACTCCTCGGTGTCGCGGCGGCGGTGTCTTCCGGTACCAGTTGGTTGTACAATCGCTATCATCGAATTGCGAGCCACCGGTACGTGGAAAAAGTTTTTAGTCTGATCGGTCGCCATCTTCGACGTGGCCGCGCACGACGCCTGAATTTGGAGATGCTGGCCACGGTGGCGGGTGGATTACTGGCCGGGCTGGTGATCAATGTCTACTTCCCACACAACCTGATGTTCTACTGGCACCAAGTCGTCAATATTGGGATCATCAATTTCCAACGCGTGATCGGCGTTGGGGCTGAGTGGTACCCCTACGGTTTCGGCAACTTAGTCGCGAACGGAGCGATCGCCTCATTGCTGATGTTATTGGCCGTGCTCGCAATTGTGTTTCGAATGAAACAGCAATCAAAGCAGACCTGGGCGCTTCTGGTTCTCACCATCTTCTTTTTCCTGCTGACCCTGAAGTCGCGTCGTTACGTCGAGTACTATATCCCAACCGCAGTTATCTTTAGTGCCTTTGCCATCTCGGATGGCCTCCAATCACTGCCGAATCGGCAACTTTGGCGGGAGCTGAGCAAGCTCTTCCGACCGGGTTGGCGGCGTATCGTGGGAGCGCTGCTGGCTGCCTACATCCTGTTCGGCCTGGGCTATATTGTCGGCCGGGACTTTTATAACGAACGCAACGACCTGCGCCAAGGTTTTGCCTTGAACAAATTCCAGCCCGTTGGCACGTGGTTAGCGTTGAACACCCCTCCGGGTAGCCGGATTGTGCATTCGGACTGGGACGAGTTCCCGGTGCTGTTTTACGTGGACAGTCATAACACGTATATCGCCGGTCTGGATCCAACTTTTTTGTACAAAGCGGATCCGGATACCTATTGGACGTGGGCGAATATCACCCTGGGCAAGTTTAAAGGTAATTTGTATGACGCGGTGACGAGGAAGCTCGGGAGCCAATATGTCTTGGTCGCGAGCGGTCACCAGGCGATGGATGAAGAGTTCCAGTCCAGCTCCGACTTTCATCAAGTGTACCGTGATGATGAAGTCGTTGTGTACCAAGCAAAAAGAACATGACCGACCAAGATCACATCTCATCACCCCAACCGACCATTCGACGGTATCGATGGATTCTGGGCGCAATCGTTCTAGCCGCTCTGAGTGTGCGATTAGTCCTAGCCCCACAGACGAAACTCGAACACCAGGGAGACATGGAGCTGTGGCGGATTTGGGGGTACTACGGAAAACAAGGCGGCGTGGTCGACATGTACCGACACCCACCAGGTCCGCCCCAATACCCCTTCATCCTGCAGCCGAACTACCTCCCCCCATATTTGTATGTTCTCTGGACGTCCGAAACTATCCGGCGGTGGGTTGTACCCGGAAACCAAACAGGTCCGACGTCATCCCTGATCTATAAAATCCCGGCGATGCTCTTTGACGGCGCAACCGTGCTGCTGCTGGCCTGGATTATCAAACGCCGGTCGGGCGAGCGCTGGGCACTACTGGGGGCCGGACTGTATGCATTTCTGCCCGTCGCGGTGATTGACTCGGCCGTCTGGGGGCAAATTGATGCCATCAACACATTCTTTATGGTCCTCACGGTCTGGTTCATGACCCAACGTCGCTTCGCGCTAGCGACGATGGCCTTCACCATCGCTTTCTTCTTTAAAATGCAAAGTATAATTCTGTTACCACTCCTGGTGATGGAGCTAGCTCGGCATCATCGCCAATTGATCAAGTCGCTCGGGGCTGGTTTTGGAACGGCGATTGTCCTCAACCTCCCATTCCTCGTAACCGGGCAACTCGTTAATGTGCTCGGAGTCATCGCCGGGGCCGTCGGTTCGTACCAGCGACTTTCGTTGAATGCATACAACCTCTGGTGGTTGATCGGCGGCGGCGGACAACGTATCCGCTCTGATTTGCAAACATTCTTGGGCTTGCCGCTGGTGCTCTTTGGCTTTGCCCTATTCTTCGCGGCCGTGGGTTATGTGGTCTGGTGGCGGTCGCAAGTGAAGTCGGCTGATGGCCTCTGGGTAGCGGCTGCTTTCTTAGCGCTGGCCTTTTTCATGTTGCCAACCGAGATGCACGAACGCTACCTGTTTCCGTTTTTTGCGCTGGCCTTGCCGTTACTGCCGACGTACAAACCGATCAGGTGGATATGGGGAGTGTTGGGAGTAACCTTCACCTGGAACCTGGTGATGGTCTTGATGCGGTCACATCAAACAAATCAACTGATTTTACCCAATCAAACGGGTGGTGGCACAGCGGCGATGATCAACCTGATCGTGCTCGCCTGGTTCGTGTGGTGGGTATTTCGTTCTCGCCGGAAATTTGCATGACCAGGGTACTCTTTCTGCTACCGGCCTATAATGAAGCCAAGGTGTTACCCTGGAGCATCTCAACCTTGGCAAAATTTCTGCATGACAACATGATGAGCTACGATTGGGAAATTATGGTTGTCGATAATGCCTCGACGGATGACAGCCGAGCCGTGGTTCAGCACTTGCAAGCTCAGGAACCGCGATTGAAATACTTTCGACTTGACGCCAAAGGCCGCGGCCGAGCGCTGCGAACCGTCTGGGGACAACAAGCGTATGACGTCAGTTTGTATCAGGACGTCGACTTGGCGGTCGACCTGAAAGCCATCCCACCAATTATTGAGGCAATAACTTCGGGACGAGCCGATGTCGCGACCGGCTCCAGGTATGCGCCCGGGGCCAAGGTGCAACGGACATTCCTACGCAGCCTGACGTCTGTTGGATACAATCTTTTGACGAAAATGATTATTCGGCTTCGGACCCGCGATGCCCAGTGCGGTTTTAAAGCCGTCAGTCAGCAGGCCGCGCAGCGCATCTTGCCATTGACCGTTGAAAATAATTGGATTTTTGACACTGAACTTTTAGCCTGGGCTGAACGTCTCGGCCTGCGCGTGCGTGAAATTCCAGTCGAGTGGGTAGAAACAAGGACAGCCACTCGGCAGAGCACAGTCAACCTCAGAAAGATTTTCAAGGATTTTGTGGGGCCTGTCTGGCGTCTACGGGGACGCTTGGCAGCAGGTCCACGGGCATAGGTTTTGGTATGCGGCATAAAATTATTTTGTCAGCCATGGCGGTGACATTGTCACTCGTGATGACTTGGCCGTACCTGTCTGCCTGGCGAACCGACAGTGGCGACACTCCAACTGGGTTATTTCACCTCACCACCGGCGATATTCCCGTCTACTATTCGTTCATTCAGCAGGGCCGTGAGGGTAAGTTAGTCATGGAAAACCTGTATACCGCGGTGCCCCAAACACCGGCCGTCTTCAGTCCGCAATGGTTTGTGATTGGCCAACTCGCCAATCTTCTGAACGTCAGTACACCAGCCATCTACCAGATCATGCGGGTAGTGCTTGGCCTCGTGTTGATGTGGTTGATCTATCAGTGCATCGCTTTGGTGGTCGCGCCCGGTTGGCAACGTGATGTGACCTGGATCGGTACGTTGATCACCACCGGTTTCGGAGTGTTGATAGCCGTGCACCTCCCTCTCCAAGGGTTATCACTAGCAGCCGACCGCTGGATCCCGGAATCATCATTGTTCTTGACGCTGTACCACAACCCACTCTTCATTATGGCCCTGTGTCTGATGTTGGGCGCCATCTGGTTATTCTGCACGAGTTTCGTTCATCGTAGCCGAATGTGGGGCGCGGCTCTGCTTGTGGCGCTGCTCGCCTTCATTCATCCGTACGATACCTTTATTATCGGCGGCACGCTCGTCGTCGGCGTGATCGTTCGAATTTTGTTTGACCGCGGCTGGACACCGCCGCAGGCCATCGACTACCTCCGTCACGTTGCCGCGGTGCTCGTCCCGGCTGGACTGGTACTGGTGACACAGCGGCTGATCTTTAACGCCCAACCAGCGTTGCGAGGCTGGGCGGCCTCAAACGTGACGCTCTCGCCGCAGTGGTGGTGGTATGTGCCGGCGTTTGGAATTCCATTCATCCTGGCCCTGACCGGCATCAAGCGACTGATCAAACGCTATCCAAGTCCGGGTGCTTGGTTGATGGTCTCCTGGGTCCTGGTTGTTCCGATCTTGCTCTACCTCCCGAACTTTCCGTATCAACGCCGGATGGAAGAAGGTTGGTTGCTCCCGTTGGCGATCGTGGGTGGATACGGGGTCAGGGCAATTTGGCAAGCACTGTCGCACATCATACAATCTGTCACGGTTCGATATGTTGTCGGGATAGGATTAGCTGGGCTGACAACATTTTTCCTAGTTGTCACCGGGCCTACCCACATTGCAACCGATCTTCGGCTGGCGCGGATCGCGTCAGAACCGATGTTTATCCCAAGCGGCGTGACCCAGGCCTATGATTGGATTCGGGATCACACTCCCGAGAGCGCAGCCATTCTGGCCGAAGGTTACGACGGCAACCTGTTGCCAGGCTGGAGCGGCCGGCGGGTCTACTTTGGGCACAGTGATTTGTCTGGCTCCGATTCTGGAGAAAAAATTCACAACCTGCAACAGTTTTTTACACCCGGTTCAGGTTTTCAAACCCAAGCATTTATTGACCGCCACCACCTCGATTTCTTGATGGTTCGCGGCACTGACCAGGCGGCCCAGGCAATCATTCGACAAGGAGGTTTTTCCGCCCGTCTGGTATACGTGAATATGGATGCTCAGGTTTTCGATTTGAGGCATGATCAGTGAAGCGGCTGACCTGCTTTTTTCTGATCCGGCATGTATACTCAGACTGACTAGGTTGAACTGAACGCTTACCCCAAACGATACTGAACCCATGATTGACGGGAAAAAAGTCATCGCCGTCTTACCGGCCTATAATGCCGCCAAGACCTTGGTCCAAACCGTGGCTGATATTCCGTCCGAGATCGTCGATGAAATTATCCTGGTCGATGACCATAGCCAAGATCAAACGGTTGCTATCAGCCGCCAGTTGGGACTAACGACCATCGTCCACGACCGCAATCGTGGTTACGGCGGAAACCAAAAGACGTGTTACGCCGCCGCTTTGTCAGATGGTGCCGACATTGTCATCATGATTCACCCGGACCATCAATACGACCCGCACTATACGGCGCAACTGGTCGGGTTGATCAGTTCCGGCCAGGCCGATGCCGCCTTCGGATCGCGCATGTTGATTCATGGTGGTGCATTGGCCGGCGGCATGCCGTGGTGGAAGTATGCGGCAAATGTTGGGCTGACCGCAGTCGCCAACTGGGTGCTGGGGCTAGATTTGAGCGAATACCACTCCGGTTTTCGGGCCTACAGCCGGGCCGTGCTCGAATCAATTTCGTTTGAGCATAATTCCGACAATTTCGTGTTTGATACTGAAATCATTGTCCAACTCAAACACGCGGGATTCCGGATCCGTGAAACACCGATCCCGACTAAATACTTCAAAGATGCCTCGAGTATCGGCTGGTGGGCCAGCGTGAACTACGGGCTCAGCATTCTCGGCGTGTTATGGCGGTACGGCCTGCATCGATCTGGCCTGCGGACCGACCCGCTGTTCGCCGCTCAGCATGTCGGCTAAGCTCTGGCTGATTGCCATTCTGATCATGGCCGCGGGCTTGCGGCTGTATGGCTTGGCCGACGCCCGGCACGGGTACGGCTCGGACGAAGTCCTCTACGCTTACGATGGGTGGTCGATTGCACGAACCGGAACTGACCATCGCCAAACCGGCCATCCGCCGCTCTATCTGAAAGGGTTTAGTGATGTTTGGGATAATCGCACCAGCGTGCTCTTGCCATACATCATGGCAGGGGAAGTCGCGCTATTTGGATATCCGACGACAGTCATGATGAGATGGCCGTCGGCCCTGGTCGGGATTGGTACTGTGTGGTTGGTCTATCTCGTGGCTCGACAACTGCGGCTGCGACCGGCGGCCAGCTTGGTGGCGGCTGGTATGATGGCGATCAATCCAACCAGCATCCTGATGAGTCGGCAGGGTCACGATCCAATTTTTTTAGCGTTCTTTGCGCTGCTGCTTGTCTGGAGCATGTTGAAGACTCGGGACCAGCCGCGGTTTTGGTGGCTGGTTGGAACGGCCTTAGCGCTCGGCGCGTATGGCTATCAACCTTTTAAATTCGTCGGCCCGATCCTCGCGGCGCTGACGGCTTGGTTCATCTGGCCGTCGCTGCGAAAACAGTGGCGCTGGGTCATCGGCGGGCTTGGGCTGGGGAGCGTGTTGGTGCTCCCGCTGGCTGTGACGCAGCTGCTCCACTGGTCTGAGGTGCAGGGGGAGTTCTCGCGGCTAAATATTTTTCACTACTCGGAATCGCTGCGTCTCTTGGTGGCCAACACCAAACTTTTCTTTACCTGGGGGTACCTCTTCAATCCGCAAACTGTTTGGCCGTTGGTTCCGATTCTGGCCCTGGGTGGTGTGGTCAGCTGGTGGAGACAATACAGGGCGATCGCCCTGTTCGTCTTTGGGTGGTTCGTGATTGGATTGATCCCGGGTTTGATCATGATCACCAATTATCATGAGGCGATTGCCCCGGTTCCCCGCATCCTTGGTTCCCTCGGGGCCCTGGAGATCATGGCGGCGACTGGGCTGTTCAGTCTGGTGACGCTCATGCGAGCGAGGTTTGGTAGGTTAGGCGCCATGGGCAGCGTGTTTGCGATCGTCGTCGCGAGCGGGACGATGATGGCCGTCGCCTATATTCGACCGCACTGGCGGATTGAAGCCGAATTTAGGGGTTTTGATCATGCCATTCAGACTATCACCGCTGACCAAACATCTCGACCAGTCTTTGTGTATATGGAGGATCCAAATATTCCGGTCTACTTCCTGTGGGCAACCCACTATGACCCGCGAGATTTTCAACGCCAACCGGTGACCTGGCAGGCCATCCCAACTTTCGAGGGGCCGCTCCAAGCGCCGATTGTCTTTGGCCGATTCCACTTCTGCACCCGCTGCCAACCGACTGATCAAGCGCTGATGATTGCCCCGATCAGCCAGGTTGATCCAACCAGCCATCTGCTCGAACGGCTGACCGTGGCCGGACCGCATGAGCACGACTGGGCCTTGGTTGAGGTAACTCAAGGCTCCTCGTCGTCATTGTAGGACTCGGGCCCACAACCAACCACGCCCCGATCGGGGCGTGGCGGTGTAAAAGACAAGGGAAAGTTTACGCAGTCACATTAGCGGTCGTACGGGCCACGAAGATGACGACGGCCCAGGCCAATAGCACGATGATCAGACCGATGACGGCAGCGGAAATAATCTTCTTGGCTTTATCAACCTTTTCTTCATTTCCACCCGCAGTCAACCAGGTGAAGCCACCGATGATGACCATAATGACAGCGATCAAAGCGAGCAGGCCGAGCACCAAGTTGATGATCTTGATGACGGTTTCTTTTAAATCAGCAGTGCCGTAACCGAGCGTGTTGCCCAGATCTTCCAAGCTCAACGCGCTGGCGACCGTTGGTAATGCGATGGCAGCGACAGTGCCGGCAACCATTGCGAACTTAGCGAGTTTTTTCATGTTTTTTCACCTCCCTTATGTGAATAACTGAAAACTGATACAGATCGAATTAGGTGGTCACGTTGGCAGTCGTGCGGGCCACGAAGATGACGACGGCCCAGGCCAATAGAATAATGACAATTCCAATCACCGCGGCGGAAATGATACGTTTGGCTTTTTCGACATTTTCCTCATTGCCGGCGGCGGTCAACCAAATGAACCCACCGTAAATCACCATGATCACTGCGATCAGGGCCAGCAGGCCGAGCACCAGGTTAATGATCTTGATGACCGTGGCTTTCAGGTCAGCCGTACCGTACCCCAGCGTCGAACCGATATCTTCTAAACTCAGAGCATTGGCGACCATCGGCAAAGCCACCGAAGCCACCATTCCGGCCGCTAAGGCCCATTTTCCAATACGAGAAAGCTTCATACTTTCGACATTAATATATAAATCGTTTGAATGTGCACACCCTTCAGATCGACGCCCATAGTATACAAGAAAAGTCCAAAATGTCAAATTTTCTACCACCTCAACCTTGTGGTCGTTACGTACACTGCTTGTTTATAAAGTCAATTTTCCTAGGTCGATCACCGGACCAACCGCCCGATACGTCGTGTAGATGGGGACGGTTGTTCGCACCCCGTTCAGACCGAGCCCGCCGTTGAGGTTGAGCACCCGAACTTCGACGTCGGTTTGACCGCGCAACCACCCGGGGAGCAACAATCGAAGATTCGTCGTAACCGGTTGTCCGGCAGACCAATCACTGGTTGGGAAGAGGCCGCCACCAAACGGCATAACTTGTCGATACACAACCTTTCCATTCGTCCGGAACGAAAACTCGAGTTGGTACAGCGTAGGCTGAGCAGTTGTTTTTTCAAAGGTAAAGGACACCGGCATGAGTCGAAATGAGTGACCACCGAATGATGAGGTGACGGTGGAGAGTAAACCGGAGTCCGATGACCAGCCGAGGAACTGAATGTCGTCATGGGTGGACTGCGTGCCGTTGAGATGAGACGCCGCACCCATGCTATAGAGCGGCTGAACATTGAGGGGGATGGTACCTTTCGTGAATACCATAAAACGGTCAGTCGCAGCAGTCAGATGTAGCCCACGTTCGGTCAAAAGGTTGCGTAGGCGTTGGTACCCAGTCCGACCTGCTGGCGTTTCGATCGGATACAGCAGCTGGTAAAACAAAAAGTCGCGTTGATCCATGAGCACTGCCGTGGTATCGGTTGGCAGCGTATACGGCCGATCGGAAAACTGTTGGTGCCCAAGGAAGATGTAATGCAGTGACACCAGCTTCGTTCGATCAGCCACATCGGTCAGCGTCTCCAAGCTGGCCGCGGTTGTCCCGGCCGGCAGTGCCCTGACCATGGCCCGCTCAAGATGGACGCGGTCGGCAATTTTTCCCGATTGCGCCAAAGCGGATACCGCACTCGGTAGGGGCCCGAGTCCGAGTGAGCCGTAGACGATAATCCCAACCACCAACAACTTGATAGCGGCTGATGGAACTTCAAGTTGCGAGGTCAATCGAATCGGGCGATTGACCAAACTCGCCCAAGCCACCATTGAGGCCATCAGCAAAAAGGGAACATAGAGTGCTAAGTAGTGGGATTGAATCGCGGCCAAACTAAGCGAAGATCCGAGCAGCAATTCGGGCACGACCAACACCAATGGAATTAACCAGCGTCCGCGACGGAGGGGCAAAAAGGCCACGGGCATCAGCGTCACGAAGAACAAACCCACGGTTGACCACCGCGCCACATGCATCACCACCAACCAGGGGTGGGTCAGAGCGTTCCGGAGAATTGCCGACCAACTCTTGCCGAGCCATTGATAGTAGACGATGAATTTGTAGTGATCGTAGCCGTTGAAGTGACTGGTCAACTTGGTGGCCGCGAAAAACCAGGCCAGGCCGAGTCCGATCGGTACGGCCCACCATTGCCATCGCCGTCGATCAGCGATTGCTAACAACCCCAAGCCAACGATGGCGAGGGGGACATCCTCACGCACGGTCATGGCTAGAACGAGCAACGCCAGATAGCGTCCAAAACGCTTGTTCATGTATGCCAGGATCGCCCAAAAGAGGATTGGAATCGCAAACGGCAACTCGTGAAACTCAAAAGCAGCCGAGTTTTGAACGATCGGGTTGGCCAAATACGCCAGCACAAACACCAGGTGCCACGGCCGACCAACAACTCGAGCGCCAATTCGCACGACCGGCCAGACCGCCGAAGCTAAGGCGATGGCCTGCACGAGCGGCAGGACGACTGGATGTTTCCAAATGGCGTACACCGGCCACAGAACCGCCAAGAAGAGGGCCAGGTGATCACCGAGCGATTTGTAGGGGTGGATGGTAAAGCCAAACCAATCACCACGAACCGAGTGTTCAAAGACTTGGCGGTAGTAGGCTAGGTCAATGCCATTATAGCCGAATGACCAAAGCTTCCAGGCCGCCAAGCTGGTGAATAATATGACAAACACCCCGGCCCCCAGCCAGAGCAGCAACCGCTCGCGACGCTGAACAAATACCACGCCTCGATCTCGGGCCTCCATCACTCGATTAAGCCAAGACGTCAGGCCTTGAGACATGTCTGACATCTGCGGGACCACGCGAAACTACTTTTGGGCGTTGAGTAATCCGGCCAAGACAAACCGAATAATGGCCCAACTCAATAAAATCACGACGATCCCAATCACGGCCCAACTTAAGGTTTCTTTGGCCCGCTTAACGCGCTCGGCATTCCCACCCGAGGTCAACATCATGACTCCGCCCCACACGAACATCAGGGTGGCCAAGATGGCGATGATGCCGAGGATGTACCGGACGACCTGGCTAATCAAACAGGTAGCATCATTACAGGCGATCGGGTTCGGAATGTTGACGACCTGACTTCCGCTGCTCGTGTTGGTATCGGCCAAGACAGGCAAAGCCATAGCTAAACCGATTAGCAGCACAATCACAATGGGGAGGACGCGTCGCATAGGTATCAAGCGTATCAAACTACGGCGGCAGATTCAATAATTCTTGGGCACAGCCGTTCTGAGTTGCGTTACACGCCGCCTCGCCACCGCAGGTTCGGCCGGCTTGGAAGGTCATTCGAAAATTGGCGTCGGCGGTATCTCGGACGACATTCGTGCACCAGTAATTCGTGGTCGTTTCGAAACATTGATGTGACCGAGTATCTCCGCAGTACCCGCAGGTATCACGGGTCTCAGGGTCAGTCGCACAGTTGAATGAACCAGCATGGAACTCTCCGCCCTGAGCCGCGCACGTCCGCTGGCTGACTTGATTGGCACAGAATAAGCTGTTGCCGGCGTTACTGATGACGCAGCAACCAGTCAGGTCCAGGGCCTGGGTCGAGTCACTGGCTGCCGGCAACTGACTACTGACACCGCCGACCAAGGCCGACGTGGCCGCATTAGCGTCGCAGGCCCGCGGAGTGGCGTTGAGTTTCTGCAGGGTGTCTTGGTCAACCTGTCCGGTCGGCGGAAGGTCATTGGCGATTTGGAACCGTCGGACCGCCTCGAGTGTTTTTGGTCCATAACAGCCGTCGATGCCCTGGGGATCGCAGTGCAAATCTGTGAGTTTTTGTTGAATGGTATGAATATCACCGCTATCTTTGCTGGTGTCGGCGCAGTGAACTTGGGTGCAATTTTTGTCCCAACCCGAATCCAGGCTGTAACATTTGCCGGAATCGGTTGATTGGCCGGTGGTGTTGAATGGCCGACTAATGTTCTTGTCAGTTGGGTTGACGAAGACCCGGGCAATCGCGCCGAATGGGTTGATATTGCGTTTGGCGGCGGGGGAACCGGTGACCGCGCCGACCACGAAGTTGATGATCACAAAGGCGGTAAACGAAATAATGAGCCCAACGATCGTACCCTCGATGACCCGCTTACCCTCGTCGACTTTCTGGGCCCGGCCGCCGGCGGTAATGAATTGAAATCCGCCGTACGTGAACATCAGCACCGCGAGTGCCACCACGAAGGTCAGGGCGTACTGTGACAGTTTCACGAACTGATCGACAAAGGTGTTGACCGTGCATGGATTGGTAAAGACATTACGAGTGACGCTGCACGTCGCGCTCGCGCCGCACACGGTTGCTTGATTCGCGGCCGTGCACTCTTTCTGGGTGTCGTTGGAACAGAAGGTTTTGACCTCGACCTGATCACAGCTAATCACCAAGCCGGCCGCGCGGACGTTTGACGTCACCGATAATCCAACCACCGCTAGTACCATCAGCAGCCCAGCCCAACGCAATCTCATAGGGTGGAATTGACTTGCTTGACGGCTAAATCCAACGCTTCCTGGGGATCGGTTTTGCCGCTGGCCACGCTCGTAATCAAACCAGACAAATATCCATCAACCGTTTGTCCGCCAGTGCCGTGGTACCAGGTTTTGGCCGTCAAGAGTTGCCCAGCATAGACGCTGAAGGTGGCATCGTTTTTTTGCGTGGCCAGAATACTGCGCTGGGCTGAAAGTCCGTGCAGGGCGTTCAGGAAGACTGGGACATTGCTCGATTGACTCGCAAACTGTAGGAAATTCCAGGCCAACTTCGCGTGCCCAGCGGTCTCGGCGGTTTTACTGATCATGCCCACCGGGTAGCGGGCGACGTCGATCAAGCGTTGGCTTTGGCTGTCGGCATCGTTATCCCCTTCGGCCGTCAGGTGCAACATCGGCGAGACGCCCCAATTTAAACTACTGGCGGCAATGGCTTCACGATCGGCTAAGGTACCGAAGTAGTAGGCCACCTTGCCCTGAAGAAAGGCGTCTTTGGCGTTGCTCTGATTCGCATCCCAGCTGTACGTGACTTTATTGGAGCGGGCAAAGCTGGTATAGAAGTTGACAGCCGTCAATCCTGGCGCCTGGTTAAAACTTGCCTGCCCGTTGGCGTCGACCATCTGGGCGCCATTCTGCATCATCAACAATGCCAAGAGATCACTAGCGTATGGAACGTTGTTCGACGTGCCCAGACCAACGGCGGAGCGGACCAGGTTCCCTTGGGTATCGGTTACGGTCAGGTGATTGGCTTCAACTTGGCTAGCCAGCTCCGGCCAGGTCTTAGCCGGCTCAAAAATCTTGGCGTTGTTGAGTAAATCTTTGTTGTAGTAGGTGACGAGCGTATCCATCGACAGCGGCAAAGCCCAGACCTGATTCTCGCGGACGATATCCGCTCCGACCGCGTCGACAAAAGCATTCTTGAAGGCGTCAATCGACGGCGCTTTGGCCGGCTGGATAATTACTTGGCGGCTGACACCGAACAGCCCCTTCGTGTTTTTAACAATCGGGACTCCCAAGTCAGCCGGCATAGCCACCCCGTAGGCTGACATCTGGCCAATCCAGGTGTTGGGCACAAAGAAGACATCTGGTCCGGTGCCCTGGGCCCAGGCTTGCAATAATTGTTGGAGGTAGTCTTCGGCCGGAACCTGCTTGACCGTGATGGTCACGTAGGTGTGGGTGGCGCGGTACCGTTCGATAATGCCGTCGAAACTTTTTTCGGGGTAGTCCGTGCTCCAGACCGTCAAGCTGGCCGGCGCGACGGTGGTCGGTTTTTTCGAAATCACGCCTGTCACGACCAGGATGACTGGAATAATTGGAATCAGAATGATGCCCAGGATGATTAGGACGCGACGCATATTTAAATCGGTTTACGCAGATAGGCTCGGATATCGGTGTTCATTTCTTTGTGCTTGAGAGCAAAATAGATATTGGCCTTGATGTACTCACGCTTACTTCCACAGTCAAAGTAGCGTCCGGTCATGTGATGGGCGTACATTCGTTCCCGACGTAACATAACTTCAGCCGCATCGGCAATGTATATTTCCTTCCTCAGTCGAGGTTTAGCCTTTTCGAGGGCCGTGAAAATGGTGGGAGTGAAAATATAGCGACCGAAAATTCCAAATTTCGACGGCGCCTCGCCAATTTTGGGCTTTTCTACTATGCCATCAATCCGGAAAGTTTTTCCATTGATTCGACCGGCCGGCCTGACCACGCCATAGCGATTGACTACTTCCGGTTGCACGGGCAAAACGCCGAAAATCGGTGCCCGGTAGCGTTCGAAAGCATTCATCAACTGACGAATCGCCGGTTGCCGCGAGTCGATCACATCGTCTCCATTCGCGAAGGCAAATGGTTCATCACCGACCACCTCCCGAGCACACATCAAGGCATCACCAATTCCGAGCATTTTGTTTTGACGAACGTACACAAACTTGGCTAGACGGGAAATCCGATGAACCTCTTTGAGCAACTCATCTTTTTGGTTCTCCCGAAGTAATTGTTCAAGCTCGCTAGAATAATCAAAGTGATCTTCGATGGCCCGCTTGTTGCGGCCAGTCACAAAGATGATTTCTTCAATTCCGGCCGCCACCATCTCTTCGACAATATACTGAATAATCGGCTTGTCGACGATCGGCAGCATTTCCTTGGGTTGCGCAATCGTGGCCGGCAAAAATCGGGTGCCGAAACCGGCCACCGGGATAACTGCCTTGCGAATTTTTTTTCGTGGCTGCGTTTTGGCCATGGAAAAATTCTACCACATTTTGATGGCGCTGTCCATGCGCAACTACTTGTCCACTATGAGGTTGGGTTAGGCACGGCTTGCAAACGTTTTAGCGATTCCTCAGCCGATCCGGCCCCACGAATCAAATTGAAAATCGTATCGTGATTCGCACCTGTATCTTCTGCGTATTTTTCAGCCGCCTTAATGACGCGCGAAAAATCCGGACCCGGCTTCCAACCCAGCGCAATCAAATCGCGACCCTGAATAATCGTGGGCGGATTATCTTCAAGCTGCGCGCGTTCGATCCGATCGAGAAACCATTCCTTACGCGGATAACGTTTCGGCCAGACGTCCTGACCGTATTTCCCTTTCCATGGGCCGCGGCCGAGAAAGTCTGATTCACCAACCGTTAATAATTGCTGAATTGTGGCCGGCTTGAGGCGATTGAGTAGCCGTCGAATCGCGCCGTCAGTAATCGGCGCGCGTTTATCGGATTCGTACAACTCATGCAAATCCATGTGATGCCGAACGAGTGACAAGACCGGATCAATGATCGTGTCCGAAAATCCCTGAGCTAGCAAAAACTGTCGGCTTGGTTTAACGCCGGCCTGAGCATGACCGTGAACTTTGACCGTGCCGCCTTCAAGCGCCAGCGTCGATGGTTTACCGGTGTCATGGCACAGCACGGCCAGCAAACAAATTAACCGTGTTTCGTCGGTCAACATATCTCGGGTCGCAACTTCGGCCCCCTTATCGACGGCCATAAGGGTGTGTTTCCAGACGTCACCTTCCGGATGCACCTCCGCCCCTTGAACCGTCGTTTGCATCTTCTCAAATTCTGTAAACTTCTTAAAATATCCAATGTCCATGGCGAGTTTCAAGCCGAGCGAGGGATGCCAAGACTTCATGAATAACTTGACCCACTCCTCACGAATCCGATCACCCGGTAACTCTGCGACCGACGGCAACATCTCATGCAAAATCTTCATGGTCTCCGGGTCAACCATCAAATCAAATCGAGCCACAAACTGAAAGGCGCGTAACACCCGCAGCGGATCTTCCACAAATGTTTTTGCATCCACCACCCGTAAAATCTTTTTCTTCAGATCATCTTGTCCGTGATACGGATCCATGATCTCACCGGTCTGCACGTCTTGCATGATGGCGTTAATGGTGAAATCACGGCGCCGCGCCGCTTCGGCCGGGGTCATGGTGGGATCGATGGCGACGTCAAACCCACGATGTCCCGGTCCGGTTTTGCGCTCCCGGCGCGGCGCCGCGACGTCGATCTCGTGCTCGCCAACCTGAACTTTCAAGATACCGAAGATTTGACCGACTTCTTTGACGCGACCGAAATGTTCAACGATCGCCCGAATCTGATCACCGGACAAACCGAAAATTTCTAAGTCGTAATCTTTGACCGGTAGGCCTAACAATTGGTCACGCACCGGACCGCCGACCAAAAAGGTTTGGCCGCCAGCTGCTTTGACCTGTTTCGCAATGTCTGTGATAACT
Organism: uncultured Gammaproteobacteria bacterium; assembly: GCA_964383765.1. Taxonomy (GTDB): domain Bacteria; phylum Patescibacteriota; class Patescibacteriia; order SBBC01; family CAIJZX01; genus CAYLHT01. Next base: position 8,415 of record CAYLHT010000006.1, on the reverse strand, counting down.
TGAAGCATAGCCACAGTGTAGCGTGCTGGCTGAGATGTTGCTAGCGGTTATGATTTGTCGATCCGAGCGAGCATCTCGTTCGTCCGTCGTCGCCGCGTCGTTTCTTTGACGGCCTCACGAATCCAATCAATGTACCGACGTTGATGTGAGGGCGGGAAGGCTTGAAAGATTCTCATGATTTTCGGGCGTGCCCGCAACGCTTTGGCGACGTCCGGCGGAACACTGACTTTGAATCGTAGTGATGGTCGAGTTTTTGGCATGGATCAAGCAACGACCATTAAGATAGCACCGCCGGCGATCATCGCCGCGCCCAGCGCCGCTTTGAGTTTGAATGGTTCCGACAAGATGAGGAGCGCAAAAATGAAGACGAACACGACACTCAACCGATCAATCGCCGCAACTTTCGAGGCCGCCCCGGTTTTCAACGCGGCGAAGTAGAACAACCACGACAGCGCTCCGGCCACGCCGGCCAAAACGATAAACCACCACTGCTTCGCATTTAAGGCATTCCAATGAAAACCTTCAAACTTTCGTAAGACCAGTGATGCGATAATGAAAAAGCTGGCCATGATGATGGCCCGGAGCGTTGTGGCGAGCGTGGTATCAAGTTTGCTCAGGCCGAGTTTGCCGAAAATCGCAACCAGGGCGGCGGTGACGGCGGAGAGTAGTGCGTAAAGCAACCAAATGTGCTAACTATAACACGGGCCGGCGCGAATGGTATACTGACGATATGCAAATCTTCGGAACGCCGAGCGTGGCAATGTATGATTGGCCCTGGTCGGGGATTCACTTCACCTCTGGCTTGATTATTGGGTTGATTCTGGCCAGCCGGAAAACGGTCAGTCAACCAAAGTGGCTCTGGACGATCGGCGTCGGGTTACTAGCTGTTTGGGAAGTAATTGAGCGAACGTTGCAATACCTTGACCGAAATCATCACGCCTTTATTTTGCCGTTCAAACAAGCCGTCGCTGGCTTTGCCTTCACGCCCGAAACCAACTGGAACCTGCTGGGCGATATGACCATTGGGCCACTCGGTATATTGATTGGGTGGTTGATTATTCGCAATTTACGTCGTCGGACTTGATTTTTTTTCAAAAAAGCGTACAATCTGCGAGTTACGGAGGCGTGCGAGAGTGGTTGAATCGGACGGTCTCGAAAACCGTTAGACCTGAAAAGGTCTCGAAGGTTCGAATCCTTCCGCCTCCGCCAATTCATACTGCAGCATGAAAAAGATTTTTTTGGTTCGTCATGGCCAAGATCAAGATAACGCACAAGGTATTTTGAATGGGCGTAGAGATAGCCCACTCACAACCACGGGCCATCAACAAGCAGATTTGCTCGCAGACAAAGTCCAAGAGAATAACTTGGGGGTTGTAAAAGTTTTTTCTTCCCCGCTGCAACGAGCGTATGACACGGCGTTAGAAGTCACTCAAAGACTCAATCTCGAACCACCGGAAAAAGTTGAACTTCTGATTGAGAGAGATTTTGGGGTGATGACCGGGAAAGTAGTCAAGGATATTCAGCGTCTCTGTGCTCCTGACATTATCGTGACAGGGACCATTACCTATTTTTTATCTCCACCAGATGCCGAAACGTTTCCACAACTTATCGTACGAGCAAAAAAATTTCTGAGCTGGCTTAACACCCAAAGCCAACCAGGTAATTACCTACTGGTAACGCATGGTGATATCGGCAAAATGATTTTTGCGGCCTACTACACTCTACCCTGGAAAGAGGTGCTCACGGATTTTCACTTTGGGAATTCTGAAATCCTTTTGCTGGCTCCCAACACCCAACCGGAAGATCGTCACTTTCACAAAACTCAACAATACAATCACTAAACCTTTTCGCAGATTGTTAAATTACTGGCTGAAGACTCGGATCTTGCTTCCCTTCGGCTGTTGTGGATTACGTATGCTTTCGGTTTCCCGCAACCCCGGCAAATCAAAACCATAGGAAATTGCCCTTGCGCCAGGTCGCAAATCCTGTTTAAGTTTAGCCGCAACTTTCGGCGCCATGACAGTGATGTAGAAGCCATAGACGACGGTGGCAGACGAGAGGTCCATATTCAGAAAATTTTTCAACTCAATCTTCACATTCTTCAAGTTTCGCGTTCGCCATTTTGCCAGAAGATATGGCCACCATTGAATTTCAATGCCGATGAATTTTGCGTCCGGAAACTTTCTTGCAATGGCAGCCAAAACACGGGCATCACCGCAACCAAGCTCATAGACAATATCGGATGAGCTGAGGCGTAGATTATTGACTAACCAATCAATCGCCCATTGTGGTGTCGAGACAAACGGCAAACCAGTGCGAAGCGTCTGCCACATGGAGTTCAAGCTGAACACCGCAGCCACAATCGCGCCGGCGAGGACAATAAAGAGAAAAATGAGGAGAATCAAAAGAGTGAAGCTTGAGGCCTGACCGGCGTGGTGGCCGGTTGCCGGCTGGAGAAAATATGCACGGTGCCGAAGACACCGTCGTAACCGGGGACGATGTCGAGTTTCCCGGCGCGGACGCGTTGAATGCCTTCAACCACGCGCGGCTCGTTGAGACTCAGCAACTCACTATCTGAAAACTTTGTCAGAATATCGAACTCGCTCGCCCCGGACGTTATTTTTTCGTAGACGGCGGAGACTTTTTTTGTGCCGGGCTTCGTGCCGACCGCTTCAGCAATAATTTCCTCTAGCGGAACCATCTTGGTGAAGGGTGGTCGATTGGTGGGTTTGAAATTTGCTGGACGATCAGCTAGTTGCTCAACGCGATTTTCAACACCAATCGTGATCGGCTTACCGCAGACAGTACAGATGTTCTTGTGCAACTTCGATTCTTCCGGTGACCAGCGAATATTGTGATCACGATGACCATCCCAATGATACTTTCCTTCTTCCGGAAAGAATTCAATAGTGGAGGCAATGGTATTTTTCGGCTTCAGACTGTCGACAATCATCGACTGGCTTTTCAGCGCCTCAATCAAGTTGTCATAGGTTGGTTCGACCAAGTCAAACTCGGTAGCTTCCCGCCCCATTTTGTTCGGCTTGGGTGAATGGGCATCGGAATACGAGGTGATGGCGATCCGATCAAGTTGGGACAACCGCCAATTCATGGCTGGATCGGATGACAACCCGGTTTCCAGAGCGTAAATGTGTTTACTCATCGAGCCAAAACACTCTTCGACGCTATCAAAGCCAGACATTGATCCAAACAAGGAAAACCAGGGTGTCCAGGCGTGAGCCGGGATAACCATATTTTTCGGATTGGCGTCCATCACGATTTTGGTGAGCTCTTCCGCATCGAGTCCAAGAATCGGTCGGCCGTCAGACTTCAGATTGCCGATCAAGCTCAAATACCCATTGAGTTTTTCAACGGTGGCAAAGTCTGGTGCCAGTACAATGTTATGAATTCTGCGTGTTTTGCCGGCTCGAGAATAAATACACGAAATTTCGGCTGACAATACGAATAGAGTTTTCTCGGATGATTCTTTTCGGCGTAAGAATCCTGATTCATCTTCAGCTAGCTCTTGCTTGAGCGACCCAAACCAGGCTGGGTGCGTAAAATCTCCAGTGCCCATGAGGCCAATACCTTTAACCTTGGCCCAGTGGTCAATGTGGGGGATGTCCATGTCTTGCGAGACAGCGCGGGAATATTTCGAGTGGACGTGGAGATCGGCGAAAAGGCGCATAGACTAAGTATAGCACTCCGCATTCCCGGACCGACCATTGACAAAACCACATTTTTCGTCTACAGTCCCGCAATCCTGTGGTACCTGAACTGAAACGCACCTACGATGGTGGAGGGACCCATGCACAAGGTGACGAGGAGCCGAATCGTCATTGGGTTTGATCCTGAACCCAAGTTGGCGCAGATGGCGGCTGTCATGGTGGATCGCCGACTGGTGGCGAGGAAAAGGGCCGAGTATGCAGCTGTGCGGTTGTCGGAGATGGCGGATGAGATTCGTGAACGGTCCTTTCCCGGTTTGCATGCACCTCCCAACCCGTGGGCCGCTGAAGAGTTGCTGAGTGACGGGCTGTCTGCAAACAGGCGGGGCAATCACGCGGTCGCCGTGATCAGCGCTTGCCGAGGTTTGGCCAACGCTCCGTTTCATCCGCAGCTGTGGATGCTGGCTGGACAAGCCGCACTCCAGCTCGGGGACGGAAAGAGTAGCGCCACACTGATCGATCTGGCGGAGTGGATCAACCCAAGCCTGCGTCGGGAGTGACATCAAGGACCAGCCTCATCATCGCGGATCTATCACCACCGGACCCGCGTTTTTTGTTGGCTGGGTTGACAAAATTCTATTTTTTGTATAGAGTCCGGACGATCTCGTGAAGTTTCTCGAAACCCGTCCTTTGGGGGAGGTGATATGCCAAACCGACAGGAGCTTCAAGCTGGTGACGTCGTTCCGGTCCTCTGCAGTCTGGCGGGACAACTGGTTCACCACCGCATGGCTCTACGGAAAGTGCGGCCTGGGTACCACATCCTTCAGCTGTGCGTGATTGCCGAGGAGGTGAAGGAGCGGGGATTGCGCCGTAACGGTCCGGCACCGGACCAGGCTATGGCCACCAGGCTTTGTTTGTCAGGAGAAGACAAGGTCAATGCGGGCGACCCGATCGGTGGCTTGGAAGACGCCGTTCGCGGCCTGTGTTTCGCTCCATTCGACCCGGCCCTGTGGTACGTTGCCGCCGCGGCCAGTGACCAACTCGGGTATGTCAACCCGAGCAGCCGTCTACTGGCCATGGTCAACTGGATCGATCCGAAGTACCTGAAGTCGCTTCAGGATGTCACCGAAGTGAGGCCTGAGTAGCTAACGTCTTCGATAGTCAGCTAGCTCAACTTTACACTAACACCTCATGAGCGGGCCCCAGCATCACCGGGCCCGCGTTTTCTTATGCTACACTGAGCGTGATGAAACCCTACCAACGCTCGTTTGTCCGGTTGTTCGATATCGGGACGATTGTTCTGATGGGTTGGTTTGCGCTGTCATTTTTTACCAATGGCGCAACCGCGGTGAGTAAATCAGTGGCAGATATTTATCTCCTGATTCTAACGTTTTACGCCGGCGACAAAGAAATTCACCGTTGGCACCATCATTACAACCCTCGCCACCAACACGGCGAATACTTTGTGTATGGGTGGATCGGGATGTTGCTGATGATGGTCGGGATTGAGATTTTCGGTGGTGCGGAACATGGCTACCACTTACCGCACGAAATGGTCTTCGTGGTGGTGAGTACCGTCGTCATTTACGTGATCACCGAGTACATTAAATCGGAGTTTCGCCAGCGGCGGTAAATGTGCTAGGGTGTAGCCCATGGACGACACTGAACATCAGCACCAACACGACCAATTAATTAGCGAAATCGCCGATCACTTCGAGCCGGTCCTGGAAGACAGTCCAGACGGGGTGTACTTGTGGCTCGACGAAAAGAATGTGATCTGTAATGACAAATTAGCCAAGCTCCTCGGCTACGCTACGGCCGAAGATTGCAGTGCGAACTTAGCACTTGAGAGTTTTATTGCAACCGATAGTGATCGCGAGAAATTTGTGAAGATGTATGAAGATCACGTTGCCAACCTGAGCCGACCGGTTACATTTCGGTTTACCGCGATGCGGACCGACGGTTCAACCTTTGCAGCCGAAACGGACATGATCCCGGTCAGTTATGCCGGGCATGTGGTGGCGTATCATTTTGTCCGAAAAGCCAAAGCCTGAGTTACTTTAGGCCCATTTCCTAGGCCACCCACTTATTGAGTAGCCCTTTTACCCAAAAGGGTAACAAGCTCTTTTTAGAAATACCGACGTACAATATTTTTTCGTGCGTAGAACTCCACCGCACTTTTCCTCCGTACGCCTGTAACTAACCCTGCCGTCATTAGAATTCGAAGATGCTTACTGACATTCGATGGTCGGATACCTAGAATTCGTACCAGCTCAATTCCAGTTCGAGGGCGTTGTACCAGCAGCGATAAAATAAACAACCGTCGCTCATTCGCGAATCCTCGGTGGAGTAAAGCTTGTTGAGTAAATTGTGGGTGGGTATGCATAAAATCCGCTTGAAGCTCAAGCCACCTGTCAGCAACCTATTCTAAACTGGATTTTTTGTCAAGCACCCTTTTACCCAAAAGGGTAATTTGTCCCTTTGAACAGGGTTAACCTGATACCCACTGATGTTGGTTCGGAAAGTAGTCGGGTTGTTTGTGAGGATGTTTTTTCTTGAAGTGTTTGTGTTGTTCGCGCCAGTGTTTCGTGACTGCCGGTGAAACTTTGAGCCGATGATGTTTCATTTTCTGCAACGCTCGCTCAACGTACCAAACATTGTGCTTTGAATATTTCCAGCGATCACTTTTGAGCGTCCGCAAATCCAACACACCCCAACCGGTTAGGCGCGATTGATGATCAATGTAGGGGATGATGTAACTTCGAACCAGCGCGTGAACACTTTTGAATACCGACTTGCGTCCATGCAAACCAATATCGTGCGACATGCCGACGCTGCCCCAACGGCCTTTGCGTTTGTAAATAAAAACTGTGTGATCAAGCGGCCCGATTGAGGTTAAATCAAGAATCAGCGGGGGATAGCCATGTGGTTCGAGTAATGCCGCGGCGGCTAAGGCGCCTTCGAGACAATGGGCGGTTTTTCTGCGCGCCACTTCCGGCAAGGTTCGCATGGTGTCCATTGGGTTGTAACGCAACGAACGGAGCCAGAGTTGGACTTGGGTGGGGGAGGAGCGGTGCTTGGAAAGACTTGGTAGCATAAAAAAATTATAGCAAAACAAAAACCGCTTTGAGATAGGCGGTTCTTGCCACTGACTTGGCGCTGCTCCAGGATGAGGCTGCACCAGCTATTTACAGTTTTGCACTGTTGATTCGCCGGTCAGGGTTCTCTGCCCCGTTTCTGTCACCTCTCTACAACTTAGCGCCGCACCAGAAATTTTTTGCTCCCCAAAAGAAGTATATTGCTAAGTCAGGCGCGTCTTGATAGCAAAATACAAAGCGCGTATCCGTCCTAACAACTCCCGGTGCAGGGAGCCGTCAATAAGAGTTTCACAAGTTTTCACTTATGAGTTAGACGACCCCTCTAATGGGATGCGTGGGACCGTTACTGGCCCCGAATGCGCTCGAGACTTCGGACGCGTTCGTGACTAGTAAAAAATCGCCACAATGGCAGGCACTCCGAGGTAATGATCGAAATCATCCCTCGTTATTGCACTCGAGGGATATTGCTATCCCCGGAGTACCAACCACTATCGCGATTTCGGTCATGGCTGACCTGCCTGCCCCTTCGTGTGCATCGAAGGAAATATTTTCAATGATCACAAGTATTATAGCACACCGAAAAAGAGCTGCAAATGCCTGATTTTAGCAATAAAATCGAGGTTCAGCGACGGCCGCTCTAATTCTAGGCTTAAAGCTCAAACGGGCCACTTAAACATTGTGCGTCTTTCCATTGGCTCGACGTTCTTTAACAAACCTTGCGATGCCAATGGCTATTAGTATTAGACCAACGAGAGTGACCGCAGGGCTTGCTCCAAACCCTGAAAGTAAAAGTAGAACAAGACCAATAACTAGAAAATTCCAAGGTTTTATTTTTGATCTACGGCCCGTTATCTTGAATGACTTGGGATCTTGGTCTTCCATGTCACTATTGTAATCTAACTAAATGAAAAACAAAACAACTGCCGAGTGGCAGTGTCTTGAAACCGGTACAACGTCCCCGCGACGGCCTACTTTCCCCGCGACATGCATCGCAGTATCATCGGCGCTGGTGAGCTTAACGACCGAGTTCGGAATGGGATCGGGTGTGACCTCACCGCTCGAATCACGGAGACGCTGTACCTGTTGTGAAAGGGTAATTTAATGTCCGATGGCCGTTGAGGTCGGTGTCAGCCAGAAGACCAAGCCGATAAAACCGGCGATGATCATCAAGGTGGCTATCACACGAACAACCGGCGGGAGTGCACGTTTGGCCATAGGGTCAAACAGCGTACCACGCCCTCAGACATCGAACAAGCAATCAACTTGTGGAAACAACTATCTAATCCAGAACGCAACTGATGGTTCTGGTCAGCATGCTGCCTGTCACGGCAGATATACAGAACTCGAACTGTTAGTATGGCTCGGCTCAACGCCTTACGGCGCGTACACCTACCACCTATCAACCAGGTTATCTCCCTGGAGTCTATAACGAAACCTCATCTTGAGAACGGCTTCACGCTTAGATGCTTTCAGCGTTTATCCGTGCCGAACGTAGCTACCCAGCGGTGCCCCTGGTGGGACAGCCGGTACACAAGAGGTTCGTCCTTCCCGGTCCTCTCGTACTAAGGAAGAGCCTTCGCAAGTTTCAACGCCCATCGTAGATAGGAGACCGAACTGTCTCACGACGTTCTGAACCCAGCTCACGTACCGCTTTA
>CAYLHT010000005.1:56730-64920 GCA_964383765.1 uncultured Gammaproteobacteria bacterium | reverse complement strand
CTTTCGTGATTTCCTCTGGCACCATATGCGAACAAATTAAGTTATAGACTATGGGCGCACCGGGAAAACGCTTGAGAAATTGTTTAGCGAGAATAGCGGTCGTGACATCGCCCAACACTCGATTCCCACGCTCGTCCATAAAGAACATGCGGTCGGCGTCGGCATCAAACGCCACGCCCAGATCCGCACCGGTAGAGATAATGGTCTGAGACAGCTGATCTAAAGCACCGGGTGCGATTGGATTCGGGTTACGGCCCGGGAAGTTGCCATCCGGTGTAGCGTTGATGGCGCTCCAAGTAAACGGTAATCGAGACATCAGGTCATTAAGGAATCTCGTGACTGATCCGTTACCGGGATCAATCACTATCTTCAGCTTGCGCGGTTTGCGAAATTGGCCAAACGACAAGACGTGGTTGATGTACTCCGATTGAATATCCAGGGCTTCGATATTCCGAGGATCAGGGGACGGATTCTCGAACTGACCGGTTTCGACAATAGCGCGAATTTGTTGAATGCCGTGGTCGCCATAGAGCGGCATCGCCTGCTCACGAGTGAACTTCACGCCATTCCATTCTGGCGGGTTGTGCGAGGCGGTGATCATCGCCCCGCCGTCGAACCCATGTTTCCCAACAGCGAAGTACAAAGCGTCCGTAGTCACTAACCCAATGTCAGTCACCTCGACTCCAGCTGACCGGATCCCGTTCATCAACGCTTGCTGCAGGTCGAGTCCTGATATCCGCACGTCTCGACCACACACAATCCGTTTCGGTTTGAGGTAGGTCGCGTAGGCTCGTCCAATTGCTTCGAAAATTTCAACCGTAATATTTTGTCCGAATATCCCACGGACGTCGTAGGCTTTGAAAATAGATGGGTCGATGGTCATAGCTGACGACAGTATAGCACGGTCGCCTGTTCTGGAGCGTCAGAAGTTGATATACTGAGCGCGATGTTCCTCCATTCTTGGCACCCTCAACCAATTCTCCTGCACCTCGGGAGTCTGACGATTCACTGGTACGGGTTGACGTTAGCCTTGGGTGCATTGGCGGCGTTTTTCCTGATGCGTTCAATTGCCAAACGGTACCAGATTTCGGAAAATGTTATCTTTGACGTTTTCCTGCTCCTGATCATCTCCGGCGTTCTCGGTGCTCGGTTGTACCATGTCGTCAATGAATGGTCCTATTACCAAGCCAACCCAGCCCAAATCATTCAGATTTGGCGCGGCGGATTAGCGTGGCATGGTGGACTGATCGCCGGGTTACTCGCGTTGATTGTTTTTTGCCGGCGAAGAAAGTTGAGTTTTTGGCAATTGGCCGACATCATCGTTCCCGGTCTGGCGCTTGGCCAAGCCATCGGCCGCTGGGGAAATTACTTCAATCAAGAATTATTTGGCAAACCGACAACTTTAGCCTGGGGTATTCCGATCGATCCGATCAATCGACCGGTCGGATATGTGCAAGTCAATTTCTACCACCCCACCTTTCTGTATGAATCCCTTGGGCTACTTCTCATTACTGGTATTTTGATTTGGCTACACCGTCGACGCTCACCAACATCGCCGCCGGGCCTGATCGCCCTCACTTATTTGATTTTGGCTGCCGGATTGCGGATCGCGACGGAATCATTGCGGATTGACCGGACGCCGCTCATCCATGGCATCCGCTTGCCGATCCTAGCGGCAGGTGTCATCATGGCTGCGGCTGCCATTTGGCTGTACTTCAGAATCCGTTCAACCCATGTCCATCGAACCTAAACTGAAAAAACTCCTCGCCGCTGAACTCGAACGCCAACGCGAAGGGTTAACGTTAATTGCCTCGGAAAACGTTGCCTCGCCCGAGGTTTTACAGGCGGTGGGAAGTGTGCTCACGAACAAATACTCCGAAGGCTACCCAGGGAAGCGCTACTACGGTGGCAACCAATTCATCGATCAAATCGAACAACTCGCGATCGACCGCGCGAAGCAACTCTTCGGCGCCGAACACGCGAACGTCCAACCCCACGCCGGCGCCATTGCCAACGTCGCCGTCTTCGCGGCCTTCTTGAAACCCGGTGACACAGTCTTGTCGATGAGTTTGAACGCCGGCGGTCATTTAACCCACGGGTTCAAGCGCAATATTTCCGGACAACTGTACACGATTGTCCACTACGGCGTAGATCAAAACGGCTACATTGATTACGACCTGGTTGAGCGCCTGGCGAAGGAACATAAACCCAAATTGATCATCTCCGGCGCCTCGGCGTATCCGCGGCAAATTGATTTTCAACGTTTCGGCGACATCGCCAAGTCGGTCGGAGCAATGCACTTGGCTGACGTAGCGCACATCGCTGGTTTAATTGTGACTGGGTTACATCCACATCCCTTCCCCCATGCCGACATTGTCACTGCCACCACCCACAAAACACTGCGTGGGCCACGCGGAGCTATAATTCTTAGCATGGGCCAATATGCAGAGGCCATCGACAAAGCTGTTATGCCTGGATTGCAGGGCGGGCCCCTTGATCACGTCATCGCTGGCAAAGCTCAAGCCTTCCATGAAGCGCTCCAGCCGAGTTTCAAGACCTATCAAGCCCAAACCCTCAAAAACGCTGCGATCATGGCCGAAACCTTGTTGGCGCATGGATTGAACGTCGCGACCGGCGGCACAGATAATCACTTGATCCTGGCTGATGTGACGCCGCTGAAGCTGACTGGGGCGCAAGCTGAGAAGTTACTGGAAGAGGTTCACATCTACGTCAACAAAAATCTGATCCCCAACGACCCGCGTAAACCACTCGATCCATCAGGAATTCGTGTTGGTACACCGGCAGTCACTTCTCGTGGACTTAAAGAAAAAGATGTTGAGCAGTTGACACACCTCATGATTGAACGACTCCGGGCGCCGGGTGATGACGCCATCAAACAGAAAGTTATTGCCGGGGTAAAAAGCCTGACAAAAAAATTCCCACTCTACCCTGAGCTGAAATGAGTGCACGAAAACTGGATGGCCGGTTAGCAGCCGATCGGATCTTGCAACGACTCCAACGTCAGATCAAACGCTCCAGACGACGTCCACGACTGGCCACGATTTTGGTTGGCCCACGTTATGATTCGGCCTTGTACGTTAAACTGAAGGTGGCGGCCGCTCGACGGGTTGGGATTTTAACTGAACGGCATCACCTGCCCGCTCGAACTACCCAAGCCCAGTTACACAAAGTTATTCAAACGCTGAATGCAAGAACAGCAATTACAGGGATTTTGTTACAGCTACCGCTGCCGAAACAACTCAACGCCGATGCGGCTGTTCGAGCAATTGATCCACGTAAAGATGTCGACGGTTTTCAACCCGATAATCATCGCGTTGTGCCTCCGCCGGTGGCTGCAATTCTCAAACTGATTGACTTAGCTCAGCCGCAACCACTAAGCAGCATTGTTGTTCTTGGCCGTCGCTCAGTCCTCACCACCATGGTAGAGGCGCGACTTTCCAGTCGCGCCTCATCAGTCAGCGTCGTCCCCACCACTCGACGCATCCCGGCGATCACCGGCCGCGCTGACATTATCATCACGATCCTCGGCCGCGGTCCAAAACTCAAAGCCCAGCACATCAAACGCGGCGCGATTGTCATCGATGTCGGCATTCGACATGAACGTGGCAAAACCGTTGGTGATGTTGATCCGAGTATCTGGACCAAAGCTAAAGCCGTCAGTCCGGTGCCGGGTGGCGTCGGGCCGTTGACCGTGGCATACGTCTTGGAAAATACCTATCGTCTCGCCATTAGGTGATTCCTAGGCTAGTCGGTGACCTCAAAGTTGCTCGAGTAGAAAAAGCGTCGCGGGTTACGCGACGCGCGCTTCATCCTGCTCGTAGCGAAGCCTGCGGATCTGAACGACCTGGACGGCCAGGTCGAAACGCTGTTCGTAGCAGTAGAAGCCCCACAGCCCGTTGATGATCTCCGTCGATGCACGGATGTTGCCCTTGTGCGCCGCCGTGATAGCGCGATCGATCTCGAGCATCCGCTCGACGGCTTGACCATCTTTGCTAAGGGTGTGGGACGGATGGTGGGCCTTCAACAGCTTCAGTCTTCGGAGCAACTCATCCTGAAGTGTGTCAGGTGCTGCCGTTATCACTGCGGTGCTGGCGTCCATTGCGACCTCCATCGTGGAGTAACTATGACATCCGTGAGCATCAAGGTGCGATCTGTCTTCCTCCTTTCGGTTGCCTGACTCCGTCACCAACAATTTCTACGTTCATCCTACGGTAACCAGCAGACCGGGTCAAGAAAAACCGTTCAGCCGTCCTGGCCTTACGGTTGAGGGATGTCGACTTCCGGCATGTGCAATCCGATCATTCCGGAGGTCGCTCGCACACCGGTCAAAAATGCCGCCAGTGCTTCGCGTGAAGCGAATTCTTCGTGCCAAGTTCCCCCCTCGCTCGACAAGTCCAGATTGTACACCGTCAGTCGATCTTCCCGACCGGCTCTCCTCGCTTCGACCTCCACTGCGAACACCGGTGTTCCTCCTCCCAAAGGTTGAACCTGTACCACCGTACTCGCCATTTCAAGCCTCCTCGTGTCGAGGTCAGATCAGTGAACCGGCCGAAAGTATCACACCCCAGACAGTCTGTCAAGACTCAACACCTTTCGCGGATTGTTGATCGGTAAACGACATGATACTATCAACCTCTATGTCATTCTCAATTGGCATTGTTGGGTTACCGAACGTCGGCAAGTCGTCTCTCTTCCAAGTCCTAACGAAAAAACAGGTCGATACCTCGAATTACCCTTTCGCAACGATTGATCCGAACGTTGGTGTCGTGGCCGTACCGGATGAACGTTTGGATATACTCACCAAGATGGAAAAGTCGGCCAAAACAATTCCGACCACGATTGAATTCGTCGACATTGCTGGCTTAGTCAAAGACGCACATAAGGGTGAGGGCTTAGGCAATCAATTTTTAGCGAATATTCGAGAGGTTGACGCCATTGCCGAAGTCGTCCGTGCTTTTGATGATCCAAACGTGATTCATGTGACCGGAAAAGTTGATCCGAAATCTGACAGCGCCACGATTGACCTAGAGTTAGCCATGGCTGATTTAGCGACGATCTCAAAACGGCTGGACACACTACAGAAGCAGAGCAAGGCTGGTTTAGATAAAGCTGCTCAACAAGAACTTGCGCTCGTTCAGAAAATACACGAACAATTAGCGGCCGGGGAAGCAGTTCGTGGCTTATCGTTGACTGAAGATGAACAGATACTCACCAAACCGCTAAACCTCCTAACCGCTAAACCGCTATTGTACATTCTGAACGTCAGCGAAAACCAGGTTGCCAAAACAAAACCTGAGGATGTTGGCCTACCGCCGGAACATACGGTTGTGATTGCAGTTAAGGTTGAGCAAGAATTGGTGGACCTCTCAGTTACCGACGCGAAAAGTTATTTACAAGAACTTGGATTACAAGCCTCAGGGCTTGATCGGTTAATCCAAGCCGCCTACAAACTGCTCGGGCTCATCACATTCCTAACGACTGGTCCGGATGAAACTCGCGCGTGGACTGTTACCCAGGGCACAGCCGCCCCTCAAGCCGCCGGCGTTATCCACAGTGATTTTGAGCAGCACTTTATTCGGGCAGAGATTGTCGGCTATCAGGATTTGGTGGCGGTCGGATCCTGGGATAACGCAAAAACTAGTGGAAAGTTACGAATCGAAGGAAAAACCTACGTGATTCAGGACGGCGACGTCGTTTTCTTTCGGGTCAACGCCTAAATTGACATTCACGTTGACGCCGCCAGGTATCGGCGTACACTAGAGATAGCTTTTTGTCATCCACGGAGCAGTGGTGAACCGTGGGCGCTCGTGGTCAACGACAACAGGGAGGGTTTGTGTTCAAGCGGTGCACCATTCGCACCACTCAACACCGTCGTCGACTGATTCACGATTTCCGTGGCCGTCTGGCTGAATTGTTGTTTCCCATCTGGAGGACACGAGACCGTCAACCACCGCGCAAGGTGCGACGCTTCACGGCCTCACTCTCGTTCACCCCGAACTGACCTCCATCACGAAGTGGAGGACTCACCATGCACACTTTCGCTGTGACTGCCTTCTCTCGCGCGACCCTTTCCCCCACTCACTAGGGTCCCGAGAGGAGGTGATCCCTGCTTTCGCCGGGATAAGCACCGGCTGTTCCATCGAACATCAAGCTAAGCATTAGACCTGCCACGGACGGCAGGTCGTTTTCTTTTCTGCCCCCTCCTTACTGAAGGAGGGGTGTAGGGGTGGTCAAGCCTTATACACCCACTTCCGAATTTGCCGTCGCACACGGGCATCATCCCGCCCATAGGTCAAGATAAAACGCTCGCCGCGATTCAAGATTTTGGCCGAGGTCTCAGTCAAGATCGGCTCCGGTTCAAAGCCAAGTTCAGCAAACCTCGCTTCGGTATCAAGCACGATGGTTTCGTTCGGTCCGGTCACAAACTCCGGCCAGATCATGACCAAGCGTGCACCAGGTTTCATGGACCGCGCCCAATTCTGGGCGGCTTTGAAATACAGTTTTTCAAGATCGTTCGCTTGTTGCAAGATAAAGTTATGCGGTTCATTTCCGCGCAATGGTTTTCCAAGATAGGGCTCAGTCACAATCACAGTCGGCTTCACTCGCGTTTCGGCTGCATCATGCTTCGTAATTTCTACCGTCGCTTGAATCTTCGGATATTCTTTCATCAACCATCGGATATTTTCCTGACTATCCTGGACGGCTTTACCGTTACTATCGCTGCCATGCACTTCCTGAACACCCAGCAGGAGCCCTTCTTGAAGAATTGTCCCTGACCCACAAAACGGATCGAGCAAAATATCGTTGGGTTGGACTTTCGCAATGTTCAACATCATCTGGCTGACTTTGGGTGGGAGCATGCCGCTCTTCGGATTGCTAGCTGGTCGTCCAAAATCACGCACGGCGTAGGCTTGGTAATCTTGTACGGCCGTGGTTACCCCAAGCACAATTGATTCGCTTGATTCAAAAAACACGAATTCTTTGCCACGTTTATCTAAGCCGTTCCGGTGAATTGTGACCGCGGATAATTGCGGTTCTTTCGAGCTGACAAATCGGACCGCCCGATCTTCAGTTCGTAATTCTTTTTTGAGGCCGAGGAAGTGGTGTTGAACATCGGCCCGTTGTTTTTTTGACCAGCCATACACGCTGACCCCGTACTCAATTCTGCCCTCGGGAAATTGTTGTTGCACCCAATCGGCCGAACACTGGGTTTTCACAACCTCGATTAGTGGTTTGTTCTTATCAAAACATTCGAGCACACTCACCTGTTTAATGCTCCCTCCTAATCTGTCGATAGCACGTGCTGGCAAAGCTGATTCTGAGCGGAGTAAAACGCCGAATGCCTGAGCGTCAATAACCTTTGCCTGCCACTGCGAGGCAACCGCTTCTAGTTCGGCAACGGATAACTCGGGTTCGCGGCCAGTCATGAACAGTGTTTCGGACATAGTCTGTAGTATACGTGAAGGAATAAGAAAAGTCCCCTTCGGAAATCTCACGAAGGGGGTGGCCTTGAATTCACTTCACAGCGCTCAATGCATCGAGGCGGCCGTCGCACATCGCACGCAAGACAGGGTGTCGGAAAGGATTCTCCGGCAAGAACCAGATTATGCCCTTGCGCTCATGAGGGTCGTACTGAATCGTTACCCAACCCTTACCCAGTGTGCCGAAGTTCTTGAACGAGGGTCCTCCCTCCGGCCACCTGACACAGCGCGCCTTGCCCAGGATCAGGTAGGTGTAGTCGGGCTCACCCCAGATTCGTAAACTGCCGGTATAGTGAACGGCGAGCTTCACTTCATAGTCTCTCTGATAGTCCGGGAGAGGATGGCCATTTGAGGTGGATGTGGTGAAGCGCAGCTCTTCAAGTTCATCGATCGCCCACGAACTGTCGTGGAAATGAGCTTGGAGCATACACATAGCCGAAGGGCCGCCAATGACGCGAGTTGAGTCGCCAGCTTGAAAAGAACTCATGGTACTGCTCCTTTATGCAGATCGTTCCTGGTCTGGGGCAGGAATCGAAACCCCCCCCCCCCCCCCCCCCCCACCACCTCCCCCCCCCCCCCACGCCCCCCCCCTTGAAATTTTTTACTCCCTTTCTTTTTTTTTTCATTTTTTTAAATCCTTTCAAAAAAAAACTAGCACTATAATATTCCTCCCCCAATCTTATCGCAC
>CAYLHT010000005.1:45411-56720 GCA_964383765.1 uncultured Gammaproteobacteria bacterium | reverse complement strand
TCTAAAGATTGGTGGAATGAGCTTGGAGCAAACAAATAGCCGAAGGGCCCCCAATGAACCGGTTTGAGTCCCCAGCTTTAAAAAAACTCATGGTACTTCTCCTTTATGCCAATCGTTCCTGGTTTGGGGCAAGAATCGAAACCCCCCCCCCCCGCCTGGCAATCTAGTTGCCAAGGACCACAGGCATACACCTATGGAATTGCTCTCGTCCTATCATTATGTCGTCCAATTGTCAAACTCTTGCCAAAAAAACATCGCTATGATAGGCTCCTCCCACGATGTTAGCGCCCCGATCAGGGGCTCCCTCGGGACCCATGCAACATCACCACCGAATCTCATTCGGGGTGGGTCCAACTCACCTTCATTTATTCGTTATTCATTTGTAGATTCGTAGCCTAATCCCCATTTGTAGCCATGATTGATCACTACGAAGTTCTCGTCATCTTCCCCGGTTCAAAAACCGAGGAAGAAGTTCAACCCCTCGTCTCACGCTTGGAAGAACTCCTGAAAATTCAGGGCGCCAACATTACCAAGACCGACTTCTGGGGTAAGCGTAAATTAGCCTACGAAATTGATGGCTATCGCCATGGCTTTTACCATCTGGTTGAATTTGATCTGGAAAGCACAAAATTGAACGACTTGGACAAAGCCTTGCAATTATCTGATGACGTTGTTCGCCATCAAGTTGTCCGCCGGATTGTGAAATCTGCAGCGGCCGTGGCCAAGGCTGAAGCGTTACGCGAACGGATTGCAGCTAAGCGCCAAGCCGCTAAAGAAAAAGAGGCTGCCGCGATGGTCACCGAAGCCGCTCCGGTTCAAGCTACTCCGGTTGAACCGGCCGCCCCAGTCGCCCAGGAAAAACTGGCTGAAAAACTCGAAGAAATCCTCGAGTCAGATAAAGTCGACCTCTAGCCTCTCACCTACAACCTTCAACCTATAACCTGTACCCCATATGGCCTTTAGTCTCAATCGTGCCACCATTCTCGGGAACATCACTCGCGATCCGGAATCCCGGACCACGACTTCTGGACAGAATGTTGTCTCATTCGGCGTCGCCACATCGCGGCGTTGGAAGGATCAGGCTTCCGGCGAGTTCAAAGAAGCTACGGAATTCCACAACTGCGTCGCCTGGGCCAAGTTAGCACAAACCGTTACCACCTACTGCCGCAAAGGCAGCAAAGTCTACGTCGAGGGTCGGCTCCAAACCCGTACCTGGGACGGTCCAGATGGTAAGAAGAACTACCGCACTGAAATTATTGCTGACAACGTCATCTTGCTCGATAAGAAAGGCGAAGGTCCGGCCCCCAGCGCCGCTCCAGCCCCTGCCGCCGACGCCACCCCCGCCCCAGCGCCGAGCGAAGACGAGATTAATATCGAAGATATTCCGTTCTAAGTATGCGCCAGAAAGCCCCCATCGCTCCCAAAGAGCGCACCTGTTATCTCTGTGCCAACGCGCTGGATGAATTGGATTACAAAGATGTCCGGTTAGTGCAGAAGTTCATGTCGTCCTACTCGAAAATCCTCCCCCGCCGCCGAACCGGCACCTGCGTCAAGCACCAACGCGTCGTCTCCCAAGCCATCAAGCGCGCCCGGGTGATGGCTCTGGTCCCATTCACCGTCAATTAATTTATTCTCCAACATCTAACCTCCAACTTCCAACCTCTATATGTTGGATATGAATGATATTCGAGTGGGGTCACTCGTCAAAATCAACGACCAACCATACATCTGTCTGTGGTCGGATTTCATGCGCACCGCCCAGCGTAAACCTGTTCGTCGAACCAAGTTGAAGAACCTGATCACTGGTGGCGTCCTCGAACAAACCTTCAAGCATGGCGATAAAATCGAAGAGGCCGACGTGGCCCGCTCCAAAGCGAATTTTCTGTACGCCGACGACAAGGGTGCGCACTTCATGGATAACGAGTCGTTTGAGGAAATTACCCTGCCGAAAGACATGGTCGAGGAACAACTGCACTACATGAAGGACGGGACTGAATATCAGCTGGTCAATTTCGAAGGGAAGCCCATCACCGTTGAACTGCCAAAGAAAGTAGAGTTCAAAGTCACCAGCACCGCCGACGCAGTCCGCGGTGACACTGCCCAAGGCGCCGTCCTGAAAGACGCTATCATCGAAACCGGTGCAAATGTCCGCGTTCCGGCCTTCGTCAAGCAAGGCGACGTCATTAGAATTAATACAGAGACCGGGGAATATGCGGAGCGTGTTACCGAGTAACGCGTGATGCCCCTCCTGCCGGAGGAGGGGCTACGGGGAGGAGGGAGCGCATCAACACCGAAACCGGCGAGTACGCGGAGCGGGTGACGGAATAATTCCCAACGATAGAGCGCAGACTTTCTAGTCTGCGCTCAGTTTGGTGTTGAAAGCAAATTGACAAAACGCCAAAAAAATGATAGCATTGGAGAATAATTAATTATTTTTTTTCCTATGCCCGAAAGACTTTCGTCACCCGATGATAAGAGTTTTGTTGCTCCAGACGAGACACAACGCGCTCAAACTTTAGAAGAATACGCAGAAGAACTTCGAGGGTTACCGATTGAACAGTTAAGGACTAAAGTTGCGGCTCGAGCTAAACAAATAGAAGATCTTGAGACGTATGGCCGTGGGGCGTCGGAGGGTTCCCACGCTCGGTTTGAAGTTATGGTGCGTGTTCTTCAAGAACGAGAGTCGCAAAAATAAAAATAATTGGTGGTAACAAAGCAGCGGGCCCATGGCCCGCTGCTTTACATAGTGATTACTCCTCTTTCTCCTCCGCTTCATCCGCCACCATTGGTGGTTTGAAACCGTCATCTTCGGCTTGCTTTTCCTTGGCGACAGCCAGAACTTTTTCACGAATCTCAGCCATCATTTTTGGGTTGTCGTGTAAGTACTGCTTGCAGGCTTCCCGGCCGACGCCAAGCTTGATTTCACCGTAGGAGACAGTGTTACCAGACTTTGACAACACACCGTAGGTGATGGCGGTGTCTAAGACATCGCTAGCTTGGGAAATGCCTTGGTTATAGAGAATATCGAATTCGGCTTGGCGGAACGGGGCCGCGACTTTATTCTTGACGACTTTAGCTTTGGTGCGGTTGCCGATGATCTTATCGCCGAGCTTCAGCTGGCCAATCCGGCGAACTTCGATCCGAACCGAGCAGTAGAATTTCAGCGCGGTCCCGCCGGTGGTTGTTTCCGGATTACCGAAGAACACGCCGATCTTCATGCGCGTCTGGTTGATAAAAATCACAATGGTTTTGGTTTTGGAGACGATGGCGGTCAGCTTACGCAAGGCCTGCGACATTAATCGCGCTTGCAAACCCATATGGCTATCCCCCATCTCGCCTTCAATTTCCGCTTTCGGGGTGAGGGCCGCGACTGAGTCAACGACGACGACATCGACAGCATTTGATCGCACGAGTGTTTCTACAATTTCCAGTGCTTGTTCGCCGGAATCTGGTTGTGAAATCAGGAGGTCATCAATATTCACGCCGAGTTTCTTGGCGTAACTTGGATCGAGCGCATGCTCCGCATCCACGAACGCGGCTGTACCGCCCATTTTCTGGACTTCGGCCACGATGTGCTGGGCCAAGGTGGTTTTTCCGGACGCTTCCGGTCCAAAAATTTCAATAATGCGGCCGCGTGGAACGCCGCCAACACCTAAGGCCAGGTCCAACGACAAACAGCCGGTCGGAACGACTTCGACGTCCATCGCGCGCGCTTCACTAAATTTCATGATCGACCCTTCGCCGAAGCGCTCGCGAATTTGGTCAATCGCTGCCGAGGCAGCAGTATGTTTGCCAGTTACAGCACTGGCGGCTTTGTGGCCTTTGGCCATATGGTTATCCTTTCCGCTACTCGATTTGCCACATATCGGGCACAATCGGAGCTTATGAATCCAGCATACCGAACAAAAACCGAAGTGTCAAATAGGAGTTATCCACATTGATTTCAGAAGTCAACCTCATGGAATGGTGAGCTGGAAAAAAAGAAAATCCCCTCTGGATGTCCATCCTTTGGGGAGTTGACTGAAATACTACCTCGTTCCGAAGCCGTGTTTTGGTTACTGCTTGGCCAGCCGGGCTGTTGATGACTGATGCCCAAGCCGAGTCTGCCAACCAAGATAGAGCATCGTGGCGTTGAGCCCTGGGTTCTTGGGTTGGGTACCGTTATTGGACAGGTGACGGAAGGTGGCGCCGAATTCGAGCCAGTGGTGCTGGCGATACTCCCAACGTGCCCCGCCACCGGCTTCAAACGTGAAGCTGAACTCGCCGGCGCGTTTGATCGGAACTTCGTGATCGAAACGGACACAGCCGACGCCAATCGCTCCGCACAGCTGGTAACGCCGCCGAACCGCTAGATCCATTTCCAAACCCAGTGGAACAATGCCGATGCCATACACCGTCTGGTGACCATCGGCGAGATCCCCGTACTGCGCATTGTACCCGACGAAATGCAGGGGCACGAATTCCGCGGCGTAGGCCAGGCTGGCTGGACCGATCTGCAGTACGGTGGTCGAAGCGCGGACGGCCAGCACGGTCTGGCGACGATTGGGTGATCCTCCCCAGTTCTTCGTCATGGGCGAACCGGTTGACGTTTCAACTTGGAAACCGAGCTGCCAGGCTGGGAGTCGATGGTCGGATTCATCCGCCGAGGCAGTGTCCAACCATGGCAGGATGGCCAACGCCGTGAGGAACATGCACACAAGAGACACATGCGCTTTCATCGTCATTCCTCCTCTGGATCACGGGGTTATTCAGTTTTCAAGGACTAGTACTTATATCGGTTTTAACGGCGGTACCTTAGACAATCCCTTTCATGATGTCAAAGGGTAGAAACGATGCCAAGCGTTCTGCCGATCAGGGCCCAGTATCAGTGGCTGTTTCGACTAACACACGTCGCACGACTACCCGTTGGCTGCTGTGTTTCTTGGCCGCACCGATCACGAGCGTGTTCAGTCCGGTCGAGAGGTCAATTGATTCCTTAAAATTCCCAGCGTCATCGAGCTGGACCGGTTGGTTGTTAATCGTCACACTGGCCGTCAGCTCGGTATGACCCGCCACGGTAATCTGTAAATTCTTGGTGGTCACGTCGCCCGCCGGAGACGTAACGGTCAAAATCGGCGGCGTCAATAATCGCTCAACCTGAATGCCGAGATAGAACAACACAGCCGCGATCACCGCCCCCGCCAGGAGTAGTCGCGCGTGCTTTCTCATCCAGTGGAATTCTGTGGAGACACGTTCGGATGGTAGGTGACGCTCAATTTTTCCCGACGTCACAATCTGGAATTCTTTATCAAACATATCTATGACCGCGCCGGTTTCCACCCCGAGGGCTTGGGCATACAATCGCACAAAATTCCGGGCATAGACAGGGCCAGGCAGATCGCGGTAACGTCCGGCTTCTATCGCCGCTAGGTACTTTGGTTTGACGCTAATTTTTTTCGCCACCTCGACGATCGCCCAACCGCTTTCCGAGCGAACCTGCGCTAAACGTTCACCCAGCTTGGCTGACTGTGGGAGATCCCGTTTGTGGAACATCATCCCGTTATAGGTTCGTAATGATAAATCCGATTTCCTCCTGAGCTATGGGTTTGTGTTCCCCGATACCTTGAGGAAACACATGAGCCGTATGCGATGCGTAAGTTCAGTTCGATTGGACATTTTATAAATGCAAACATCTGTACATCCGAGGCGAGAACCTCTAACGGGATCATGCCTGTTCCGGTTCGTCAGGATTGGTTTCGGTTTGGGTTTGGTCGTCTGACTCGTCTTCAGATTCTTGTTCGGTTTCCTCTTCAGATTCTTCCGTCTCTTCTTCCTCAACTTCCGGTTCGTTCACATCCGACGGTGCGGCCATCGGCATATCCGACATTCGGGCCTTGGCTAAAATCTCACGTGGTTTGGCGCCTTCGCCCGGTCCAATGAATCCTTGTTCCTCAAGTAAATCCAGAATTCGAGCAGCTCGGGCATAACCAACCCGTAGCCGACGTTGGAGTAACGAGGCAGATGCTTTATCAGCTTGCAGGATCACCTGTTTCGCCTCATTCAGTAATTCATCGTCACCCAGATCTTCCAAGCTCCCACCAATTTGCGGCGCCGGTTTATCGACCACTTCGGTCATGTAGTCAGGTTGGCCGCGGGCTTTCAGGAATTGTGAAACACGTTCCACTTCTTTTTCTGAAACGTAGGCGGCCTGCAGTCGTTTCGGTTTTGATAATTCAGCCGAGATGAAAAGCATGTCACCTTTACCCAAGAGTTTTTCCGCACCAGAGTTATCGAGAATGGTTCGCGAATCGACACCCGAAGCCACACTGAATGCAATCCGAGCGGTGACGTTGGCTTTGATAAGACCAGTGATCACGTCCACCGACGGACGCTGGGTTGCCAGTACCAAGTGAATCCCAACCGCTCGAGCCATTTGGGCTAAACGCACTATCGCGCCTTCAACTTCATTAGCGGCCACGGCCATTAAATCCGCCAACTCATCGATCACCACCACAATGTACGGCATATCATCGTTAACTTCTTTGCGATACGAAGCGATATTGCGCTTACCGGAGTTTTGCAAAACACCGTAGCGTCGATCCATTTCGCTCACAACCCAACGCAACGCATTAATTGTTTTCGTCGTGTCAGTAATCACCGGTGTCAGAAGATGTGGAATGCCGTTGTAGAGTGATAATTCAACACGCTTTGGGTCAACCAGAATCAATTTCAAATCATCCGGTGAGTTGCTATACAGCAAGCTGATAATCAAATCGTTGATCAGCACAGATTTTCCTGAACCGGTGGCACCGGCCACCAACAAGTGCGGCAGTGGGTCAATGTTCGCGACCCATGGGGTTCCACTCACGTCTTTACCAAGTGAAAATGTTAGATTGGACGTCCGCTGTTTGAAACGGTCGGACGCGAGGATATCGCGCAGGTTCACGAGCGCCACGGCTTGATTTGGAACTTCAACACCAACCAGTGATTTGCCCGGAATTGGTGCTTCAATTCGAATCGGGTGAGCGGCCAGGGCCAGTGCCAAATCATTTCCTAGCGATGTGATTTGCGAGAGCTTCACGCCTTCCGCCGGTTTCAACGTAAACTGCGTGACCGTCGGACCAACATTGACTTCTCCCATTTCAACACTAATGCCGAAGTTCTCCAGGGTCTTTTTTATTTTCTCTTTGTTGGCTTCAATGTTGCCGCTGGTTGGTTGACTCGATGACAGATCCAACAAATCAAGCGGGATTTCAATCTTACGCTTCTGACGGGGAACGGCCGGCGCTTTCACCACGCGTTGAACTGGCTGTTCCTCAGCGTCTTCGTCGTCACCTTCTGATTCATCTTCGTCACCAGAAACTTCCGACTTTTGGAAATTTGGTTCAGTCGATTCCGCTGATTCCGGTTTGGTCATGCGGGCTAAACGTTGGCGCCAAATCAATCCACGGATGCCGAGCCACAATCGCGACAGCGGATTGGCTTGCTGCGCCATCGAACGCAGATTGGTGTTGAACATCATCAACATGCCGATCACAAAGACTCCGACCATGATGAGCCCGGCGGCAACCGGACCTAAAGCGGCCCGCAATGGATGGCTGAGCAGTACTCCAATATATCCTCCGCCTTGGCCGTTGATGGCGCGTTGAATCGAGTCGGCGTACGGCAGGAAGAGTTGGAGCAGGCCCTCGCTTGCGATGAACGCCACAATAAATCCACCCCAACGACTCCCAGAGACATGAAAACGTTCTGGAAACAACAACAGAATTCCTAACCACGCGCCGTACAGCCAAATGGTGTAGCGCTGCCAACCGAAGAGAGTGCCAAAACCCTGGCTAATCGCCTGACCAAGATTCCCGGCTAAACCAAAGACGCACAACGCGGCCACGGCGCTGACAATCAGGATCACGACAATCACGATCCCGTGCCGTGTTTCTGGATTTAATTGTCGGCGCGGCTCAACTCGTTCATCGGCTGATCGCGATTCAGCGGCCGAAGATTTTGTGCGTCGCGAATTTCCAGATGGACGAGCCATAACCCCAATACCTTAGCACAAAAACACGGTTTCGGCAACCGTGTCTTTGGGAAAATTTCTACGTTTAGGCCTCGACTTCCGCCTCGACCTTGTCTTCGTCGCCTTTGTGCTGCCGGGTTTCAAAGCCGGTGCCGGCTGGAATAGGCTTACCGATAATCACGTTTTCCTTCAAGCCCCGCAACGGGTCAACTTTGCCGGACACGGCGGCGTCGATCAGTACCCGAGCGGTTTCTTGGAACGAGGCGGCTGACAACCAGCTTTCGGTGCTGAGTGAGGCCTTGGTGACACCCAGCAACAACGGTTCGATCTCAGGTAAGGTTTGTTTCTTCTTGGTGGCTTTCGCGATCGCATCTTCAATCACCGCGCGGTCGACAATTTCACCGGCCACGAAGTCACTATCACCGCTGGTTTTGACGTAGGCGCGCGAGAACATTTGGCGAACGATGACTTCAACGTGCTTGTCGTTCAAGTACTGACCTTGCGAGGAATAGATAAACTGAATTTCCTTAATGATGTACTTCTGGACGGCTTGGCGGCCACGCAGGGCGTACAATTCTTGCAAGTTGATTGAGCCTTCGGTCAACGCTGTGCCGGCCGTCACTAGATCGCCGTCACGCACGCCGATGGAAATATTGTTCGGAACGTCATGGCCAGTCGCCGTGTCGGCTTCAAATTCAACCGTCACCGCCGTCGGCAAAAGTTTAACTGTACCGTCGCGTTCAGCTTTGACTTCTTTGTCGCCAATCATCATCAACAGTTCGTCAGCTTTCACCGCTTGATCATCTTTGACTTTAATATCAGCTTTCTTCTTGGAACGGCCTTTTGGTAAATCGTAGCGATCATGACCTTTGGCTTGATGGTGAATTTTCACGACCCGGTGATCACCGGCGTTTTCGATTGAAATCCGACCGTCCACGTCAGCCAAGATGGCAGGTGACTTCACTGGCCGCGCTTCAAATAATTCTTCCACCCGTGGTAAACCTTGGGTAATGTCTTCGCCGCCAGCTACACCGCCAGTGTGGAACGTGCGCATGGTCAGCTGCGTGCCAGGTTCGCCAATGGATTGGGCGGCGATAATACCGACGGCCGTTCCCATTTTGACCAATTCATTTCGGCCCAAGTCCCAGCCGTAGCACTGTTGGCAGATGCCGCGCTTGGCTAAGCAGGTCAGGACTGAGCGAATCGAGGCTTCTTTGACGTCAGCCTTGGCGTGCTCTTCAGCCATCTGGCGAGTAATCAGTGTGCCGGCTTTCAAAATAGTTTTACCTTTGGCGTCAACCAGTGTTTTCGCCAAGACTCGGCCGGTCAGTCGTTGCCAGAGTTCATAGCCCATGTCTTCGCTCTCCTGGCGCGTGAGCACAAAGCCTTCCCGATCACCGCAGTCTTCAATGTTGACCACAATGTCTTGTGACACGTCCACCAAGCGGCGGGTCAGGTAGCCGGCGTTGGCAGTTTTCAAAGCGGTGTCGGTCAACCCTTTGCGGGTGCCGTGCGTTGAAATGAAGTATTCCAACACGTCCAAACCTTCTTTAAAGCTGGCTTTGACCGGCAGTTCAATGGTTTTCCCGGACGGGTTCGCGACTAAACCTTTCATGCCCATCATTTGGGTGGTTTGGGCCCAGGAACCACGCGCCCCGGAGTTGATCATCATGTAGACCGGGCCAAGTTTATCTAAAGCTTCTTTGGAAGCTTGCTGGATTTCCTCTTTTGCTCCTGACCAGGTATTAATCACACGTACATAGCGTTCTTGCTCGGTCAGCAAACCAGCATCAAAGGCTTCGTGAATTTCTCGAATCTTTTCTTCCGCGGCCGAAATCACTTTTTGCTTGTTGCCCGGGACTTCCAAATCACTCATGCCCCAGGAAATACCGGACTGCGTGACTGAAGTAAAGCCAAAGTTCTTAATGGCGTCGAGCAGTTCAACCGTCGCTTCGGCTCCGTGTTCGGCGAACGAACGCGACACCAGCGCCGACAACGACTTCTTGTCCATGCTTTCATTAATATAGTCGAATTGTGCCGGCAAAATTCGGTTGAACAGGATGCGGCCGACCGTGGTGTGCATGCGCTTACCATTCACGCGGATGCTGACTTCATTCTGCAATCCAACCCGGCCAGATTCATAGGCCATGGTGGCTTCATCCGGCGAGGCGAAAGACAAATCTTTTTTCGGACCAAGTTGGGTCATGTAGTAACAGCCCAAGACAATGTCCATGTTCGGCGTCACCACGGGAGTACCGGTGGCTGGTTTCAACAGGTTACGGACTGACATCATCAAGTTCTCGGCTTCCCACTTGGCTTGTTCAGTCAGCGGTACATGAACAGCCATTTGGTCGCCGTCGAAGTCGGCGTTGAAGGCCGAACACACCAACGGGTGGATCTGAATGGCTTTACCTTCGATCAGGATTGGTTGAAACGCTTGAATACCTAAGCGGTGCAAGGTCGGCGCACGGTTCAGCAGCACCGTTGCACCTTTCGTGACTTCTTCCAAAATGTCCCACACTTCCGGATGACCGGCTTCAATGAAGCGGCCGGCCGAGCGAACATTGTGGACCAGTTCACGTTTAATCAATATCGAAATTACGAACGGCCGGAACAGTTCCAGGGCCATCCGCTTCGGTAAACCACACTGATTCAATTTCAAACTGGGGCCGATGACGATCACCGATCGCCCGGAATAGTCGACACGCTTACCAAGTAAGTTCTGGCGGAAGCGGCCTTGCTTGCCTTTCAACATGTCGGCGATTGAGCGCAGCATGCGTTTTTGACCGGTTGACGCGGTCACGGTTTTACCATGACGGGCGCCATTGTCGATTAAGGCGTCAACTGCCTCTTGCAACATACGCTTTTCGTTGCGGGTAATAACTTCCGGGGCGTTCAATTCGATCAAGCGCTTCAAGCGGTTGTTGCGGTTGATGACGCGGCGGTACAGATCATTCAAATCTGAGGTGGCGAAACGTCCACCATCCAGTTGGACCATCGGTCGGAGGTCCGGCGGAATTACCGGGATCGCGGTCACAATCATCCACTCCGGTCGAATCCCGTTGGCTTTCAAGTTCTTGGCTAGGCGTAAGCGACGAATGATGCGGCGCAACTTGTTTTCATTGGCATCGCTGGCTTCTTCTTCCAGGTCCGCAATTAAGGCATCGAGATCAACTTCCTTCAGCAAGTGGTGAATGGCTTCGGCGCGGAGTGAGGCTTCGAAGACGTGCCCGTATGTCAGCAATAAATCGTGGTAGGCTTGGTCCGGTAAAATTGGGAGCGTCGGCAGGGTCTTCAGCGCCAGTACAGGCGCTGC
>CAYLHT010000005.1:0-45401 GCA_964383765.1 uncultured Gammaproteobacteria bacterium | reverse complement strand
CAGGTTCTTCAACTCACGTTCAGCCGTTTCCACCGCTTCTTCTAAGCGGGTTAACTGCTCGTGTTTGGCCGTCGACAGGTTGGCTAATTCTTCATCAGCCGCAGCTTTCTTTTTTTCAGTTGCTTGCGCGGCTTGCTGCTTGAGCGAGTTAGCTTTCTGATGGAATTCGTTCTCAATTTGCTTGCGCTTGCCTTCGGCCTCGGTCGAGAGCTGTTTCAAAGTTTCCTCGCGCAGCGGTTCGTTGACTTTTGTAATAATGAAGTTCGCAAAATAGATGACTTTTTCCAAGTCCTGCACGCCCAAATCAAGCATCAAGCCAATTTTGGACGGCACACCGCGCAGGAACCAGATGTGGGAAACCGGTGCGGACAGGTCAATGTGGCCCATGCGTTCACGACGCACGACGGCGCGGGTGACTTCCACGCCGCACTTGTCACAAATGATGCCTTTGTAGCGGATCCGTTTGTACTTCCCGCAGAAACATTCCCAGTCCTTGGACGGACCGAAAATTTCTTCGGCGAACAAGCCGGATTTTTCCGGTTTCTGTGTCCGGTAGTTGATCGTCTCCGGCTTGGTCACCTCACCAAATGACCAGCGGTGAATATCATCCGGGGACGCGACCTTCAGCCGGATGGCTTTGAAATCAATGGCGTGGACTTCTTCGTAGGGCATAAACTTAGGCAGGAGTTTCTTCAGCCGCGGCGACCGGTTCGCTCGATTCAACCGGCGCGGGTTCGGCCGCCGGCGCGGGTTCGTCGTCGAGTAGTAACTCAGGTGATTTTCCAAATGGTCGCCGCGGCTGCTCCTCTTCTTCCGGAGCAGTGGTGGCGCCGATCAAATCAACTTCGAGACCAAGACCCTTGAGTTCACGCACAAGAACATTAAATGATTCCGGCACGTTCAAGCGTTTAATTGGTTCACCTTTAATCACCGATTCATAAGCCTTCGAGCGACCGGGTACATCGTCAGACTTTATCGTTAAAATTTCTTGCAACATACCGGCCGCGCCATACGCTTCGAGTGCCCAAACTTCCATTTCACCGAAGCGCTGGCCGCCGAACTGCGCTTTTCCGCCGAGTGGTTGCTGCGTTACAAGGGAGTATGGACCAATCGAGCGTTGGTGGATCTTGTCTTCGACCAAGTGGTTGAGTTTCAAGACGTACATCACGCCAACGGTCACCGGCAGGTCGAAGGGTTTACCTGTTCGGCCATCGTAGACAGTCATTTTTCCATCTTCCGGTAAACCGGCAGCTTTCAACTGCTCCTTAATCATCTCTTCTGGTACGCCGTCGAGTACTGGTGAGGCCACCCGAATACCGAGATTCTTGGCGGCGATCCCCAAGTGGGTTTCCAAAATTTGACCGAGGTTCATGCGTGA
Organism: uncultured Gammaproteobacteria bacterium; assembly: GCA_964383765.1. Taxonomy (GTDB): domain Bacteria; phylum Patescibacteriota; class Patescibacteriia; order SBBC01; family CAIJZX01; genus CAYLHT01. Next base: position 44,023 of record CAYLHT010000005.1, on the reverse strand, counting down.
GGCGACACCCAGTGGGTTCAAAATCACGTCAACGGGCGTGCCGTCAGACAAATACGGCATATCCTCAACTGGAACAACTCGAGAAATGACACCTTTATTACCGTGGCGGCCGGCCATTTTGTCGCCCACTTGAATTTTGCGGAGTTGAGCCACGGACACTTGGATCTGTTTGATGACGCCGGCTGGGAGCTTATCGCCTTTTTCGCGCGAGAAAATTTTGATGTCAACGACTTTGCCGTGCTCACCGTGTTCCAGGGTCAGACTCGAATCTTTAACATCCTTAGCTTTTTCACCGAAAATCGCGCGCAGCAGTTTTTCTTCGGCCGACAGTTCGGTTTCACCTTTGGGGGTAATTTTGCCGACCAGAATATCACCGGACGAAACTTGAGCGCCGATCCGAACGACACCTTCATCATCCAAATCTTTCAATTTCTCTTCGGACACGTTCGGGATATCGCGGGTCACGACTTCCGGGCCAAGCTTGGTGTCGCGAATATCAATCGTGTAGTCCTCAATGTGAATGGATGTATATCGATCTTCGTGCACCACCCGTTCGCTAATCAAAATTGCGTCTTCGTAGTTGCCGCCTTCCCACGGGATGAACGCCACCACTAAGTTTTGGCCGAGGGCTAATTCACCATTCTGGGTGGCCGCGCCGTCCGCCAGTAATTCACCTTTGGCCACTTTCTGGCCGGGTTCAACCACTGGTTTCTGGTTGATGGACGTCGAGGCGTTCGAGCGGAAGAAGTTGCGCAGATTGTAGGTGCGGACGTTACCGTCTTCCTCTTGAATATCCACCCGGCTAGCTTGAATCCGTTGCACCGTACCGGCTTTTTGGGCCAGGATGACTTGTCCCGAGTCGGCCGCGGCTCGAGCTTCCACGCCGGTCCCAACAATTGGGGCATCCGGTTTAATACAAGACACGGCCTGACGTTGCATGTTCGTGCCCATTAACGCGCGGACTGCGTCGTCATGTTCCAAGAATGGGATCAAGGCCGTCGCGATGGACACAATCTGTTTCGGCGAGACGTCCATGTAATCAACTTTTTCGACCGGGACGATGGTTGGTTCGCCGTGTTCACGGGCTTCGACTTCAGGCGACATAAAGTAGCCGTGTTCATCAATCGGCGTCGTGGCCGCCGTGGTCGTCCCCCGCTCTTCGGTAAAGGCGTCGATGTAGATCACATCCTTGGTGACTCGCGGTTTAACCGGGATCGTTTTCCGATCCGTCGACTTCAACTGCTTGGCTTGAGCGGCGGTAATTTTATCGCCGGCTGACACAATACTATCTAAACTCTCCCGCGCAATTTCGCCAACGGCCGCCTCACCATTGTTCGGCACATCGTGAACGACTTGACGGAAAGGAGTTTCGATAAAACCGTAATCATTGACCCGCGAGTAGCTCGACAAATGACCAACCAGCCCGATGTTCGGACCTTCCGGCGTGGCAATCGGACAAATTCGGCCATAGTGGGTGCGGTGTACGTCGCGGACATCGAAGCCAGCGCGTTCGCGGGACAATCCACCCGGACCCATGGCTGACAAGCGGCGCTTGTGTTCAAGTTCAGCCAGCGGATTGGTCTGGTCCATGAACTGCGACAACTGCGAACTCATGAAGAATTCTTTGATCGCACCGATGACTGGCCGGGCGTTGATCAACTGGTTCGGCGTTAGGGTCGCAATGTCTAAGGTGGACATCCGGTCCTTAATGATCCGCTCCATTCGAGCTAAACCAACGCGGAATTTATTTTGGACCAGTTCGCCAATCGCGCGCACCCGGCGGTTGCCGAGGTGGTCAATATCGTCCGCGTCGCGCTGCGAGTTGTTCAACCGGATAATTTCTTTGATAATTTCAATTACGTCCTGTTTTTGGAGGACGCGGTGCTCTTTATCGTTGGGGAAATCAAAGTTGAAGCGCGTGTTCAACTTGTAGCGACCGACGCGACCGAAGTCATAGCGATCGAACGAGAAGAACATTTTGTAAATCAGGTCGCGAGCGTTGTCGACGGTCGCTAAGTCACCGGGTCGAATACGCTTGTAGACTTCTTTTAGACCTTCGTTCTCGTCGTGGGATGGATCTTTGGCGATGGTGGCTTCCAGGTACTTGAGTTTCGTATTCGTGTCGACATCTTTGAAGAGGTCCATCAGCTCCTGATCGTTGCCGAAACCGAAAGCCCGCAAGAACGCGGTGATCGGGACTTTGCGTTTGCGGTCGATTTTGACCGAGATCACGCCATTGGCGTCGGTTTCGAGTTCCAACCAGGCGCCGCGGTTCGGAATAATCTTGGCGCCGTAGTACTTGCGACCGCGCAGCAGCTCGGCCGTAAAGAAAACGCCAGCTGAGCGAATCAACTGGCTAACCACGACGCGTTCTATTCCATTAATAATAAACGTGCCGCGATCGGTCATCAGTGGAAAGTCGCCCAGATAGATTTCCTGTTCTTTGATTTCACCGGTTTTCTTGTTGACTAAGCGGACTTGCACGCGCAGGGCCGCTTCGAAGGTCACGTTCTTGGCTTTGGCGGCGACTTCGTCGAATTTCGGTTCGTCCAGGTAGTAATCCAGGAAGTACAATTCTAAATCGCGGCCAATGAAGTCTTTGACCGGCGAAATTTCTTCCAGCAGTTCTTTTAAACCTTCGCGGAAAAACCAATCATAACTGCGTTGCTGAATCTCAATCAGATTCGGCAACGGAATCGCTTCGTGCAGCTTGGTGAAAACGGTCCGTGACGTTACGTTGTCGGCTGTCGGCATCCCGTTAGAGATTACGTGAATCATTGCGCCCGGCACCTGCACATGTGCTTGCCGTTCGAGCAGGCAAACACAAAACTACTTCCGTTTGAAACTGTGTAATTCGATAGTTAATCGGGTCAATCTCTAACGGGAGCATGACGACAAAAGGATGGCCCCTCCCCGTGGTCAGCGGGGCGAGTTGGTGGTTAATGAATTACCACTGCGCGGAAGCAAGGCTTCCAACGCAACGGACTGATGCTCTGTCGAGCAGTGTATACGCTCAAAAAGTGGCAACCAAGCGACCAAAAAATAGCTTGTCGATCATACCAGGATGGAGAAAGATCGTCAAGGGTAAACCAAAAACGGTGTCAAGAACTATTTTTTGGCTAAGGTTAGGGCTTTTTAATAAGGGTGTTGAGAAACCTAAAGAAACTGTCCACATTACTATCCCGACTCATTCCACAGTCAAAAACTAAAGTCCTTTGTACGCCCGGCTCGAAATGATTGTTTTTGTGTTGGTTATCCGATCGAGAAAAACAATCCCGTTTAAGTGGTCGTGTTCGTGCTGGATAACTCTCGCCAAGAGGCCACTAGTAATTAGTGTGAATCTATTTCCATTTTGATCTTGCGCTGCAACAGTGACTTTTGAGGCTCGAGGTACAACACCAAAAATCTGGGCATCAGTAACGCTACCGCACCCTTCAAAACCAGAAACTGTTTTCTTTGTCTTGTGAATTATTCTTGGGTTTATAAAAATGCGTAGAGCGTCTCGTTTTCGTTTGCTCCTGCGAAATTTTGTCTTACGGATTTCAGTCACAAAAATCCTCAGTTGTTCCCCTATTTGCGGAGCCGCCATGCCAACTAAATGGTAATGGCGCATTGAGTCAACTAAGTTCTGAATTGTCTTCTTCACTCTCGCCGATGTAAAATCGCGAACCTTGATTGATTTCGTTCGAATACTTGGATCACCAATTTGACGAGTTGTACGTATTGCCATGACAACTTAGAGAAAACTTTTTACAACCTGCTCATCACTCCACGCTACTTTCTTCCCTTTCACTACCATACTTGTCTCCGACCCCATGCCCGTAATGGCAACCACATCTCCGACTTGAGCTAATGACAGTGCTTTCCGAATTGCTTCCCGTCGATCCAGAATAATCTCAACCCGACGTTGTTTTTCAGCGGGTATACCCAGCTTAATTGCGTCAGCAATTGAGCTGGGCGATTCGTCATACGGATCATCAGTTGTCAGAATAATGTGATCACAAAATTCAGTCGCAATTTTTCCCAGCTCTGGCCGTTTCCAAGCATCTCGCCCGCCGCCGGCCGCGCCGAACACCGCGATGATTCGCTTGGCGTCGGATTGTTTGAGTGATTCGTACAGATGCCGTAGCGCATTCGGCGTGAGCGCGTAATCCACGATCACGCGCCACGGTTTACCAGTTGGGATTTCTTGACCGCGCCCGGGCACACCAGAAAATGTTTTCAACCCGTTCAACAGTTCACCCCAGGACAATCCCAACGCTCGACCAACTGCCAAAGCTTCCAAGGCGTTCGAAATGTTATACCGTCCAGGCATTGGCAGATAAGCGGGGTGACCATCAATGGAAAATTCTGATGCCTGAGGGTGCAGTTGAATGTTGTCAGCTCGTAGTAGAGTCAATTTTTCTTTCTGTAGAACAGGATTGCTCAGGGTCACTCCGTAATGTTGCTCCGCCCAAAACTCCAAAAAGTGTTCGGCATTGGGGTCATCCTGGTTCACCACAGTAATTTTTGGAATCGTCTGGCCGAAGAGATGTTTGTCGCCACCCTTGATAATTTTCTTGAAGAGCAATTCTTTTGTGCGCCGGTAATTTTCAAAGTTGCCATGGGCTTGGATGTGCTCCGGGGTAATGTTAGTCAATACCGCAATATCAAAATCTATGCCGATGTGACGGTATTGAGCTAATCCTTCGGATGAGACTTCTAACACTGCATATTGGCAACCGGCCTGAACCGCCTGTCGCAACCAGCGTTGCAAAGCGAAGCGACCAGGCATCGTCATGTGTGATTCATTTGGCCAGCGTTTGTCGCCAATTTGAAACATCGCGCTCGACGACAGGGCTGTCGGCCGGCCGGCGCTCGAGAGCAGATGCACAATCATACTCGCAGTCGTGGTTTTCCCGTCCGTCCCGGTCACGCCGATCACCACCATCTGTCGCGCTGGCCGGCCGTAGACAAACATCGCCAGCAACGCGAACAAGCGGTGATACTGTCGCCGAATCCCCCGCGGCGTTAGGCGGCGCAGCATATTCAACATGGTCTTAGGAAAACTGCTCAGGCGAAGTATCTTGGTCCTCGCTCAAACGAATCGTAAACGAAAAGTCACGGTTACGAATCATGTCGTAGTTCATGCTCTGATAAACAAATTGGGCTCGGCCAAAACGCTTGGCCTGTGAAAACAAACCCTCCACGACGTCATGATCAGCATTTTTCAGATACTGAATGCCGTCGTGATCCCCGATCACCCGGTGCACATTGATGAGCTGAACTGTTTCAGGCTTGGGAATTGCCATGGCCGCTTAGACTACCACGCACCCAGCTAAAACACCACGTGTCCAAAAGCGCCAAGTTCTAAGGTAAAGGTATGGTCCGAGTTCCGGTGCAACGTATACTGTTCCTCCTCCAAGATCACCCGGGCTTGACCAGACTCTTGGGCGTGTTGAAAAAGTTGATGGAGTTCGCCGCTGCTAAGACGCTTGAAGAGCGTGATCGATTCAGCTAGACCGACGACCACGTGTCCGCCGATATTGTACCGCCGTTTAGAACCAGCCGTGGGAGACATTGGTCGCGACGACGACGAAACTTCCGTTTTCGCCGTCGACCAAGGTAAATTTGCGATGCTCATCATCCTCGAACTCAACTTCTTTCTGGGCTTCGACCTGCTGGAAAAGTTCGAGCGCTTCGTCTTCCGACATTTTGTAGGCCAGGTGTTTGACGCCATAAAATGCCCGGTCATCATCACAGGTAACGTGGTGGCCATGAACAGTCAGGAGGTGTTTTCCCATATAACTCTATCCTAGCACTCCAGCTATTTTTCGCTAGTTTTCTCTTTTCCCCCATAAAAGCAAAAGAGACTCGGGGGAGTCTCGGGAAACGCTACAGAAGGGAAGGGTGAGCCGGGAGGCTCGCGCAGAATAAGGGTTGGTTGATCATGTGATCAGCTTTTCGACACAGTCGTGTCTATCAAGGTGGTCCGAAGACCAAATTGAAGGGCGATCATCTATGATCATCTTATTCTGGGGTTCCTTTCTGTAAAGGATCGGTTTGCTTGCTAGTGTCAGCGGGGCTGACGGTCGAATGGGGGTTGTCCGGTGAAGGACGGGACTGAGAGGTGCAACTTGCGTTGCGGTAGGGAGGTGACTTGCGTCAGATCCCGCGTCTTTCAGTTGTTAGCCCCATGCAACATTTTCTAGCGGAGAAGAAGTATATGCCCAGCCATAAAACCTGTCAAGGCCTGATTTTATAGGGTCTTGAGGATTGCCTAACCTTGGTTTTCCACAAGCTTTATTGCCTTTCTTTGTTGATTAAAGCTTTCCACACCTCGAAAGCTTGAACTGCTCCTTTGACTGCAGTGTGGGGCATTGGTTCGGTAGGAATACCTAGCCAGTTGGAAACTGCATCTAGGTTGAATTTCTGAATATTTTGATGCCGCAGACCAGGATAGGCTAACGTCATCACGTCAAAAAAGTGGTAATCGAGCTGATTCGGAACTTGTGTTTCATGAAAAGCGGCTTTCAGGAAGCCCACGTCAAAGGCCGCGTTGAATGCCCAGAGCACTGCACCATTTGTTAGCCCTGAGTATTCTGAAATTGCCTGTTTCAACTCAACCGCTTCTTTCCATCGCTCCGCGGTGAAACCATTTCTGGCCTGAGCCGCCGGATCCATTCGTTCAAGATGTTCGGGTTTGATTTTCCAATTGCGCTGTTCGAGTATGTGTTGTTGTTTTGGGTCGACCACCACTAGACCGAGCTCGAGCATTTCATGCCAGCCCGGCACAGTCCCAGTGGTTTCAACGTCCGTGAAGGCCAGGCGACGATCGAAGAAATTTTGGTCGGGCATAGTGTTCTCAACGGTAGGACTAGCTCTGGGCGATGTCAACTACAAATCACCCCCGCGAGGCGGGGGTGATTATTTTTGTTTTAACTTTTAGTTAATTGCGATCTTAAGTTTCGACGTGTACTTCTTGCTCGTCGGGTTGGTCAGTTTGATGACGTAGCTTCCCTTAGCAATCTTCGTCCCATCAACCATCAGCGTGATCGAGGTCGCAGAAGTATATTTGACTGTAGCGCTCACGCCGTTGATGGTCGCGGTTATGTCTGGCGTGAAGTTCGTGCCGGTCAGGGTCACGCTGACGCTCGTCTTTCCGTGACTGATCGACGTCGGTGAGATTTTGGTGATCGTCGCAGCCGTGATCGTGTAGCCAATACTCCCATTGCTATTCTTGAGAAACTTGACGTAGGGCGTGCTCGACAAACTGAACTTGCCTTTACTGTAACCGTAGACTTTGAAGCCGGAGGCGGTGCTGCCGGTGACTTTCGCCACCACCAACGAACTCTTGCCTTTGCCGTTCAAGTCTACTCCGGCCGCTGTCCACTTGCCGGTACCGCCGAGAGCCAATGTAGTCACGGCATAGTTGTTTGCAATGTCCACAACTTTGACGCTCTTATCGCTGACTGGGGCGATAATCACATCCGGTTGACTGTCTTTGGTGACATCGACCATGGTCACATGGTTGATGCCTTTCCAGCCTGACTTGATGGTTTTCTTGAGCGTCCCAGTCGCATCGTAGATTTTCAGATCACCACTGCAGGTCGTACCGGCCGCGATGTACTGCGTGCTATTGACGGCCTTGGTTGCAACCTGGAGGGAGCCTTTGCAGCTAAACGGCGTGACTTTTGTACCGTTGACGGTGAAGCTCGTCACGCCATTTTTGGTCGAGGTCGTGACTTTAGCCAAAGTCGTGGTCGCGCTCTTGGCGGTCACCAGGGCGAAGTCCGTGAAGTGGTCGGTCGTGAAGGTGATGGTGTGTGTCGATTCATTGACCGTGACGCTGCTGACATCCTGCCAGGTGTTCGTCGTGGTATCGTAGTACTTCGGGACCAGGTCAGTCGGTTCAAGACCGAGCTTACTGACCAAAGTGGCGTCATACGGGAAGCTAACCGTGACTGATGAGTTGAAGGTGGTGACGGCTGTCCCCGACGAATTCGTCACGCCCAGGGTGTACCCGAAACCGAGGGCCGGCTTGGAGAACGCCGACGGGGTTAAATTGACCGTGGGGGTGGCGGTGAAGGTGAATGAACCGCTGCTGCCGAAGGCCCCGGCCGGAATCGTAATGGTCGTTCCATCGGATAGCGTTTCAACTTTTTGTTGGCTGGCATCAACCGTGTCGGTCACAGGCTGCGGCAAGGTGAAGGTGGCCTTGGTTAAGGTAATATCTTTGGTGGTCGTGAAGTTGGTACTGTCACCGGTCGTGACGGTGAATTCACCGCTGTCATAGAAGGTTGTGTTGTCGACGTTTGAGTTGCCACGGCAGTGCCAGGTGTCGCTCTTGGTCATACTGACGCTATAGCTACCGTTGTTGATCGGGCCGCCCGAGTGCGAACCTTTATCAGACCAGCAACCTACAAAGCCGAAGTTTGGCGTACCGCCGGTTGAGAGTTTAACGCTGCCTTTGAGTGAACCATCGGCCTTGGTAAATTGGAGCGTCACATTCGATGAACCATTCACCGCCGGTTTCACCGTTTGCTCTTGCGGGGGCATGTAGTTCTTGGTACTGAGTTCCGGGGGAAGCCCGGCGCCAACCAGGTAGGTGAATCCGCCCACTACATGAATGACTCCGTTGCCGTTTTGAATTGGTCCGCCCGAACCGCGGGGCGGCTCCTTGGTCGACAAGTTTTGGTTGAACGGCTGGTGGGCATTCACGAAACCTTGGGAAACCAGGTTGCCATCTGGATCTTTCAGGGTCACATTAATCGTCGCATCGGTCGCAATCACCGTAATATCCTTGGTGACGTTCTGACCGGCGGCGACGCTGATCAACTCAGCCGTCGGCGGCTGTTCCTGATAGTCACCTTGAACATGATAGCCGAGATGCCACTTCGATCCACCCAAGAGGGAGAAGCTGTAACTCCCGTTCTTGATTTCGGCGTTATGGAATTCACTATTGGTTTCATTGTTCATGAAGGCTTGACCATTGGCCGTGGTCACGACGTTACCTTTGGCATCTTTCACCTGACCCGAAAGGGTCGCATCGTTCGGAGCGACGGTCAGGGTGACGCTGTAGACACCATTGGCGGCAATGTCGAGGGTGGCCGGAGCTTTGACCGAATATTGTGCGCCCTGCATCGGCGGGTAAACGGTGACGATCGCGCTGGTCATGGCCGAGGACGGAAGTTTGATTTGGAACGTGCCGTTTTGGACTGGGCCGCCATATTGTTTGCCAGGACCAAAACCACCACTGGCGTCCATCGCATTCGCGTAGCCGAAGAAGTTCGTTACCGTCGTACCGTTGACGTCCTTGATCACACCATTAATCGTCACGTCGGCCTTGGTCAAGGTGAAGTTCACATCGCTAACCGTCTGGTTATCAGCGATGGTATATTGAGCAGGCGGTCCATTAGCGACGACACAGTCACTGCCGGGTTGACTATTGACCTGAATGCCGTAGGTCCCGGCCGTCACGTACAGGTTGAAGGTGCCGTCCGATCCGGTTTGGGTAAAGGCCCCCGGTCCACCCGGACCAGGCCCGCTGTTATTCATGCTGAAGGCGTTCACATTTGCATTCGCCACGCCGCTCCCGGCGCACGTCACGCGGCCGGTGAACTTGGCGGTTTTCTGCGTTAAGGTAATGGTGCCGAAGTCCTTGGTGTCATTGTCATTAATACTGAACGTAGCTGACGGACAAGCGTACTGAGCTTTGTCCGGGGGTAAGAAACAGCTGAACTCGTAGCCGCCGGCCACGACTTTGAAGGTAAAGTTCCCGCTCCCATCAGTGTTGCCATTGATAAAAGCATTGTTTGAGTTGCGTAGATTCAGCCCGAGATTATTCGCGGCCGTCCCGTCCGGATACTTAATACTCCCTTTGACGGTAGCCGTCGCGGTCAAAACGGTGATCGATAACGTTTGGGACTGGACGGTATCATCGCTCGCAAACGTGACTTGTGGTTGCTGACCAACAAACACCCAGTCGGGTGTGACTTGCTGACCATTCACCCAGCCGGCCATCAGGTTGACACCCCAAGTGCCGCCGCTCATTCGTACGGTGGCTTGTCCATTTGCGTCAGTGGTGGCATTTGGACCGGGACCGCCCTGTTGCCCGCCCATCAGGAATGAGTTGACTTGGATATTGGCCACGCCCGCCCCAGTCGTATTGCGGGTGACCGTCACGGTTAAGGTTTTCGGTGCCGCCGTTAAGGTAATGTCGCCGAGGCTGTTAGTTCCAGTCACCACCGTCACGCCTTGAATCATCTTGCCCAGGTAGGCGTAGGTTGAATCAATGACTTGGACTTGGAGAAAATAGTTACTACCGGGCGTGACGTTAGAAATGCTGAATACTCCGCTACTGTTCGGACATGGAGAGGCACATTGACCGCTGGGCTGCTGGCCTTGTTGGAAGAGGTAGACTTGAACTTTTCCAGTCGGGACAGCGACGCCACCGGCTAACACTCGTCCGGTTACAGTCGCGCCGGTATCGGCGTGAACGGCGGCTGGTAACGTTGAGGCGACGGACATCATCATCCCAATCGCCCACAGGGCCGCGCCGGCCACGGTCAGGTGGAATCCGTTCAGAACGTGGGGGTGACTAGCGGTTCGAAGAATCGGGTGAACTTTGGTTTTGGCGGCTGGCATTTTCATATGTTTGTTTATCAAAAAACCGCGAACGCGGCATTGGCCTAGGTCGTAGGCGTTGAAAATAAATTAGTACTAAATTTTTCCTCCATGCGAACTTTGGTTTTGGGAATTTAGCTAGTATTAGCCAAATTCACTACCTATTGTAGCACAAAAATTGGCTCTCGTCAATGTTTTTCTATACTTTTTTCTATGCTACACTCCGGCCGCGCCTCCCTCGTTCCCCCGCACCAGTTGCACAACTATTTCGTTTCGGGCTTGTGCCTCCGTCGTTCAACGGATAGGACGCAAGATTCCGGATCTTGTAATAGAGGTTCGATTCCTCTCGGGGGCACCAGCCCGAAACGAAAAAATCATTTGAGTAACTGGTGTGGGGCGATTCCTCTGGGGGGTACCAAACAGCACGTATGAAGATTATTATTGGAAAATCTACGATTCAGGGCAAGGGCGTTATATTGACCCGTGATATAAGAAAGGATGAAACTATTTTTTTATTTCGAGGAAGGGAAGTGACGCTTACGTCAAGGCAATGGTTCCGTCTGCCGAATGCACTCCAAGTTGGTTATGCCAAATGGCTGGTTCCTGAAAAAGGGGCGGTCGGTGAGTTTTTGAATCACTCCTGTTCTCCGAACGCCGGTATACAAGGAAAGAATCGAGTTGTGGCAATGCGACATCTGAAAAAAGGCGAAGAAGTGACAATTGATTACGCTTTGACTGAAACCTACCCGCTGTGGCACATGCGATGCACGTGTGGTTCACGAAACTGTCGAAAGGTAGTCAAGCCTTACCAAGATTTACCGGCAACTCGACAAAAAAGATTTGTTAAATATACTTCCCGGTACGTTCTGGAAATGAAAATGCACCTAAACTGGGAAGAGTATCTCGCGAGCGCAAAGTAGTCCCTACTCATCAACCCCACCCCGGAACCGTTTGGCCCAGCGGTAGGTTTGGTACCACTGCGGTTGCAAAATGATATTGACCGCGCGCGGAAATTCAATTTCGCGACCGGCGAAACCGCGTTTGAAGCGACTAATCCCCTGCCAATGGTGATCGGGTTGATCCGGCGGCGTCACGCCCCATAAATCATAGGTGGTGATACCGCGTTCGTGACAACGCTCAATCGTGCGCCACTGGGCTAGATGCGGCGCCATCGTATCTTTGTGTTCATCGCTCGACGCGCCATGTAAATAGGTAGCAGTTTGGCCATGCCAGATGACCATGTTCACGACTAACGGCTGATGTTCGTACTCAGCAATCACGAGTTCCATCATCCCAGCTTGTTGTAAGACCGTGAATTGTTCGCGGTAATAGCTATCGGGGTGCGGTCGGATGTCTTGGCGTTGATAGGTTTGGTGGATGAGAACGAGAAACGTCGTCAGGTCGTCGTTGGTTGAACTAAAACGAACGGTGACTCCACGTTTTTCTGCTAAACGCACATTGTAGCGAGTTTTCTGATGGCTCGCAGCTAACACATCATCCAGATTTTCTTTGGTATCAATCAGGTAGGTGTGTCGTGGTTGTAACGTCGTACCCAGACTAGCGCTCTCAGGAACATGAACATCAGCCCAAGCAAAATGATAGAGCCCCGGATCAATTTTGATAAACATCGCCCGATTTTTTTTCCCGAGTTCCCGGATCTCATCCATCAATCCACGAACGACGTCTGGGGTTTGAGCCAGTGGGCCGCGGGGGCAATACAGGTACGACTTCCCCAACATCAGTTGATGTTCAATCACTAACGCCGCGCCGACCAATTGGTTCCCATCAAATGCTCCGAGCCGCCAAATCTTCCGTCCCAAACCGCCCTGGAACTCACCCCACGCCCACGATTGTAAAAATGGGTTGAGCGGTTGGTCCGCAATCAACCGTGCCAGTGCCGCCTGGTCGGTCAGTTCACGAATGGCAATCATGTTAGCGACCTAGGCGCTTGAGTGCCCCCTTGATCCGTTCCTCAACTGTTCCGGTTGTGCTTGCAGCCGCGGCTTCCCGAGCTTCTTTGGCCGAATATCCTAAGTTGACCAAGGCTCCGATCACACCGCTCAACGCATCATCCGCCGCCTCATCACGTTGTAATTTCCCGCGTAAATCCACAATGATGCGTTCCGCGGTTTTTGTCCCGACCCCGGAGACAGCGGTCAGGACCGCGGCTTGGCCGCGTTCAATCGCCTGCTCGATATCACTGACGCTGGCCGCCGAGAGCACGGCCATGGCCATCTTCGGACCAACGCCGGAAACCGTCAGGAGTTTTTCGAAGAGTTGTTGTTCCTGGATAGAGCCAAAGCCGTACAGCTCAAGCGCATCCTCACGTACATGCAGGTGAGCACTGATGGTGATCTCATCGCCCATCGTTAACCGTTCTAATTCGCGGGGCACCATGAACAGTCGAAAACCGACACCGTGGACATCAACCACGACTGTTCGACTGTCCCGGCTGACTACCCGACCAGTGAGGTGTGCAATCATGCCTATTGACTGCCTAGCCGCAGTCCAGCTTGCATACTTTTCGGATAGACGTAGACCGTCTCGAGTCGTTGCATGGTATGGGTCAGGCCGGAGTAGTTGTACACCCGCATGCCTGGGTCGCCCGATCGGTATGTGCCGGTCAGAATTTCGTCCCGTCCGTCTTGATTCGTATCGAGCGCGGCTAGAGTCAGACCGCCCAGGTAGGAAAGACTGGTGGGTAAGAAGGTGAAGAACGGCCGGGCAGATGTTCCGTTCACGTTGAAGACTTTGACGTAGGCATAGAAGCCTGGGCCGGCGGTGGTGATCAGATCCGGCCGACCATTCCCATCCACATCTCCCACCGCCACCGTCAAACCTGAACTAAAAACCCGGTTGAAGGGTTTAAAGACAGTGACGGTCGTGAACTGCTGGTTGGCGAACTTCAAGACGCTGACCGAAGCGCCGTTCGTCCGCGGGGCGACGATCACATCGCTGCGTCCATCCACATTCAAGTCCCCCATCGCCAGCGTAAAACCGTTTTGCTGACTTCGATCAAACACGAATGTTTGCGCGAGTTGGGTGATTTTTTTGGTGGACCGATCGTACGTGAAGGCGCGAAGTTGGGCCGGGCCTTTAGCCGGAATCGTGAGGAGTTCGTCCCGTCCATCAGCATTAATATCACCGAGGGCCACGGCCACGCCGCTGGTGCTGTTGGTTGGATACGGTTGGAAACTCGCCACGAGATTCCCTTGAGCCGTAAACAATTTCACTTGGGGGGAGCTGCCGGCGCCGGTCCCCACCACTACATCAGGTTGATGATCGCCGTCCAAATCACCGACCGCTACGTTGACACCGTGTCGGTCCGAGCGGGCGAAGGCTAAAATTTCGCGCCGAACTTTCAAGCTGGTCGGATCGATGATCCGGAATATCGGCAACGTTCCCGGCGCAGCTCCGGCTACAATCAGGTGATTGAGGAGTCGGACTGTACCACCGCCCGACGGCGCGGTACTTGGCGTTGGTGACGGGCTGGGGGTAGGGTTTGGCGTGGCCGGCGGTGCATCCGGGCTAGGAACTGTACAGCTCTGGTGTTCGATCGGTTGATCAAGACCGGCCGGGCAACCGTTCGTAGTTGGGCAGGTTCTCGTTTGTTGACCATTCAGACACGCCGACCAGCTTGAACAGGTGTACGTCGGAACGCAGGCCCTTGCCAAGGCATCAGTCGTCTTGGCCACGATGTTCGACAGGGCCGAAACATTCCCAGCTTCATCGCTGGTTTTCAATCCAAAGAAATAGGTCGTCGCCGGCTGGAGGCCAGTCACGGTGTATGTTTCCAGCGCGCCGGCAACTTGCGGCGTCGGAACATCGGTGACGCTCGTAGCTTGAGAAAAGTTCAGAGCCGTGAGTGGGTCTGAAGAATATCGGAGATCATAACTCGTGGCTTGACCGATGTTCGCATCGTCGCCGGGAGCCGTCCAGGTCAGCGTTACAGCCGTGGCGGTCGAGGGGGTGGACTGCGGCGTTGCCGGAGCCGCCACGAACACGCTCGCCGGTAACGGCATGGTCAGCAACGTCAATCCCAGGGCCAAGGACATCAAACTCAAACTAATCGCGATCAGCCCAATCGAAACACGGTGAGTTAGACTGGTCGCTTCACGGGTTTCAATGGCGGTTGGACGTTGGCGTGGGGATGTCGAGAGGGGCATATTCTGCTCTACAGCATAGCAAAAATCACATCACTCTCCAACGTTTGGCTTGTCGGTTAGTGGATCCAAAAACTTGAGATCCCTCCTTATCCCGGCTACCGGGACTGCGTCGTGATGCCCGCCCAGTTCAGTTTGATGGCTGGCTGAGGGGGCGGGCAAAAGAAAACCCCGCCGGCGACGTGCGGGCGGGTTGAACTTCAGTGCTGTCTGACCTCCTGATGATGCTTCGGCAACGACTTGTAGTTCATGACGCTGACCGCCCCGAGTATTCCGACGATCACGAGCAGCCAGAGAACCTCCGGCGGGATAAAGGTTTTCGGCTTCAGCATTGGTCCTCCGAGAACTTATCTGACGGAAACCGCTGGAAGTTTACGGATCGAGGCACTCATCTTCGGTCCAGAGAAATGGCCCCCACTGCCATTCCGCCAGCGCGAACAGGGCGAACGCGCCCAAGATCAGGGCCACGGCCGAGCTTACGGACGGGTGACTTCTGTTCAGGATACCGAAGAGAGTGGCGGTTGTGGCGGAACCCCAGGCAAATCCTTTCCAGAACTGGGCACGCATGGTTCCCTCATCCGGTTTGGGTATTCAACTGTCAGAGAACGATCGAAACCGTCCTCCTTCGGCTTCGGAATGAGCCTAGCGAAATGTAATAATAAAGTCCAGCAGTCTTTAATTGTTCCATTATTGTTGCTACACTGACTTGATATGAAGTTTCAACTTGAAGCACCATTCAAACCAACCGGCGATCAGCCGCAAGCGATCAAGAAATTGGTAGCCGGAGTTGAAGCTGGACATTCCGCCCAAACATTACTCGGCGTCACCGGCTCGGGCAAAACGTTTACGATGGCCAACGTGGTCGCGCAGATTCAGCGGCCGACATTAGTTATTTCCCATAACAAAACCTTGGCGGCACAGTTGGCGAGCGAGTTCAAAGAGTTTTTTCCGCACAACGCCGTCGACTATTTCGTCTCCTACTATGATTACTACCAACCGGAAGCCTATATTCCGCGGACCGATACCTTCATTGAAAAAGATTCATCCATCAACGATGAGATCGATCGGCTACGCAACGCGGCCACGCACGATTTACTCACGCGCAAAGATGTTCTGATTGTCGCATCAGTTTCGTGTATTTACGGCGTCGGTAATCCGGCTCAGTATGAAGCCGTCGCGATTCCGATCAAGGTGGGACAGAACATAGTCCGTACCGATTTTCTCCGGCAACTCAATCAAGCTTTGTACAATCGCAACGATTATGATTTTCAACGTGGGACATATCGAATTCGTGGTGACGTTATTGATATTCACCCAGCCTACACTGAAGAAGGTTTTCGATTAGATTTTGATGATACGAAACTAACGGCGATTTCAATTTTCGACACCATTACCGGTAAAGTGTTGCAAAAAGTTCAAGACACGAAAATCTTCCCGGGCCGGCAATTTGTCACTGCGACTGAACAGCTTCCGCAAATTCTGACGAACATTCGTGATGAGTTAAAGATCAGCGTCAAGGAATTTGAAAAACTCCACAAACCGCTTGAGGCTGAACGAATTCAACAGCGCACAAACTTCGACGTCGAGATGATCGAGTCAACTGGCGTTTGTAGCGGAATTGAAAATTACTCGCGGTTTTTCGACTTTCGCCAACCTGGCCAGCCACCCTCAACGCTACTAGATTATTTCCCAAAAGATTTTTTGCTCTTCATCGACGAGTCACACATGACGATCCCGCAATTGCACGCCATGTATGAGGGTGATCGGTCGCGCAAACAAACGTTGGTTGATTATGGCTTTCGATTACCGTCAGCTCTGGATAATCGACCGTTGAAGTACGAAGAATTTATGGGCCGCGTTGGACAACGTGTCTACGTTTCCGCTACGCCGGCGCCGTTTGAGATTAAAGAGTCAAAACAGGTAGTCGAACAATTGATTCGACCAACCGGATTGCTTGATCCGGGCATTTCCATTCGTCCAACCAAACACCAAATTGACGACTTGCTGAATGAAATTAAAGCCACCACCGGAAGAGGTCAGCGCGTGCTTGTTACGACGCTCACAAAAAGAATGTCAGAGGATTTAGCAGAGTATCTGGATGAACTAAAAATTAAAGTCCAGTATTTACACTCGGATGTTGATACACTTCAACGACTGGAAATTATTCGCGACTTGCGCCTCGGCAATTACGATGTGCTGGTTGGCATTAACTTACTGCGTGAAGGCTTGGATTTACCAGAAGTTTCACTGGTCGCAATTCTCGATGCGGACAAAGAAGGATTTCTACGCTCCGAAACCGCACTGATGCAGGTCATGGGACGCGCGGCACGGCACGTTGAGGGCCGCGTCGTTATGTATGCGGATAATGTCACTGGTTCCATGCAACGCGCGATTGATGAAACAAAGCGTCGCCGTAAATTGCAAGAGGCCTACAACACGAAACACGGCATTACTCCGAAAACTATTATTAAGAAAGTCCGCGATGACCGTTTAGCCGGTCAAAAACGCGAAATTGAAGACGTACCGAAGTTCAAACCCGGTGACGTCCCGCCCGATGAATTGGAATTTGTGATCAAGTCGCTCACCAATCAAATGGACCTGGCCGCCAAGAATCTCGAATTCGAAAAGGCCGCGGCCTTGCGGGATGAAATCACGACGTTGGAGAAATCACTGCCCATAAAAGCTAGAACGAAAGGTGGGTTAGCAACCCGCGGCCGCGGCAAGAATGTCCGGCCGGGGAGATTCCAACGGCGAAGATAAATCCCGATTAAGCGAATACACCTTTTAGCTAAAAGGTGTTTCTCAGTTGACGACTAAGAGCCACTTACCTGAACGATTCGCCGACCGGAAATAAAAATCCCTCGCACCAGCCGGAACTGATACGAGGGTAAAGTTCGTCTAAACATCTACTCACTTGCCGGAACGAGGAACACGAAGCTGTCGTCGCGACCGTAGGTGTGATCAGGAGAGTAGCCGGAGGGTACCAGCCTGTTTTCTCCTTGAAAAAGAGCGAACACGACTGAGTAGCCTCTTTGAGAGTGAGGGTCTGGTATCGTGATCGGCTCGTGCATCACGATCAGCGTTGGAAACCCCATGCGATTCATCTCTTGATCGGAGACTGCTTCACGAAGGTAGGGACCGACTTCGGCCGGTGGGGTGAGATACCCGCGACGGGCGGCTTCTGCCCGGATCATTGTGGCAGTCGGTCGATCGACATTGATCTCACAAGCGCGGATGACCCCGAGTCGATACGGGACGCCGTTCGTCACCACGAACTTCTCGCCTCGGAGTAGCGCATCATCATTGGCATAGAAAGTACACCCCCGCCTTTCCAGCCAGTCGATCCACTGTTCCCCGGTACGACCGCAGGTGGTGATAGTCCACAGGGGTGGGGTCGGCCAGGGATTCTCCTTACGGAGAAATCGTTTGAGTCCCCAGAGCCATTGACGGCCGGAGGTTCCAGCTAACTTCTGTTCGAGGTCATTCGCCGGTCCCTGGATCTCAGAGAGCGGGATGTTGCCGAGCATGCCTTCCGACATGGTCAGTCTCCTCATGAAAGAGGTTTGCGCTAGCGGGCTACCGGGATGGTAGTCATAGCCATCACGCGCCGAAATTTCAGCGCCTCATGGCTATGACCACGCGCGATGAATGTGAAAGAGCGGCTTAGCCTTATCACAGCGAAGTAGGAGAGTCAAGGGTGGGACGGTTTGCCGCAAAACGCTAAAAGAAAAGACCCGTTACGTAGGGTCCCATTCGCGTGCTCGGCCCACGTGAGTCGTAGGGTCGAGTCGGAATGACGTGAGACGGTGAGGTCTCGGGAAGGAACGGCTGACTGCGAGTCGCCTGCTTACTCGACAGCTTCTCTCAGCTTGCGGCCGACCCGATCAGGGATGACGTGCGGGAAGAGCAGACTTTGAAGCTCGTCGACGTCGTCGATCCGATCACCCAGACGGGTTCCGACCGACAGAATCGTCTTACGGCGCAGGCCGGCCTCGTTCTTGGTGTAGATGACTCCGAAGTACGACTGCAGTTTTTCGTCCCATCCGACCGCGACTTCGGTTGCGCGGTCGATCGGGAACTTGATGCGGATGTTCATGGCGTTCTCCTTCGAATTGAGGATCGGAGTTCCTCCGTGCGGTGCGCCGCACGTTCGAAGGAGGAACGAGGTGTTGCGTTCGACGCGCGGTTCTGGCTGGAGCCTAGAACCGGCGTTGGTCGACTTCCTCCGGCTGGTGGCCGGTTTTGAACTTCATGCGAATCACCTCGTGGTTAGGCGGCTTTGAACCCGTCGATCATGACGAAGCCCATGCCAGCCATGTTGTTGGCTTCCGGTCCGGTGATGCCGAGCTTGGCCGGCGTGATGACCGTCCAGAGCCTGAGCACCTCGCCCAGGGCGAAGAGTTGCAGCGCCGCGCCCTGATCTTCGACCACCGCCCCGACCTCGATGTAGCTGGGGCCTTGCTCGAGCTTGTGGACTGGTGAACCCCAGGCCTCCGTCGGCCAGTCGCGCAGGATGCTGACCAGCTCGGCCCGTCGGGTCTCCGCCTTCGCCTTGTCGACGCCGATCACGATGAAGTGGAGATCGACCTTCTCGAGCTGCGTCGATGCTTCGGATTCATGTGGCATGGCGAAGATGTGGACCACGCCGCCCGGCATCTGCGACAGATCGTCGCCGGGCTTGGCGTGTTTGACAGCCTCGACCAACTGCGGGTCACCTTCGATCTCCTCTCCCTTTCGGAACTGGGTCGTGGTCTCCCGCAGGATCTCATGCAACCTCTTCAGGTCCATTCGTACCCCCGTGGCTCATCCTTGTGGCGCAGCGCGGCACCCTGACTGCGGGGTGCTGCGCAGACTTTTTGTATCGCTTCCGGGACTCTTTGAGCTATCCTCTTTTGAAGTACTTGAACTTCAGACTGCTGCATGGCAGCATGAATTCGAAGGCGTCCCCAACGTGGCTGATAATGACCACGTGGACTTTACGCCCCAGCTCCACGCTGTTATCTTCCCTACAGAAGACAGCTTGGTAAGCTCGCTGAAGCGTCAGGCTGCACATGTCGCTATAGACAAGAATGCCAACGAACGATCCGGCACCCGTCTCAACCAGGACACGATGACCAATGAGATCCTCAGCCTGCTGCACGCGATTCAACGAGATTAGTTCCTGCCTAAGCATCGGCTGGGCTTTACACTCGTTCTTGCTCATCGCAATCTCCTTCAACCTGGCCGAAATCGGCCAGTGGTGCGTTGCCGCACCTGTCGAAGGATTCACGATGGGTGAATCAGGTTGCTTCCGGTGCGGTTGTAGCAAACAATTGGGCTAGCGACGACTCATGGTGTTCTCCCTATGGTCGGAGATTCATGTACGTGGGCTTCGTTTCCGTGACAGCTTCTTGATCCCTATACAGAACCAAAAAGCTGCCACGGATATTCAGATGTCAACGAACGCAAAATGGTAACCGCGTACGATAGCAGTTTTTGCAAGATTTGTCAAGGCGCGTCTCAATCAAGACTGCTAATTTTTTTGCAAAAAGAAAAACCCCACATTCATGGCAAGCTGATGAGATATGGGGGGGGGAAGACTGAAAAGCTAGCAGACCGCCTGATCACGCCGGCCGGCGCACCCCGCCGAACCACCAACCGCTGGAGCGATCATCCTCCTCGCCCGCGTACGCCTCGAGCAGGGGGCGTTCGAACACCCGGCTGAACGACAGGTGGCACCAGCGACCCTCGGCATCACACCAGAGCGTGCAGTTGGGATAGTGCTTGGCGAAGTACTGATCGTCGGTGTTGACCTGGGCCTGTGCCATCGGATCGGGCACCAGATTGCGCATCCGGTACTCCGCCTCGAGCTCCTGATCACTCAGGGAGCGGTCGATCCGGAAGAAGACAACCTCCACATCCTGATCTTGCCCACGCGGCATGTCCCTGACCACCCGGGCATCGACCGACAGGTGATAGCCGGTGGCCTCGAGAGCATCCTGCGGGGTGTGCGACCGATTGACGGTCGCCCGTCGAACCATCTGATTCGTCAGCGTGGAAACCATGGAATCCTCCTCCGTGAATTGGTTTCTGACTAGCGCTCAACTCTACTCCTCAGGAACCTGCGGTCAATCGCGGTATGATCAATGCAGTCAAAACAAAAAACACCGCAGATTAGCATCTTGGATGTGCGGTGTCAAGCCACATGTGCAAAAAGAAAAACGGCGTCCTGAGAATCCAGAACGCCGCAACAGACTGACGGTACAGCTGACTAGAACGTCTCGCTCGGCGGCATCCACTTGCCGCCGACCGTGGTGTCGCCACCGCTCCCACCCCCGCCCGGTTCCGGACCGGTGGGCTCGCGGCAGGACATCGACGCCAGGGCGGTGAACAGGCCCATCGCTCCGATGGCCCCGATGGCCAACAGCCGACGAATCTTCTTGTTCATGGGGGAACCTCCTTTACTGCAGTAGCGCGAACCGCTTCGTGAACGTTTGCCGCGGCGTCGTCAACCGCAGCAAGTACACCCCACTCTGCCCACGCCCGGTCCAGCGGACGGATTGCTGTCCAGCTGACTGCTGACCGGTGAGCAGCGTGGCTACTCGCCGTCCCTGGACATCGAAGACGTCCAGGGAGGCTGGTCCAGGTTCCGGCAAGGAGAGCGAGATGTCTACTTGCCGACCCGGATTCGGGTACACCGTCAGTCGAGTCGACTGGGCAAGTGTACCCACTCCGACCGTGGGCGGGCCGGGAACCTTGAGCGGAAGGTTGGGGTCTCCCAACAAGATGCTTGACCAGACGATCTCCCTCATCTCAAGGGTCGTGTCTTGGGCCATCGCCACCAGCTCCCCATCATTGATGATGTCGCCGAACGGCTTGGTGTAATACGGATAGGGGTTGGCGTTGACCTCGGTCAAGACTGCGTGGATGAGCTTGTAGTTCTTATCGGCTTTCGATCCGCGATTCGGGCCCCAGATCAGGTAAGCGCCCTTGTCCGCTGTGCACAGCAGCATCTCCGCGATCGGCACGCCGGTTGAATCCTCCGGCATGTCGTAGGCGCTCGCTCCGCAAGCGTGGATGATCGCTACCAAGTGATTCTGATTATTCAGCATCGACATCGAGAACCCAGCCGACTTCTGCATGAAGTACCCGATACTCCGCCAGTCGTCGTAGATCGACGTCGCCAGGATCAGACCCAGACCTTGGTTGATCGCGTTGACGGGCAACGTCAGTCGTTGCTGCGTCGTCATCGGCGCCGGGAACCAATCCCGAATCGTCGACGGCACCTGCCAAGGCGACAGGTCGCGCTGCAGCGAATCGCCGATCTGCTTGACGAAGTTCCATTCCTCGTTGGTCCCGCCGCGAAGGAATGACCACAAACCGACACCCGGCGTCACCCATTGGAACCAGGCATTCTGCGTCTTGTAGTTGAACGCCCAGGCCATGAGGGTGTCACCGACGGGCGCGACCCCCCAACGGATGCCGTCGTCCGGCTTGCCGTTATTGTTGCGATCGACGTACGGGAAGGGCGAACCGATGCTGCGCGTGAAGTACGACACGCCCATCGATTGCGAATCGGGATCGACTGTGTAATACAGACCGATCTGGCCGTGGTCGAGCCGGAGGTTCCGGTTCGGCTTCGGACCGAACCCCATGGTATTCCACTGATCAGTCCGATCCCAGATATCGGCCCCGTTGACGTCCTTGGCCATGGTGCCGTCACCGTAGAACAGAACTGAGGTGATCTCGGGATGGGCAGTGATGTACGGTTTGATGGCCGTCATTCCACCCAAGTCCTCAATCACCTTAACCTGAGTTGGCAGCCCGACCGCGTTCCAGAAGTCCCGCTGGTTGTTGGCCGGGCACGTCAAGAACCGCGGGGTGAAGATGGTGTAGAGTTGATTCGTCTGCATCATCTGCGCCATGTTGGTCGACATGGACATCAGTGAATCTGCCCGCCAAGCGTCGTGCTTGGTGGGCGCCGGAATCAGGTTGGAAATGGTGGTCGGTGGTCCGACCGGATCTCCGTCCAGGTCGACAACCGTTCCATCCTTTTCCACCTCCTGAAGCCGGTAGATTCCTTCGGCCCCATTCGGCACGGTCATCATGTACGTACCCGTACCGACTGCGACGTCGGTGACTGGCAAGAACGTTCCGTTCCAATCCGGAGCGTACGTGACCAGGTATCGGCTGGTCGTGTCTTCTTGATCGGCTGACCACGCCACCCGAACATCGCTGCCATCCCACGTGACCGAGAACAGGTATACTCGGGACCCGGGATTCGTGTCGACGTAATGCGAGCTGCAGGTCCAGCCGAATGGATTACCGGTGTAGCCCTGGCCGTTTCCATCCATGGGAATCCAACCAGCCGATCGGGCACCTGGGAAGACTGGGGAGGAGTTCGGGTTGTAGGCATAGACCCACAAATCCCCATAGTCCTGCCGCCGGCCGACCACGTCAAATTGTATCTCGGTCGGCGAGGTCCAGTGCGGATTGTAGGCGCGGGTCGCCGGCGTCCCCAAGACGAAGTCCGAGGGAGACATGTTGGTATCCATCGCCGTCCGGAACACCACGTGCGCTGTTGTCCGATGATCGATCATCGTGGGCAGCGTACTGGCATTCACGTCAATCGTGGGTGCCAACCAGGTCTGCAGATTGCTCCCGCTCTTCACCCGAAGGTTCGAGTTGTAGCACCGCTCGTTGTAGGCCTGGCCAAGCGAGCAATACCCATTCCCTCGCATGCCATTCAGGTTGCCCCAGATGTCGAAGATATCTTGCATGCCCGAGCATTCGGCCCCGGAAATGACACAGACATCCTGATATCCAAGCACCGCCCGAGCGGGAATGCCGGTGACCGCATCCTTCCAGCCATCGGCATAGTTCAGGCTCGAACAGGTCGCGTCGTAGACCAACATCTCTTCCAGATGGCAGTACTTGCCGAGGAAAGCGCTGGTCGGACACAACGCCCAAGCATGTAACGGACCGCCGGTGATCTCCTGAACGAAGAAATCCCCGGCTGCGAACGTCCCGTTGTTGCGGTAGTTCGTGGCCGCGTTAGTAGCATCCGTCTGGCTGAGCCAGACTTCGGCCGTGAATCCCCACTGTCCGTTCGACGCTGACTCACTGCTCTGAAACCCATGGCCGGTCTGGGCCCACAAGCCGTACCCCGTTTGAAGATCGCTCTTCAAGGTGGTCAGCCGGTAGCCTCCGCCGCTGCCCGTGTTCCAGTCGATCCGTTGCGTCACGATGTACCCGCTGCGCTGAGCCACCACGACCATCGAGTCGAACGCGGTGCCGAGTTCACCGGCAATCGGTTCGAGCTGAAGGGCGCGATTTGGCGAGGGTGTGTTGCCGGTCTGGGCGCTGGCCGGGGTCGATCCCAACCAGGCCATAACCACGATCATCGCCACCAGCCCGGGGCGCATGATCAGTGCCCTCCCTGAATGATCTGTGCCAAGGGCAACGGCTGCCGCAGACGTTGGACCACGGTTTCATCCAGATCCGTTGAGGCGTGACGATCGACCCGAACGGCATCCAGCTTGGCCGCGAGGAGATCCGCTGTCACACCCAGGCCGCTGAGTTGCACGCCGTTGTCAACGACGAGCAGGCATCCCAGTCGCAAAGTGTTGATGATCGACCTGGCCCGCTGCTTGACGATATCCAGCCTGGTTCGGGCCGGAAACATCTGGGCAGTTGGCTCCGACGACGATCCCAAGGGAATAGCGCTCCCCCGGGGGTAGATCAACACGCCCGCGCCCTGGTTATTCACATAGACCTGGGCCGAGTCGACGAGATCCGGTCGAGCATTCAGCACTGCCGCTCGACGTCGGGCTTCCGCTTGCTCGTGTAGGCCCTCGATCGCCGCCACTGTCCGGATGCTATCGAGCAACCGGTCCAGGGGTGACAGGGAAGCCTTGGGTCCGCGGAGTTGGGCCGCTTCATTCGGTTGCCACGGCATCCACCCGATGTTCTCGCGCTGACAAGCCGAATCGGCCGGGCAGCGGAGGTAGACCATCTGGTGGTCAGTCCCGATGATGTACGGCGGTTGGAGCTGATGGCCGAAGTAGACCACCTGTCCCGTTCCAACCGTATCCATCGGCGTGATGGTCGCCGGCTGCGCAAGAGCGCTGCCGGGAACCGCGATCAACAACAGCATGAACATCCACTTCACGGGGACCTCCTGTCAAGCTCATTCACTGAATGAGTTGGTTCGACCACACACTTGCGTGCGTAGCCATGTCATGACGGCAAGGGGGGAAGAGAGTGAGATAGGAGTGCTCTATACCAACACAAGGGACCTGCGTCCCTCATTTTCTTTTGTCTTTGGTTTGATGAACGCGGGTTGTCAAACAACCAGCCGTTGCCCAACCCGTTTGCGAAAAACCAGAGAAAATCCCGGGTTTGGGCTGTCTACACCCCACCCTACTCCCCCACTTTTTTGACGTCAAATCGGCCCCACGGTTCACAAGAAACTTGGGGTCGAGTCAAGTCGTATGAACAGAATACAGAAA
Source organism: uncultured Gammaproteobacteria bacterium (assembly GCA_964383765.1). Classification (GTDB taxonomy): domain Bacteria; phylum Patescibacteriota; class Patescibacteriia; order SBBC01; family CAIJZX01; genus CAYLHT01. The sequence goes on along the minus strand of CAYLHT010000005.1, from coordinate 18,765 downwards.
AAGGTGCTGATGTCTGTGCCCGACAACCGTGCTGGGGTAGATAGGCACTGGGGGAGGTACAAACCTAGGCAGCATTCCCTGTCGACAACTGGAGGGGGGACCTCACAGTCAGGTGCGGTCAGCACCAATCAGCACCACACACCCCAGTATACGCCCGACAGTTTTTGCTCACCAGCCTTGTCAATCCCCAAACCCCATGCTACACTCCGCCTGCCTTTTTTACTGTCTACTTTTTACTTCTCCCTTTCTACTTCTTCAACCATGCCCGTCACCACCGCTGCCGCTAAGGCACTCCGTCAAAATCTGAAAGCCCGCGCTCGAAACTCCGCCGTCAAAACTCAGCTCAAGAAGTTGAGCGTGCAGTTACGCAAAGCCTATACCGCCAACGAACTCGATCAGGCAAAATCTTTAACGTTGCAACTCGTGAAGGGTTGGGACAAGGCCGCTCAGCACAAAGTCGTCACCCGCAACACCGCCGCCCGCAAGAAATCCCGGCTGATGCAGCGTTGGAATAAAACCAAGCGTTAGGTTTTTCCAACCAAGAGCAGATCGAACAGCGTCTCGGCGTCTAGTCGAGTCGATTTGAGCGTGATGTCCATGTCGGCCAGGTGATGGTGCCAGGACTTTAGTTCATCAGGAGAGAATCGTTGAACTTGAGCCAGGCTTTTTTGCACGACGTACGGGTGAATATTCGTGCGCTTGGCAATCGCCGCCGGAGTAGACTGTCCATCACTCGCCGCTTGCACCATCATCAGGTTGCGGATATGGCTCGCCAGCGTCGCGATCAGCATCAGCGGGTGTGTCCCGGCCAGTAATTCCCGATGCAGAAGCGCAACCGCCTTGGCGCTTTGACGTTGGCCAACCGCATCGGTCAAGGCAAACACGTTCGATTCGAATGGCGAGGTGACCATAGTATCAACCATCTCAGGAACAATGGTTTTCCCGCTGCCATAGGCTAGTAATTTATCTAACTCAGTACTCATGCGCCAAGAATCTCCTTGGCAAGCGAACACCAGGCGTTCGGCCGCCGGCCGCGTGATCGCGCCTCCCCGTTGTTTGGCTTCTGCCACCAACCAGGACACAGCTTGCGCTTCACTGAGTTTTGGAAATTTTTCGAGCTTGGCTTTCGGAATCGTCAATTCGCTTTTAGCACTCGTGGTTTTCGTTGGACGCCCAGCGCGTGTTGATTTTTTTTCTGGTAACTGTCGCACCACCACGATCACCTGTTCGTCCGTTGCCACCGGTTTCAGAATCTCACGCAGTTCATCAGGAGAAACTTGGCTACCAGCCGCATAGTCATCAATCGCCACAAAGCGCCGCTGGGCAAACAATCCACCGGTGGTCACGGCCGTTCGAAGTTCAGCCGGAGTGACAGCGGCGGCTGACAGCGTCGTTGTTGCGAAACCTTTGGGATCGTATTTCTCAATGAAGGCTTGCCGAAGTTGGCGCAAGCGTTGGTGCGAGCGGTAGAGATCTGGACCAGTCAGAAGAATGACCATAACACCTGCATCATAGCATGATCCGCATACGTTCAGGGTTGACCCCGTTAGAGGCGGAACCAATATAGTTCTCGATCAAAAGAAGCAAAACTGAGCCATAACTAGTAGTTTCAGTTTGAACAAAGTATCTGCCCGCCTCTAACGGGGTTGACAAATTGAGGAAAATCGTCTAGGGTGATTGACGTTCCGAGGTTCAACGCTCCTCGTCCTTGCACACGGAGGTCAATCCGATGGACAGCTCGGATAACTTGCTCGCAGAGCACCGACGCATGATGGCCTTGCGCGGAGTCATTCCGCCGAGATCCAAGCCCAGCCCGCCCACGCACCGCGACCTCGATCGCACCATTCCGTTCTGTCACGGCTTGCATAGCCGGGATCAGCTCAACCAGAACGGAGTCGGGCCCGGCGTCGACTACAACGCGATCGTGACCGGCTCGGCCGGTGGTGTCGCTCGCAATCGTGACCTCCCCTAGGGGCGGTCACGTTTTTCTTTTGGTGAGCGATTGTTATTTTCAAATCATACCTAGACGGTCAACGCTAGCCATGCTAGTCTTGATAGTACCGCATCCAATGCCCAGCCACCCTTTGCGGGGCTTCAGCCGAGGATGTGGTGTGCAACGATGTGGCAAGAACCTTCTCCGCAAGGAGCAGAACGATCATGATGATCAATCTGAGCTTGCCAGGCGTCGAGTACGAGTAGGTGGGTCACCCCACCGCTCCCCCAGTACAGCAGTACAACCATCCCTAGCTCTAGCTTTCCGATCTGCCCTACAGTATGGGGCTCGGACCGACAGTGGTCTCCTCCGTGACACCACGGGTCCTCCAACGATCGCAAGCCGCCTAGAGCTAGGGGCTTTTTTAAAACTCCCCCCTTGCTTAAGGAGGAGCAAGCAAGCCAACCGAGCATCACCGAGGTTGAGCGGCGAAGCGGAGGGTGGTTACACTTTCATATCGAATAATCACAAAACCCGCCATTATCTGGCGGGCTCGTGGTTTTGATTCAATTATTCCTCCATTCCGTCGTCACCATCTTCCTCATCCACCTCTTCCGAACCTTCCTCTTTCATATCATCGTCATCCTCCAACTCCTCATCCTTTTCTTCTTTGTCTTTTTCCGTCAAATCATCCTGTAGGTCGTCATTCATTCCGTCGTCCATAACGATCTTTTAGTTATTCTTGACTTTCCTTTTGTTCGTCGGAGCTTTTCCCGGTATGAATCCATTCGTCGCCTTCGCCCTTTTCGCCCACTTCATCTTCGGGCGTGGCTGGGGCGCCCGCTGCCATTTCCTCGTCTGGAGTAAACTTCTCGGGACCGCCCGGTTTTCCTTTTTCCTGCATGGTCATCGGCTTAGTGGATAAAGCAAAAAAATATTACCACGTTCGGTTTTAGTGACAAGCCTGTTGTCCACTGTCCTTGACCACGCCGCCGGGCACCGCTTGGAACTGCCAATCATAGCCGGTTGAGTGCAGCGTCATACCCAAGACTCCGAAACCTTGGTTGTAGCGGGCTTGGCTGGCTGGTTGGACGATGAAAAATCCATACTCTGACTTTCCGCCAGTCCCAACCACGAATTCCCGGGTGCCGTTTTCGGTATCGATAGCCCCACTCGCATTCATCAGCGCAAATCGCTCATAATCGTGATCATGGCCATTCAGCACGACATCAACTCCGCCATTCACTAGTGTCGCCCACAACGTTTGGTAGGTCGCGTTGTTGCTGTGCGCGCCGGAGCTCCACCGTGGCTGATGATAATACGCTAACGTGCAAGTGCTTGGGTGACTTGCTAAATCAGCTTCAAGCCATTTTATCATCGGTGAATCTTTTTCGCATCCCCCAATCGCCCAACAATTCGCATTGAGTGCAATCATATGCCATTCACCGATGTCATAGCTGTAGTAGCCTTTGGTCGGATCACCAGCGGCAGAGCCAAAATATCCGTAATAGCCTTCAGCCTTGCCCACCGCGTAATCATGATTGCCCGGAACAGGTTTAATGCGAGATTTTAGTTGTCCCCACGCAGGATCAAAGCAATCTCGAAATTGCTTGACTGTGCCATCCGGATAAACTGTGTCGCCCAGGGTCAAAATTGGTCCGGTTGTGACGCTGAGTAACTCGGCTACTGCCTCATCACCAGTTTCATCACAGTCAGCAATGTCTCCAACTGCATAGATAACCGGGTCATTGTTCGGGTTGAGATTGGCATTCGTCGGTGTATTCACATTCGCAGTCCTGTTTGTCTCGATTGTATTCGTGGTTGTCACACTAACCGGCACAAATCGTAGGTAACGAAACCAAACATATCCTCCAGCCAGGAGAACGATTGCAATAACTAAAGGCCAAACGACTTTTTTCAAGAGTTATCCTTACTTAACTTCAGAACTGCGTCGAGCACGACAGGCAATTGAACTGTTCCCGTCGTCCCACTGAAATGTTTCATCTGGTGCTCGATGATGATCTCAGACCCAAGTTTGTCTCGAAAATCATCCTGATTATCCAGCGGCACCCATGGATCATCGTCCGAAAAAATCGCGATACTCGACTTAAGGTGTGTTTTTACTTTTGACAAGTCAGGTGGGGTGGTTAGCCAGTGTCGATCGGTGGCTTGAACATCGGGATCATTTTCCAAACCACTCAAGCGCTTGAAAAATCCCGCGACAAAAACCGCACCACCTGCGATCTGGTCCACGGGTAGTTTTTCGAGAACTCGAGCGATTGTTTGACACCCCATGCTATGGCCGACAAAAAATGTTTCAGGATCAACTTTGCCAACGGCTTGTTCAAGCGCTGGAACCCATTTTTCTATGCGAGGCAGCTCTGCATCAGGCAACTGCGGAACGATTACTGTCAGCCCTTGAGCCTCAAGTTCTTTCTTCAACCAAGGAAACCACCCTTCTTCTGGAAAGCCGTCCCAACCATGAACAATAATGACGCGTTTCATTTTGTCGTAAGTTTATTATAGCTCTCAAATACAGGCAGTAAATTATCGATGAGTTGATGCGCTCGGAACTCAGCCGGATTTATCCATTGAAAATCATCATGATCGGGACTCAGATGAACATCGTTACTCAGGGCATCGGCGATGACGAAGGTTGCAACCACCTGCCAATGTTCGCCACGCACGGTCGGATGCCATTCACCCATCGCAAATGGACGATTTAATGTCACCGTTAACCCGGTTTCTTCTTGCACTTCTCGAATGAGGGCCTCAGACCAAACTTCTCCCGGCTGTAAGCGACCGCCTGGCACATCATATTTGTTGGTGTTCGTCCCATCCAGGTATTTCGACGACTCCCGCACAATCAAAATTTTCCCTTGGTAGCGAACAAATGCTTTCAGCGCGATGAATATTTTTGGTGCTGCCATCACTTCGTCTCCCCCCAGTTCTTCCCGACCCCAATCCCGACTTCAATCGGCACGTTCAGCTTGTACACATTCTCCATCGTCCTTTTCAGGAAGGCGGAAACTTTATCGACATCGTCAATCGGCACTTCAACAACAAGTTCGTCGTGTACCTGCAGCAATAACTTTGATTCCTTACTGACTTTCGATAGTCCAGCATGCACATGAATCATGGCGAGCTTCATTAAATCGGCGGCTGTGCCTTGAATTGGTGAGTTCACAGCTTGTCGTTCGGCTGAGGACACGAGTAATCCATTCGATGAATTTATTTCCGGGAAGTAGCGGCGCCGGCCAAACAATGTTTCAACGTAACCTTTGTCGTGCGCCAGTTTCTTGGTGTTATCGATCCAGGCTTTGATGTTTTTGTGAATCTGAAAATACTTTTCGATGAATTCTTTCGCAGCTTCGCGAGTGATTCCCTCAGCTTGCGACAAGCCAACGTAGCCTAGTCCATAAATAATCCCGAAATTCACGGCTTTGGCTGCCCGCCGCATTTGGTGCGTGACCTTATCCAGCGCGACGCCGTTAATGTTCGCGGCCGTCCGAGCGTGAATGTCTTCGCCTTTTTTGAACGAAGCGATCATTGATTCGTCCTTGGCCATCGAGGCAATGATGCGCAGTTCAATTTGCGAATAGTCAGCCGAGATTAAGCGTTTACCGCGATCAGCTATAAAGGCTTTACGGATTTCCGCACCGAGTTCTGTCCGGATGGGAATATTTTGGAGGTTGGGGTTGTTGGACGACAACCGCCCAGTCGCGGCTACGGCTTGATTGTAGTCCGTATGAATCCGACCGGTTTTGCCGTTGACCATTTCTGGGAGCGCATCAATGTAGGTCGACAAGAGTTTCGAAATTTCACGCTGTTGGCCAATCAGCGGAATAATCGGATGAGCATCTTTCATTTTTTCCAATTCGGCCGCAGCCGTTGATACTCCGGTTTTCGTTTTTCCTAAGCCCTCGGTTGAAATCTTGAGCTTTTCGAAAAGGATTTCTTTCAACTGAATCGGCGAGCTGATGTTAAATTCTTGGCCGGCTTGTTTGTATATTTTTTGCTCAACTTTCTTGAGTTCAGCATGTTGTTTTTTGGACATCTCCGCAAGAAACTCCGTATCGATTTTAATACCGGTCAACTCCATGTCGACTAAAACTTTGGCGGTCGGCATTTCGATCTCATGAAATAGACCAATATTCCCTTCCTTCTCAATTCGCAATTTTAACTTTTCGTAAAGCCGCCAGGTAAAATCCGCGTCTTCGCTCGAATACCACCCCACTTTTTCAACTGGCACGTCTTCCATCGATAACTGTTTTTTGCTCCGCGGACCGATCAACGCCTCAATCGGCATCATTTCATACCCAAATTCGGCAAACGCTAAAGCGTCAAGCGAATGTTGCCGGGTGGTTGGATTCAAAATGTAGGATGCTAACATTGTGTCGAACGACAGCGGATCCAAATCAATCCCATTCACTTTCAAGATTTCGGCATCGTACTTCATGTTATGGCCGACTTTTTCAACGTTCGGATCTTCCAAAATCTTCCGGAGATCGTCCATCCATTCATCTTTCGCGACCACATACCAACCAGTCCCCTTTTCCCATGAAAAACTTAGGCCGAGGAGCTTTGCATCCCACGGTTCCAGCGCAGTCGTTTCCGTATCAACTGCGAATACTTTTTGTTGTTTCAGCTCAGCCAGGAATTTCTCCCATGTCGCGTCATCATTCACCACAGTATAGTCGTGTCCGGCTTTTTTCGGAGCCGGCGCGGCTAAATCAAAGTGTAACGCCGCTTGTTTCCCAACTTTTCCTTCCACGTCGGGTAATTTGTTGAGCAAAGACTTAAAATTCAGGTCTTGGAACATCGTTACCACCTTATTCCGGTCGTAATGTTTTACGGCGGCGTCATCAACATCAAATTCAATCGGTACATTCCGTTCAATCGTGGCGAGTTTTTGAGATAAGAAGGCGTCTTTTTTGTGCGCTAACAATTTTTCGCGTACACCGGGTTTGATGCTCTGTGCTTTTTTCGAATCGTCGGCTAAGGCTGTGTAGAGATCTTCAAGCGTTTCAAATTTTTGCAAAAGTTCAGTCGCGGTTTTTTCGCCGATCCCTTTCACACCCGGGATATTGTCCGAAGTGTCGCCGCGCAGGGCTTTATAATCAATAATTTGGTCAGGCCGCAGTCCGAATCGTTCTTTGACCGCGTCTGGATTGTAGACAAACGTATCGCTCAAACCTTTTCGGAATGTGTACACTTTGGTTGAGGCGTCAACCAACTGCATTGAGTCCATATCGCCGGTCAAAATAATTTTCTCAATCCCTTTGACTTTCTTAGTGATTGTGCCGATCACATCATCAGCTTCAAAGCCTTTTTTCTCAGCCACCGGAATGTTAAAACTCCGAACGAGCTCCTTGACCAACGGAATCTGCGCGTACAATTCGTCCGGCGCTTTTTGGCGGGTGGCTTTATACTGATCGTAGAGTTCATCACGGAACGTGCCGCCTTCCAAATCAAACGTAGCCACAATGTGCGTTGGTTTCAGATCTTTCCAGGCTTTCAGCAATGTCGTCGTAAATCCAAACACCGCCTGCACCATTTCACCCTTATTGTTCGTCAGCGGCGGCAGCGCGTGAAAGCTGCGATGAATTAACGCATTGCCATCGATGATCAAGAGTTTTTGCTTTGGAGACATATCGACAGTGTATCATGGCTTGACAGATTCAAAGATGTAGCCTAAAAAGGCCCTATCCGGTGGAAATTGTTGTTCCTACTCGAGTGGAGGACTGTATGACAACCATGGACACACCCGTCGTCGCACCGTCAGAAGGGATGAGTGAGAACGCTAGCGCCTGGTTGCTCTTTGTCGCCATGATCTTCACGGGTGCGATTGTACTGGTCGCCTTTGCCGGCTGTCTGGGCAAGGTCGGCTACATCGCCGCTCGGAGAGCCGTCGTCTTCTACGCCGCCCTCGGCACCGTGTTCCTGCTGCTGCTTGGGCTCCGATCGTGGCAGTAGCGAAGCTACTCTGCACCCCGCCTCCATCACGGTCGCGGGTTTTTATTTTTTGTCATCCCGAGCCCGCGCTCATAGCGCGGACCGGATTTTGCGAGAGCAAAAGACGGGCGTCGAGGGATGGCGTTGAAAACTGCTGAGAAGTTTCGTCGTCATGGTTCGGCGCTCGTCCCCGCTCTGCGGGTCCGATCCGCCGCGCAACGCGGCGAGCTCACCATGACAAATCCAATCTCTTCCCTCGCCCACCTTTCCATCGACGATGCCAATGGCCTCTCCCCTGGCTGAGATCGTGCAATGTTGTATCGCCTCGAATAAGCGCTTCTTTCTTTACTCGGCGCCATCCCTTAATCTGCTTTTCACGAAATAGTGCGGCTCCGATATCATTCGTCTCCTCTGAATAAACAAGTTCCACTGGACGTCGATTTTTCGTATAGCCTTTCACTAAACCTTCTTGATGCCCCCAAAGCCTGGCCTCTAAGTCACTCGTCACACCAACATAATACGAACGATCAGAACACAATAAGATGTACACCCAGTAGGAATATTCGAAACTCATGACTTCATCTCCTGCCATTTTTTCCAAAGTGGCTTTGCTCCTGCCCCAAGTCCTCCCAGTGCGACAAACACCCAATACCACAACGTCTGCTTCGATGAACTGGTCGGCACAGTTACGGTTTGCGCTGGCGTTGTTGTCGCGGCTCCCAGCACACGCTCCACATGAATGTCATCCTGACTGCGTGGCAAAACCCGAATCCCAGATGAACTCGCGCCCACAATTCCAGTCACATCCATTGTATCTCCCATTTTGACTTTCGGACGGATAATTCCGGTTGAAGATTTAATGTAGACGGTCACTGGACCGCTGCCGTCGTCAACATCGATATGATTTCCACTAGCCACCGCAACCGTGCCATGTACATGCACAAGTTCATCTGCTTGATCGCCGCCAACGTCATCGGTGGCAAGTGTTTGGACTGGAACCGACTGGCTCGTCGACAGAGCTTTGACACCATGAGTCTCAACCGCGACTCGACGCCGGCCTTGGTACAATCTGACTGTTCCGGTTATACGAATCCCTTGACCAATCTGAATCGGCGGTTCACCATTCGGAATCGTCAACATCACGCTGCCAGCATCCGATTGCAGCGTGGTCAGCGTCGAACCGAGCGCGCCAACATTGCTGGTGACCACACCTTCGATCACAACTCGATCACCCGAATCAAGTTGTTGAACCTCAGCGATCGTTACCGTCTGGGCTGGCGGTTTAGGCTTGGCCGTAGATTTTTTCTTAGTTGTTTTTTGGCCACTAGTTGCTGCTTTCTTCGCCGTCGTAGTTTTAGCCGCAGCCATCAATACTGCGACATTGGTTTGACCAGGTGTTGGCTGGGCGGTCCATTGCCACGAATTGTTTATTACGGCGTAGCTCGCGCCTTCTTTGGCGGTTGAGTAACTCACTCGATCAAGTTCAGTGCCGTCCACATCCAACAATCGCACCGTGCCGCCAGTATTTGTCAGCGTTAATTTGGTTTGTGATTTTGGTAAATTGAGGAACGCACCAACGGCGATATTTGTGCCGCTGAGTTTGTAGACTTTCGTTGCGCTGGTGCTGACAGTACACCCAGTCGGATTAACCTCTTCATCGCCAAGGTTCTGGAGTTCAATGAACTCGTCGTTGTCGACGCCCGGGGGGTTTGGATACACCTCAGACAACCGCAAGCCTCGACAGCTCACGTTCCCCTCCTGATCCAAGGAGGGGGCAGGGGGTGGTACAGTAACATTGATCGTCACCGGAGCCGCGGCCGGCGCAGTCGTAACAGTTACCCTGAGTGTATCGTTGGCGGAATCAAAACCATCGTTGACTGTCAGTGTGACGGTGTACGCGCCGGCCGCGGCGTACACGTGTTGCGGTGCTGCACCAGTCCCGGTGGTGGTGTCTCCAAAATCCCACAAGTAGGTCAGTGGTTGTGATTCCGGATCACTCGAATCACTGCCGTCGAAATTGACGGCTTGGCCAACGATTCCGCTCATATCTGGACCAGCGTTTGCAGTTGGCAACCCGTTCGAGTTGACGCTGCCGGGCGTTCCGAGCTCTGTTTTCGTATCATCGAATCCTATTCCGCGCGATGCGGTGTGCCAATTTAGAGCTAGCGTACCGTCACCAGGATTGGGATTACGTTCCATCGCCGCATAGTGTTTCGCGGTTGTATCCAGCTCACCCGCTAGTGGATTTCCGACACCATCATCGGCGGTGTCGATCAAATTATGACTGGCATCATAGAGTTTCACTTGCAGCGCCGAGTTCACCAATGAGACTGCAGTGTCAACCACATCCGGTGGCGTATTCAGGACTGAGCTGCTATTCGTAGCTGCAAAATTACTGATCAGGAAATACCCCGAAGCCGGAATACTCTTTCCGGTAGGAATAGTTAACATGGCGACTTCGACCCCGCTACTTTTTCTCGTCAGTTGCCAACCAGACAGATCCACCGCTTGGTCGGATAAATTCCGTAACTCAATCCACTCATCGGCACTCGAGGCGGACGAGCCCATCCACATCAATTCGTTGATCACCACGGTTGGCCCATCCGCTTGAGTTCGACCCCCAAATGGCAGACCAAGTGAAACCAGACTAATCAACAGCACCCCTGAAATTGTGCGTAAAAACATGACAGCTCCCTTTGCGGGGAGCCATCAAAATTTGTCTATGTCAGTAGTCTATTCCTATCCTCCTAACCTGTCAAGCTAGGTCTGGGCTACACCGCGTTCGACTTCTTCCGGATTGGTTGGTTTACTGAACTGCACCAACTTCACAATTCCCCAGACCACCAAGGCATAGACCAACGCCGCCAGCAGGGTTGACCATTCGAAAAACCCGGCGGTTTCAGCTCCCTGTGTCTGGCTCGCTCGGAAGGTACCAAGGAACGGGCCAGCGAACGGTAACGTGATGCCGTAGATGAAGCTGGCGAAACCGCTGTGTGGGTTGGCACCGGTGAGTTTCAGGAAGAACCGGAATGCCAGTAGAATTTCAACCAACCCGAGGACGTACCACAAGCCTTGATAGGTGCGGAAAATATTTTTCTTGCGGGTATATTCGTGCGCGGCGGCCGGTGACATACCAACGCTCTGTTCAACACGTTGACTGGAACCACTCGGCGTCGAAACAGCAGACTGGACTTCCTGAGAAACTTGGGTTGGGCCTTCGGCGCGTTTGGTCCGCATGGTTTGTCGTCCAGCCTGACCTTGTGACTGAGTTTCTTCTTCGATTGAACGATTAGGAGACGTGGTCGTATCCATAAGCAGCCCTCCATTAAGTGGGTAAATACTGTATCTATGTGACGGTTTTGCTGGTCCAAACTTACCCAACTCAGCTGGAATGCTATGGGCGGTGCCGAGGAGAGGATTCGCCCTCGCTCCTCGTGGTTGGAGCTCGGGCCTGGGCCTGCGCTCTCGCGCCACTGGCGCAAGTGCTCGGCCCGTCTCGGCCGTCGCGAGTAAAGCAGTTTACTCGCTTCGAGCTTGGCTCGTTCGGCCTCGACCCCTGGCGGGGGCCAGCTCCCCCGCCTGCCTGGCCGGACGTTATGAGATTATTTGAACGGTGCTGGAGGAGAGATTTGAACTCTCAAGCCCTTGCGGGCATCAGCTCCTAAGGCTGACGCGTATGCCAGTTCCGCCACTCCAGCAGGACATAACAAGATACGTGTTCTCATGTTTATTGGCCAGTCCGGCGGGCAGGTAAGGCTGACGCGTATGCCAGTTCCGCCACCTCGGCTCGATCCTCACGCTAGCAAAATTCCCCGTCCTCTTCAATGGTCGACATGAATCAGCTCGCTTGATACACTGATCTCGGAGCGAACATGTATAAACGTACAGCCCATTACGGCTTCACTCTGCTTGATTCAGTCTTGAGTTTAGCAGTGATTGCCATCATGGTGATTTTGTATGCCGGCGTCGTCAATGTCAGAGAGGTCAACCGACGCGTTGCATTTCGGGCCGAGGCCGCGGCGATTGCGGACGAAGAAATAACCGCACTTCGGCAACGCGATGTCGGCACCCTAGCAAACCAATCCAATGGTAACTTCATTGGCGTCTTGTCGAATGCCGGCCGGTGGCAGATCGCTTCGGATCCTGCGAACCTCGATACCACCAGCTCTCCTTGCCCACCGGCCACCAACGGAAAACATTGCGGAGCAAATGTGTTGGACGTTGCCGGGTCAAGCGGTTTCAGTGGCCAGCCATCCGCTCGTTTACTCTTCCCTTCCGGCGCCTACAGTACCGCGACCCTGCAAGCCGATTGGCAAGTGATGAGTGACAGCCCGAACGGTTGGGCGATTGGGTATTGGTTCCAGGCCAGTGATAAAAACAATGGCTATCGATTACGTCTGGCGGCCAGCAGCACCGACCTGGACAGTACCAGCGGCGGGACCCAAAATATTGTCGTCGAAAAAGTCAGCGGCGGTACTGTCAGTATTTTGTGGTCGTCTATCACGCCGAGTTTTTCGACCGGAACCTGGAACAATCTCAAGATTGCGCTCGATCCGGCGGCTTCGGCGACGATCAAGGTATACCTCAACGGGACGCAACAAGACGGCGGAACCATTGGTGATACCACCTTTAAAGCCGGTGCGGCCGCTCTGTATGGTTGGGGTGGGGTCCATGCCGAGGTGGATGATGTCCAAACTGTGACGAGCTCAAGCTCGAGTTGGACGTTTGAAGGTTCGTCTCGCTTGCCGACGGCCTGGATTCGTTTAAGCTTGAACGATTTGCCTGATTCGACCGCGAATGTATTGGACGATAATGGGGTCTTGACCTTAACCTCATATCCCAACACGAACAGCACCACGCTCAAGCAAGCGGTGATCACGGTATCATGGCGAGGAGCCGCCGGTACGGCCAAATACTCTACGACGGCCTTGATTGGGAAAAGCGGAGTCGGTCTATGACAGTCCGTTCACGAGACTGGGTGAGACTACGGCGCCACGATCGGGCTGGCTTCACGATCTTCGAAGTTATCATTAGTTTGTTGGTGGTGGCTCTCCTGACGCTGGTGGTCGTGAATGTGTTTGTCGGGGTGAACCAGTTCAACCGGGCGGAACAATCGCGCATCCTCGTCGGCGACCAGGCGACACGACTCTTTGCAAATTTGGATGCAACCCTGCGTCAGGGTAAAGCTATCTTGTCGAGCGCCACCGTGGGTGGCACTCTGTATACGACCAGTTCAACCACCTTGGTCATAACGCTACCGAGTTTGGTGGCCGGACAACCGTCAGCTTCGACGGTCGATACAGTGGCGGTCACCTTGAATAGTGCGAGTGGACAACTCACCGCCATCAGCGCTCCCGATCCGAGCAGTAGCCGTCCGTCCGGTACGACGTTATTAATGACGAGTGTCAGCGATATCTACTTTCGCTATACTACCGATGATCCAACCCAGTCGACTGCAGTCACCGTCGTCACGATAGTTGGCTCAACGACGAATCAACGGACGTTCCTCCAACCCGCGATCCTCTATGCTACGCTTCGCAACCATCCCTAATTTTCGCCGCCCCTCCGGACAAAATCTCGTTCTGTCGATTGTTTTTTTGGCGGCGATTTCGATTGTCGTCCTCGCCTTGCTGGGTCGATCGACCTACCATACCCAAACGACGAGCTACCAAGTCAACACTCAGGGCGCGATTCAAGTCGCCGAGTCGGGAATTGAAAAAGCGGTGTTTTGTCTGAACAACCCTGGGAATACGACTGACTGCCCCGGCAACCCGAACTTTACAGGCGAGTCAAACATCGCCGTTGGTAACGGCACGTTTTCGTCGACGGTCTCAGGGAGCGGTAATAGCCGCACGATTGAAGTCACCGGTTCAGTCAAGGGGTTTCTCGGAACTAGCACGAAACAATTACAAGTCACGTTGACAACCAGTACTACCTCAACTTCATTTCAGTACGGCGTTCAGGCGGGTGAGGGCGGGATTAGTCTCGATAACAATGCCAAGATCAACGGGAACGCCTACACCAATGGTTCGATCATCGGGACGAATGGTTCTTCACTGACTGGTGATGCCGTCTTGGCGGTCAGTAGTCCGAGTACCGATCAATCGGCTGACCCGGCCGTCAGTCCGCTGTACACCAAGAACTTCGGTGACGCTAGTTCGACTCAGTACCTCGCCCAAAGTTTTGTGTCCGGAGTGAATGACACTGTCTATAGCTTCGATCTAAAACTCGCTAAACACAATTCACCCACCTCAACCATCACGCTCTACATCTATTCAGACAACGCGGGTAATCCGGGTACGGATTTGTCCGGCAGCGGACAAGTCGTGAATGTCAGTATTCCCAACGACAGTCCGGCTGGCTGGGAGAATGGTTGGACAAACCAGCTCTTTTCCCCGAACACGATTCTCTTACCGAACACGACGTACTGGCTCGTGCTGCAGATTAGTTCATCGAATAGTAGTAAGTACTGGACGACCGTTCGTAGCGTTGATGATACAACCTATCCGTTGGGTACAACCAAAGTTGGCAGCTCAACGGACAGTATGACGGCACTCAACTACGACCTGGCATTTCGTATCAAGGTCGGCGGACAAAACCCGACCTTGAACATTCCGACCGTGGGTGGGAATGCGTATAGTCATATCATGACCGATACCACGGTGGGCAAAGACGCCTACTACCAACTCGCAACCGGCGGAGTAAAAGCCAATGGCGGCAGCGAGCAGTGTACCGGATCGAGCGGGACGCACTGCCATCCGAATTCTACCGACCAACCACCCCAGAACTTCCCGCTCTCCAGCGCCCAAATCACCCAAATGGAAGCTCAAGCGGCGGCCGGCGGCACCACCACCTGTTCGCCAACGTGTACGATCACCGACGGATCAACCGTTGGTCCCCGAAAATATGTGGGTGACGTTGTGATTGATGCCAACAACGGTCACGTCACGTTATCCGGCACCGTCTGGGTCAAAGGAAATTTTACTATCACCAACGGTGCAACCCTGCAACTCACCTCGGGCTATGGTACCAACAGCGGCACAATTGTAGTTGACGATTCAAGTGATCCCGCAAATAAGGGATTAATTACCTTGAACAATGGCGGCAACTTGATCGGGAATTATGCGAGCTGTACTGGCAGTCCGCAACGTTGCAGCGGCGGGAAAAATTCCGGTCAGGCCTGTGCCGTAAATACCGACTGCCCGAACGATAACTATATCATGCTGATTAGCATGAACGCTGACCCAAGTTTAAGCGCTAAAGCGATTGACGTCTCCAATAATCTTACGGCTGGTGTGTTGTATGCCCCGTACGGGCTTGTCGACATCTCGAATAACGCCAATTTGAATGAAGTCACGGCTCAAAAAATTCATCTGAACAACAACTGCCAAATCACTTACCAGACCGGTCTGGCCAGCGTGATTTTCACTTCCGGTCCGGGCGGCTCCTGGACGTATCAGAAGGGTAGTTATGAGATCGTTAACTAATTCGGCTCTTCCCTTCGGACAGTATCGTCTGCAGGTATTTCCCGTATTCGGATTTCGATAACTGCTCAGCCAGAACCCCGAGTTGTTGGTCGTCGATATAACCCATCCGCCAGGCGACTTCTTCCAGACAGCCAATTTTCAGGCCAGTCCGTTGCTCTAAGATGTGGACGAACACTCCGGCGTCCATGAGTGAAGCGGCGGTGCCGGTATCGAGCCAGGCAGTACCGCGACTGAGCGCGGTGACCTGTAGTTCGCCCTTCTCAAGATACACTCGCATCAGATCAGTCGCTTCAAGCTCCCCTCGCGCGGAGGGTTGGAGTTGATGGGTTAGAGCTGAGGCGCGACCATCGACAAAATACAGTCCGGCCAGCGCGTAATTTGATTTTGGCTTGGCTGGTTTTTCTTCCAAACTGATCGCCTTCCCCTGCTGATCAAATTCCGCAATTCCGTAACGCTCTGGATCTTTGACTTGGTAGACAAATATTTTTGCTCCCGTTTCGAGTCGAGCCGCTGCTTGGAGAACCGTGGCCAACCCCTCGCTGTGAAAAATGTTATCGCCAAGAATCAGGCACGACGGTTGCCCGCCAATAAAATCTTCGGCCAGCAAGAAGGCTTGCGCCAATCCACCGGGTTCGGGTTGCTCAATATATGAAAGCGAGATCCCGAGTTGTTTCCCATCGTGTAAGAAGGCCCGATACTGCGGCAGATGCTCAGGGGTCGAGATAATTGCTATGTCGGTGATGCCGGCCAACATCAGAGTGCTAAGCGGATAACAAATCATGGGCTTGTCGTAGACCGGCAAAAGTTGCTTACTGGTCACGAGCGTTAACGGCCGTAAGCGCGTCCCGAGACCTCCCGCTAAAATTATGCCTTTCATAATATTGTCATCTCGACCGGAGAGAGAGATCTACATGAAACTCTCACGAAGCTCGGAATGGCATCACGCAGAATACCCTAATTCAATCAAATAGTCACGCATAGCCTCGCGCCAAGAACGTAACGGCGGGCGCTTTGTATTCCGTAAAATTGACCAGGCCGGTCGTTGAGCTGGACGCGGGAATTCTTGGGTTGAGCACGGTTTGACTGGGGTTGTAATTCCAGCTTGGCGGAAGATCTCGACTGTAAAGTCATACCAGGTGGTCGGTTCTTCATTCACCCCGTGATAGACCCCGTACGGTGCACGATCAGTCACCAACCCTTTCATGAACTGTGCTAAGTCGCGGGTGAATGTTGGTTTGCCATGCTGGTCATTCACGACGTTCAGTTCTGGCTTCGTTGTTCCAAGCGTCAACATTGTTTGCACAAAGTTTTTCCCTCCTGGACCGTACAACCAGGCAGTTCGCACCAAGTAGAATCGTTTGGTGCTCAACATCAGTTGCTGCTCTCCATGGAGCTTCGTGCGGCCATAGGCGCTGATCGGTTGCAATGGTTCATCAGTTTCGACATAGCCTGATTCTTTTTTGCCATCGAACACGTAGTCGGTGCTGATGTGGATGATGGGAAGTCGCTGGGCTTCACAAGCCTTGGCAATATATCCCACCGCCGTCCCATTTACTTTGTCGGCCTCAGCTTCGTGGGTTTCACAATCATCGACCGCCGTATACGCGGCGCAGTTGACGACGAGGTTTGGGCGGTACGATACCAAAGCACGAGTTATCTCCTGTGGTTTCGTGATGTCGATCTCCGGCCGGTCCAAACCCACCATATCGAACTCCGACCAGCCTTGCACGATGGCTTGTCCGAGCATTCCGTTTGCACCCAGAACGAGGATTTTCATCTTGACAGTGCTAGAAAGTGAGGGTAGCTTGCCGATGGGTTGTACTCATAGGGAGGGACGAGAGATATGCCATGGTGGGGGTGGCTACTGGCCCTAGTTTGGATCCGTTGCTGGATCCGCTCGTGGGTTCAGGATCTGGAACCAAATGAGGATGAAACCTGACAGGCAATACCTGTCCTTTTTCTGTGGCCATTTGACAGTACGTGAATCGTTCCGTAGTGTCCAGGCCACGCACCCTAACAAGGAGGTAGCATGATCTTCGGTCAAGTCAACGAGGCGATGTTCGATTGGCCATGGAGCGGCACGCACGTCCTCCTTGGCCTGGCCTTCGGGATGGTTCTGATCCTATGCTTCTCACGCTTCATCACTCGCCCGGCATGGTACTGGGCCATTGGGGTGGCGTTGCTCTGGGGCTGGGAAGGAATCGAGGGTCTACTGCGGTTCTGTGATCACCGGCCGCTCGTCGGTCCATTCTTCCACAGCTTCGTCAACGCCCAGTTCTTCCTGCATGAGTCATGGCTGAACATCTGCGGTGACATCATCGCCGGCAGCCTAGGCCTCAAGCTGACTCACATCTTGATGCAAGCCATCGCCAGAATCTTGGCCAGGTTGCGTCTCGTACCGTTGTTCGATGACAGGGTCTAGGATCCTGTTTTTTTATTGTCCGACCGAGCTTCCCACGCCTCTTCTACCACCGGGCGCCGGGATTTGACCGCCCGCCACCACGTTTCATGACTCTTGTACCAAGCAATCGTCTCTTTGATGCCATCGGAAAAATCAATTTGCGGTGACCACCCCAGCTCTTTCCTTATTTTATTACTATCGAGTAAATAGCGACGATCATGTCCGGGCCGATCATCGACATACATCTTCCATTCATCCGTCAAGCCAAGCTCATGAAGAATGATAGCCGTAATTTCTTCAACACTTTTTTCAATTCCACTGCCAATATTATACGTTTCGCCGATTCGGCCTTTAGCCAACACCAGATCAATCGCCCGACAGTGATCATCAACGTGTAACCACTCGCGACGATTTTGACTTTGTCTGTAGAGAGGAACTTTTTTTCCATCCAGAAGATTGGTGACAAACAGGGGGATCAGCTTCTCAGGAAATTGATACGGACCATAGTTATTTGAACAGTTCGAAATAGTGACTGGCACTTTGAACGTGTCTCCATAGGCCCGAACAGCCAAATCCGAAGCAGCCTTGGACGCGTTATACGGAGTACGAGGTCGATACGGGGAATCTTCTGTAAAAAGTTCTTGACTATCAAGCGGCAAGTCCCCGTAGACTTCGCATGTTGAAATGTGATGAAAACGCGTCACCCCGGCATGTCGAGCTGCCTCAAGCAAGCACTGCGTGCCGAGTACGTTGGTTTGAAAAAAGGCGGTAGGGTTTTTGATGGCGTAACTATTGTGCGACTCGGCGGCAAAGTTGATGATGGTGTCGATCCCATTGTTCATGACCTCCGCGACCGCGCCAGCATCCGCGATGTCACCTTTGACAAAGTGATAATGAGAATCATTCTCAATATCTTTGAGGTTCGCCAGGTTACCGGCGTAGGTTAACTTATCAAAATTCCAAATTTCCCAGTCCGGATGGGTTTTCAG